>JAFIGC010000002.1 GCA_020831635.1 Verrucomicrobiota bacterium | reverse complement strand
CGGGCCTTCACTTCATCGCCCACCTTGAGCACATCCTTGACCTTCTCGACGCGTTCGTCGGAGATTTGGCTGATGTGCACCAGGCCTTCGATGCCTTCTTCGAGTTCCACGAACGCGCCGAATTGGGCGAGTTTGGCCACTTTGCCTTCGACCAATTGGCCAATGGCATATTTGGAGGCGATGGAACTCCAAGGGTCGGGCTGGGCCTGTTTGAGACCCAAGCTGATCCGTTGGTTGGAAGAATCGACTTCCAAGACCACGGCTTCGACTTTCTGTCCTTTTTCAAGCACTTCGGAGGGGTGGTTGACCTTGCGGGTCCAAGACATGTCGGAAACGTGCACCATGCCGTCCACGCCTTCTTCCAATTCCAGGAACGCCCCGTAATTGGTGAAGTTGCGAACCGTGCCTTCGATCCGGGAACCGATGGGGTACTTGTTGGCCACGATTTCCCAGGGATTCTCTTCGGTCTGGCGAACGCCAAGGGAGATCTTCTTGTCTTCCTTGTTGACCGCGAGGACGATGGAATGGACTTCGTCCCCAATGTTCAACACATCGGAAGCGCGGGCAATCCGCTTCGTCCAAGAAAGTTCGGAAACGTGGACCAAGCCTTCGACACCGGGTTCCAACTCGATGAACGCGCCGTAGGGCATGAGATTGACCACCTTGCCGTGCACGCGATGGCCCACGGGGTATTTGGAGTCGATATCTTCCCAAGGGTTGTCGGACTGTTGCTTGAGGCCAAGGGAAACCCGTTCCTTTTCGTAGTCCACGTCGAGAATGGTGACTTCGAGTTCGTCGCCGATTTTCACCAATTCGGAGGGGTGGTTGATCCGGCCCCAGCTCATGTCGGTGATGTGAAGCAAGCCGTCCATGCCGTTCAGATCGATGAAGGCGCCAAAGTCGGTGATGTTCTTGACCTTGCCCTTGCGCTGTTGGCCGATCTTGATTTCGTTGAGCAATTCCGCTTTTTGTTCGCGGCGTTGTTCTTCGAGCAATTCGCGGCGGGAAACCACGATGTTGCGGCGCTCCAGGTTGATCTTGATGATCTTGAGCTGAACCACCTGGCCGATGAAATCGTCGGGGTTTTTGACCGGAGACAAGTCGATTTGCGAACCGGGGAGGAACGCTTCCACACCCACATCCACAAGCATGCCACCTTTGACACGTCCATGAATCACGCCCTCGATGAGGTCGCCTTCGCTGTAGGTTTCGAGAATGTTGTCCCAGTTCTTCTGGAGTTCGGCGCGCTGTTTGCTGAGCACCACCATGCCATTGTCGTCTTCGAGACGTTCGAGCAAAACTTCGACGGTGTCCCCGACGGAAAGTTCTTCAAGTTTCTTAAATTCGTTTTTGGGGATCATCCCCTCGGATTTATAGCCGACATCCACAAGCACATCATTGGAGCGGATGGCGATAACGACGCCTTCGATAATCGAACCCTCGTTGAATTCCTTCAACGATTCGTCGTACATTTTTTCAAGTTGCGCCGCGGTAAGCCCTTGTGTGTATTGTTGGGCTTCTTTTTCTAACGTGTCAGTCATCTAGTGATTTGGGTTTGGGTTAACAGACAACCGGCGCCGGAATGGGCCGGGTTCGGGGAGGAATCCCCGATGGAGCCGCTTCAAATAGGCAGTTTCCATGAAAAAGCAAGCGAAAGCGCGACAAAGTTTCATCTGGAGTGATTTGGCTCTCACAGAGGCACAAAGGCACGGAGGGGCTTGGGGTGGCGGTTCGCTGTTGTCAGTTGCTGGTTGCCGGTTGCCTGTTCAATGTTCGAAGTTGGAAGTTCGATGTTCGACTTTCGACTTCAAATATCCACATCATCCTCTTCTTCCGCTTCCGATTCCGCTTCCACGCCGGGGGCGGGCATGAGGATGAATTTGGCCCGGTCGGGCACTTGGAAGTATTTTTTCGCGGTTTCGAGGACACTTTCGGGGGTGATGGCGCTGACGTAGTCCTCGAAATTCAGAATGACCCGGGGATCTTCGTCATGCCAAAGGTAAAAAGGCAAGACGCTGTTCCAGAATTCGTTTCGGGTCAGGTCCACCTCGCGTCCACGGCGCTGGGTTTCCCGCACCGTGTGGATATAACTCTCCGCCAGCGGCTCGGAGGTGAAGCGGGCCAATTCGTCGTGCACCCCCTTGATGAGGTTCTCGACCTGATCGGGATCGCAGCCGAACTGTACGATCAATTGAACCTGCGGACTCGGATACGCCTGCATGGACGGCCATACGCTCACGTGGTAGGTGCCGCTCATTTCCTCGCGCAACACTTCCCTCATGCGGATCCGCAGGGCACCCATCATGGACTGAACCGCATGGCGGGACGCGTAGTTGTACTCAAAATCGTCCGAAGTCCAAATCATGCGCACTTGGCTAATGGGTTCCAATCCTTGGCGCACCACCCGTCGCATTTCGTGACGGGGTACTTCCACGTCCAGCGAAACCCGGGATTCGGACTCGCCCGACACAGGCAACCCGCCCAGCCACTGGCTTACCAGCGGTTCCATCGCCTCCAAGGTAAAGGCGCCGACAAACAGAAAAGTGAAATCGGCGGCATGGGCAAACCGGTCCCGGTAGATCTCCATGGCCGTTTCCAGATCCATCTCCCGGACCATTTCCGGCGTACGGGGTTCCAGACGCGGATGATTGCTGCTCATGGTGCGGGTGATCAGGTCGCCAAAGACTTCCCGGGGATTGGCAAGGCGATTTCGGACCGACTCCATGCTGCGGCGCCGATAGGCTTCAAACGCATCCGAATCCGCCCGCGGTTGCGTGAAATGCAGGTAAACCAACTGGAACAGCGTCTCCAAATCCTCCGCGGAACTACCGCCGTTCAGGGTGCTCTGCTCACCGCCAATGGACGGGGAGACTCCTGCGATTTGACCCGAAAGCAGGTTCCGCAAGTCGACGGCGGAAAACTCCGCCAATCCCCCGGTAACCACGGCACTGTCCGCCGCCCGCGCGTGGGGCAGTTTTTCCAAAGGCAATGCGTTCGTGCCGCGTGGACTCCAGGCGCTCATCAGCACTTGGTCTTGCTTGAAATCGGTGGGTTTGAGCATCACCCGAACGCCGTTGGACAAAGTCCAGATTTCAAGGCCGAGTTCATCGATGGATTCCCTCGAAACCACGGACCCGCCCTCGGGAAGGTCCGAAACCAGGGGCACGTCTCCCAGTCCATCCACATAGGGCGTGATTTCCATTCCCTCCACTTGATCGTAAACGGCCAGCAAGGTTTCTTCCGCGGGCAGATTGTGCACGCCGTTGCGGGAAGGTCCATCCGCCAGCACCAGTCGGTTTTCCGGGCCAATCCAAGAGGCCAGTTTGGATTGCAGTTTCCCGGGGTCCAAGTCCGCGAGCACTTCCCGGTGAAGCTCCAACTCCCGTTCGATTCCGGGCACAAAAATTCCTTCCAGGGCATGACGGATCATTTCATTCACGTAATCGGTGTGTTCGGTGTTTTCTCGTTCATTGTAGAGGCGCTCGATGCCCCGCAAACGGCGGCGGGCGGCCCGGTCCACCTCAAGTTCGGTGAACCCGTGGATCCGGGCGCGTTCGGATTCCTCCAGCAGGGCGCGCATGGCCCGCTCGTGTGCGCCCTCCACATCATCGACGGAGGCGTGCAGCATATAAACGTCCATGGACCGCGTGTATCCGCCCCGATACGTGCCCGCACGCAAAAACGGGGCGTCGGAGCGCTGGCTGATCTCCGAAAGCCGTTGATTCAACATGTCCGTAATCAAACCGCGCAAAATTTCCGTGCGATATTCGTTCTCGTTGCTGACGGTTTCGGGCGGCATTTTCCAAAACATCGCGATGGAAGAGGAGGTGAGTTCGGGGTCGTGAAACACACCGACGAGGGTTTCCTCATGGGGCTCCATCGGAAAAGTCGGACGCTCGGGCGGATCCTCGGGCATGGTCAGATCGCTGAAGTTTTTCTCGATGCGCGCGCGGGTTTCTTCGACATCCAAATCCCCGACCGCAACCACGGACATGGTGTCGGGACGATACCAGTCGCGATAAAAATCGCGCAGGCGGTCAAAATCAAAATCCCGAAGCACGTCGATATCCCCAATGGGCAAACGTTCCGCGTAGCGGGTCCCATGGAAGATAAGCGGATATTTCAAGTCGCGCACCCGTTGGGCGCCGCCGCGCCGTCCACGCCATTCTTCAATGATAATGCCGCGCTCCATGGCGATGGCCTCGTCGGAAGCGGTGATGCGCCCGGCCCAGTCCGATAGAATCAAAAATCCATCGTCCACCACCCCTTCCTTGTCCGTGGGCAGGCGCAAACGATAGACGGTTTCGTCAAAAGAGGTATAGGCATTCAAATCCGGCCCGAACCCCACCCCGAGGGATTCCAAAAACTTGACCATTTCGTTTTTCTCGAAATTCTCGGTCCCGTTGAAGGCCACGTGTTCAAGATAATGGGCCAGTCCCTGCTGATCCGCTTCTTCCAGGACCGACCCCGCGTTGACCACCAGCCGCAATTCGAGTCGATTTTCCGGTTTGGCGTTGGGCCGGATGAAATACCGCAGGCCATTCGGCAGGGTCCCATGCGTCCAACCCGGATCCTGAAGTCCCGAGGGCTCTTCCCCGAAAAGAGAAGGCGACAAAATACAAGCGAGAAAAAGCGAAGTGAAAAAGCGGGAAATTTGCTTCATAAGCGGGTCCAAAGGTTCATAAAGGTTCTAAAAAAGGCGAAACTTACCAAATACCTGAATCCGTGAGATATTTGCAAAGAAGGCGTGCAAGATCATGGAGCGAAAGGGATTGTCGGGAACAGAGGCATACCCATGCGGTCTGTTGAGTGTTCACGACAATTCCTTGCAGCCCATGAGATTGAGCGGATTCACAGCAAAGATCTCACGGTTTCAGGAAAAAGGTAGACTCACCTTGCCCTGATCCCGTTCAAATCGCAAGTGGATTCCGATGGAATTGCTGACGTAATCCTCGTCCTCACCATTAATGTGCTGCATAAGTTGGAGAAAAATGGGCATAAAGTGTAGCACACGAAAAAAACGCCCTGATGATCACGCTGATCCCGCTCTTGACGTACACGCTCTCATACGTTGTAAGATGTATAAAAAATGAAGAAATCTTTGTCGGGAGCTTTGTCGATCTTTTTTACATCCCCTCCGTGCCTTCGTGCCTTTGTGAGAGCCAATCACCAATAATGCTTGCAGCCCCCCTTCGCCCCTGCCGATGCGGCGATCGGCGCTCCTGTCCCCCGGCCCCGTCGGTATTCGTTCGATGTTCGAAGTTGGACGTTCAATGTTCGGCGTTCGCGTTTATGCCCCCTTCGCCCCTGCCGATGCGGAGATCGGCGCTCCCGTTCCCCTTCGCCCGCGAAGCCCATCACAACCCTAGATCAGTGGGAATCAGTGTGCTCAGTGGTTGAATTCCCAAAAGGATTTTCTTGGCCAGCGGCATCCCATCGCAAATCCACCTGCTCGCCATCGGCGCGTTCCAACCGCAAATGATAGCCGCCGCTTGCATTTTCCACGGGAAGTTTTTCCCGGAAAACGCCCTTTCGACTCAGTTCCACCAGCCGCTTCATGGCATGATACGCCGGACGCGGCCGCCAGCCGCCCGGATCCCGGTCATCGATCAACCCGAAGCCATGCGCGGCCAGATTCCACCAATACACCCGTTCGGCCATGCCGCTACACAGGGCCAGAAGATAATAACGCACCATGTACGCCGCGTAGGTCTCCTCATCCACGCTGGGATCGTTTTCACGGGGTCCGGGACTCTGATACGGACTACCCACCGGGGACCACACCCCCGTGCCCTGCAAAGGCCAATTGACTTCGGAGACGATGAGCCGGTCGGCACTGGCCGGATGCACCCGGGCCATGGCCCGCGCCAAAGCGAGCTTGCGCACCAGATCGTAACCCGACTGCTCGTTTTCGGGCGCACCGCGACGGTCCACGTACAAATGATGCGAAAACGCGCTCCAGGTGGTGCCTTCCGGGAGGCGGTCCAGCAAGGGCAACACCCGCGGATACTCAAAATCAATCCCCGCCGGCCCCCAAAGCGGCAACTGCGGGAAGCGGGCCGACCAATCCCGAAAGGGTTCCAAAAAGCGTTGATACTCATCCAAGTCCCAAATCCCCCATTTCACGCGGTTGATGGCGTGCCCCACTTCGAGCGCTTCCGCGAAGCCGCTCAATGCGCCACCGGCATACTCCACGAAAGCCTGCCATTTCTCTGGGAACAAAATCGCTCGCCGGTCCTGAACCAATGCCACGGCGACGGTATGCCCTTCGGCCCGCAATTTGCGAATGGCCTCCACCGCGTAACGACGCCGGCTATCGTTTTCGTGATGATACAAGCGCACCAAAAGGGACATCGGCCCCAAGGGCGCGAGCCATCGGCGTTCCTTGTCGAAGCGCTCGGGTTCCAAATTCAAACTCAACCCGATTTTCCCCTCCAGCGGAACCGGACGGGTCCAAGCCTCGGCCATCAATTCATCCCGCGCTTTCAGAATGGGTTTTCCCCTGCGCGCCAAGGCGCCGGCCATGCTCAACACATCCCGCCGTCGATAATATTTCCGC
This sequence comes from Verrucomicrobiota bacterium, assembly GCA_020831635.1. Taxonomy (GTDB): domain Bacteria; phylum Verrucomicrobiota; class Kiritimatiellia; order SS1-B-03-39; family UBA6053; genus PXAS01. The sequence continues at coordinate 93,653 of JAFIGC010000002.1, read as the reverse complement.
TTGTCTTTGCTCCGCAGTGCGGGAACGGCTTGCATGGAACGATCATCCCAAATCCAGATGTCTTTTTCCTGTGGCGATTTGCGCGTGGGGGGCGGTTCCGGGTTTCGTTTGCAATGGTGACGCACCTTTCGCTCCGCGTCATGAAAAGCCGCCGGCACTTGTTCGGGGGCGAACTGCATTTCGTGAAAGACCCGTCGCAAATCCGAGGGCAGCAAAATGCATCCATTGTCCGCCCCGCGCTTTGCGGGAGTGACTTGGGGGAGAATCTTCCCGCGTCCCAAGTCGATCACCCAGGCTTTGTCCCATTCCCCTTCGGCATCGCGACGAACCAAAAGGTTCTGGGTTTTCAAATCCCGATGAAGAAATCCGGTCTGATGCATGTCCCGAATGGTGACGGCCACGGTTTCCAGAAGGCGCATGATCTGACGACACAGCGGATTTTCGTAATAATGATGTAGAAGCGCCTCCCGAAAGGTCATCACATTGGGCAGAAACTCGGTCACCAGAAAACAAGCGCCACCGGCATCGGAATCGTCGGGATGCACCCAGGCCACCGGATGAGGGGTGAGTTCCCCCCGCGTGTACAAAAACATCGCATGGTCGAAACCGGCTCGTGCCCGCTGTTGCAAGCTGGCGGCATCGGAACCGCGCTTCCCCGCGTCGTTGGCCGGTGCGGGAAAACACTTGACGGCCAAAGGGAAGCCCCCTTCGGGGTGCGGGGCGCGATACAAGGGACAGGCCCCTTCCCGCACACAGTCCAAATCCGAAACATTCGGCAGCCGCAACAACCAATCCCGCAACGACGGCGTGTCAAAATCCGGATTCACCCCCCCGGAAAACGCTGCCGGGGACTTAGAAGTGGACATGCCGCCTCTCACTGCGTCCGGAACTTCGGAAAATTTCAAAGCCCAGAATTAAAATCACCAGCATCACCGTCAGCAGCCACCCGTCGTCAAATTTGGCGCTGTGGCCAATGGCCGCGTGACGGTCGCCATAGCGGTCACTCAATTTGGAAACAAAGCGAATCAACCCCACCGCCGAGGCGTGTAGGCCCACCGCATACCAAATGTCCCCCCGGTGGTGAACCATGCGACACAAAACCACCCCGAACAAAAACAGATTCACGAACTTTTGAAAGGCATGATGCTCATAACGAAATCCGTCGATCATGGAAGAAACCATGGCCGGAAAAATGCCCAGTTCAATGCTTTCGGGCGTGGCCTTCAGAAAATGCACATACGCGAAAATGGCGCTCGAAATCAAAGCCCCGCCCCAAGGCGTCCAACAACGGGCCATGCTCCGATACAAAACCCCGCGGGTCAGGGTTTCCTCAATGATGCCCACGCCCAGACCCGTCACCAGAAATCCGTAGAAAATCGTGTCCAGCCAGGCGGAGGCTTTGAAAGGTTCCCACTGACGCAGATCAAGATAGAGGGAGATCGCGAAAATCAATCCAATGGCCAGGAAACCCAACACCCATCCCCGATAAAAATCCCGGCGGCGGGTGGACCACGAACGCATGGAGTCCCATCCCAGGTCGTGCAGCCCTTCCCAACCGATTTTTTTCAGCAGCAGAGGCGCCATCAGCACCGCGATCAGGGTTTGAATCCGGCGCATGATGCGGTCGCCGCGCTGTTCTCCGACAAAATCCGACCAAAACCCGCTCTCCGCTTGGGCGCCCAAACGGACCAACCAGGCACCGAAAAGCGCCCCGATCACCAAGACGATGAACAGGTAAAGCGCAAACCAAAGCGCGGCCGCCACGGGATCTTTTTGGCGATGCAAGGTAGAAGGTTGTTGTAAAATACTCATTACAAGCTCCATTTGTCCTGAAAAACGCGTACTTGCAATGCAAATGATTGATGTTTCCACAACATCCGGTTACAATCCGCGATTATGATACCCAAAAGAACCCGCACCGACCTGATCCTCCTGGTGATCGTTCTCCTCGTCGCCGCCTGGAGTTGGCGGGCGCGGACCCGCATGATGGAACGTCGCGCGAACCGGATGGAAGCCATTCCCACCGCCACGCCACGGGTGCAAGACTTCATGCGCCGCGTAACCATTGACGAGGCCCTTTCCGACGACCTCCCCTCCCCGGCCTTGACCCCCGCCCTCGTCGACGAAGACACCTTTGAGGATCGTGCGGCGGGACCCGGGTTTTTGGTTTTGGATATCCTGACGCCCGACGGGCATTTGCATCCGGGGCCCTTGGAAGTGTTCACGCCCGACGGACTTTTTGTGCAGCAGGTGAGCGACGGACGCGTGGCCCTGCAACTGGAACCAGGCCGAATGACTCTTCAGGCCAGATTCGAGGATGAATACGGAATACGCCACTCGGAGGTATTGAACCTACAAATCGAGCAAGGCGAACGCTTGGCCGCGGAACTGATCATCCCCGACCCCGTTATCCCGGACATGGAATTGGGCGCCCCCGGATTTGGCCTCGTGCCCGGCGATGGCTATGCGGAAGTCGTGGATGTGATCCCCGACTCCCCCGCCGCCAACGCGGGTTTGCGTCCGGGAGACGCGGTCCTGTCCATCGAAGGACAATCCGTGGCCGCCATGAACACCGAAACCCTCAACGGTCTGCTCTGGGGACCGCCCGGCACTCCCGTCATCCTGCAACTGGTCATCCGAACCGAAAACGGAGAATTGGAAGAAGTCGAAGCCGCCATTCAGCGCGTGTTGTGGGAGTAGGGGGTGGAGTTGGGTTGTTTGTTGTTGGTTGCTGGTTGAGGGTTGCTGGTTGGCCATTTTCAGCGAGCCTCAGGCGAGCGAATCTCCAGCGAGCCTGCGAGCGATCTACAGCGAGCCTCCGGCGAGCGCCTCTACATCTGCCACGAGTCTTTCCACATCCTCTTCCCGGGTTTTCCAAGAGCACATGAAGCGGGCGAATCCTTGCCCGATGAAGGTGTAGAATTTCCAGCCGCGTTCCCGCAATCCCAGAATCACGGATTCGGGCAGGCACACGAACACGCCGTTCGCTTCCGTGGGCTGGGCAAAACGCACCCCTTCAATGGCGGCAAGCGAAGACCGCAGTTGCGTCGCCATTTTGTTGGCGTGTCGGGCATTTTTCAACCAGACGTCGTTCGACAACAGTCCCAGCCAGGGTGCGGATAGATATCGCATTTTCGAAACCAACTGACCCGCCTGTTTGCAGCGGTAGGCAAACTCCTCCGAAAGGGCGCGGTCGAAAAAGATCACCGCCTCCCCCATGCCCAAACCATTTTTCGTGCCGGAAAAACACAACACGTCCACGCCCGCTTTCCAAGTGACTTCCGCCGGAGAAACGCCCAAAGACGCGACCGCATTGGCAAATCGGGCCCCATCCATGTGGATTTTCAATTGATGTCCACGGGCAATTTCACCCAAGGCGCCGATTTCGTCGGGGCGATAGACCGTGCCCGCTTCCGTACTCTGGGAAATGCTCAAGGCCTTGGGTTTGGGATAATGAATATCCGTCCGGCGGGTCACCAGATTTTTCACCGACTCCGGGTGAAGTTTCCCCTGTTCGCCCGCGCCCATCAACAACTTCGAGCCATTGGAAAAAAACTCCGGCGCACCGCATTCGTCGGTCTCAATATGCGCCAATTCATGGGCGATCACCGAATGATACGAAGCGCACAACGAAGCCAACGCCAAAGAATTTGCGGCGGTCCCGGTGCAAACGAAATACACGTCGCAATGCGTTTCAAACAAATCCCGGAATGCATCGGACGCCGCCGAAGTCCAGGGATCGTCGCCATAAGAAGCCACCAAACCCTCGTTCGCGGCGCACAGCGCCTCCAAAGCTTCCGGGCACATCCCGGCCGTATTGTCACTCGCAAAAGCATAATGTGAATGCATCCCCTTCCCCTATGCGGAAGCCCGCAAAAGATCAACGTTCAAAACTCCCAGGACATTCCCCATTTTTTCAGGATCTATAAAACAGGAGCGCCGATCTCCGCATCGGCCATCGATAGATGAGCCACAAATCCATACAATTTGTTTAAATCCCAGAATATCAACTCCCCCCCGGCCCCTGCCAATGCGAAGATTGGCACTCCTGTCTTCTTCTGCACTTTTCCCGATATTTCAGGTACAATACCATGTAAACGCAACCCCTTCAGTCGTTTGGGGGTGAGGAAGCCCCCCAATCGTCCTACATGGAAGCAGGCACTGCTTAACTGAAAACCAAAACTCGACTTGCGTCTTGTGCCTTTTCTGTGAAATGGATGGGATTGCTCACCGTAATTTTTATTCATCCCCGAAACTCCACCATTACATGTGCTTTCGGTCAAACCTCGGAGACCCCATGCCCCCGTCCATTCGCACCACCACCGTCGGTTCCTACTCACCCATAGACTGGCTGGCCGCATTGCCCAGCGAACAGGCCGTGTTGGATGCCACAGCGGTTGTATTTGCCACCCAACAACGCGCGGGTATCGACCTACCCACCGATGGCGAACTTTATCGTTTTGATCCCAATCACCCCGATACCAACGGCATGATCGAGTATTTCATTTCCCGCATCGGGGGCATTGACACAGGGGTTGGCATTTCGGACACCCGCGCTTTCCGCGCAAAACAGGAAATGAGCTTCCGCCGGAAACCCGCGGGCGTGGTTCGCGGCGAGCTTTCCGAGGGTTGCCTCGATCTGGAAGAGGCCTGCGCCCGCTCCTCCTCCGTCGCCCCCGGTCCATTTAAATTCACCCTCACCAGCCCCTACATGTTGGCCCGCACCCTCTTGGATAGACATTATGGATCTCTCGAGGATTTAACTTTGGCCTTGGCGGATGTCCTCGCCGAACAGGTGTCGGATTTGCCATGCGCTTGTGTGCAGGTGGACGAGGCCAACATCCCCGGCAGCCCGGAAAACGCGCCCATCGCCTTGGCGGGCATCAACCGGATTTTGGACCGGGTCACGGTGGAGAAGGCCGTCCACTTTTGTTTTGGAAACTATGGGGGCCAAACCATTCAGGGCGGTGAGTGGAAGGCCCTGATCGACTTCTTGAACGGTCTCCACACGGATCATCTGGTGCTCGAACTTGCCCATCGCCCGGACGCGGATTTGCTGGCCCTGAAAGACATCGACAAGCGCATCGTCCTCGGGTTGGGGGTCATCGACATCAAGGTCAATCATGTCGAATCCCCGGAGGAAGTGGCCCGCCGCATCGAAACCGCCGCCGCCGTTCTCGGCGCGGAGCGCATTGGCTGGGTGCATCCCGACTGCGGCTTCTGGATGCTGAAACGGTCGGTGGTCGAGCGCAAACTGGAGGCTTTGGTGCAAGGGCGTGACCTGTATTTGGGCATATGATTCGAAACGGGACTTGCGCCTCAAACCGATTGACGTCGCCAGTCCCGGGGCGTGCTCCCCTCGCGTTCGCGGAATACGCGTCCGAAGACGCTTTGCCCTGAGAACCCGCAGCGAAAGGCGACTTCGGCCACCGAATCCTTCGTCCCCCGCAAGAGTTGCTTGGCCAAATCCATGCGCATCCTGAGGATCATTTCTTTGACACCGCAGGGATAATGGTCCGCGAAAATGCGTTCCAGGCTGCGCGGAGAGATTTTCACATACGCGGCCACATCCTTGACTTGCACCGGCTCTCCGGTCTGCACCTGCTCCCATATCCAGCGGGCCGCCCTACCCCCCACCGGATGCGCGCAGGCGTAGCCCGCCGTGGAGGCCCGGCCCACAGTGCCCACCGGTGAAAATCGGCGCACCAAACCTTCCGCGGGCACGTCCTCCTTGCGGCCGAATTCTGTTATCCAGCGCACAATCGCCTGACCGATTGCGTAAAACCCCGGGATCACCGAACTCAACTCCGGCCTGGCGTCCACCCAGTTGTAACGGGAATCGCCGCCGTTATCCACCCCGATCACCCCGCTGGTGTGCCGTCGTTCCGGGTAATACCGTTCCAGAATATCCAGAATCATTCCCGCCAGCCAATCGTTGGTGCCGAAGATGCCCGTGTCGGGCGGCAGGGCCTCCAAAACCGGAGCCAAGGCTTCGGCCACCTTTTCAAAATAGACCCCGGGGCTCCAGCTCTCCTCCAAGGTGACGGACGGAAGCACATCGGTGCGAACCGTGCCGCCTCTGCGCTCCACCTCCCGAGCAAACCCCTGCAAGCGCTCTTCCGAAAAACATTTGTTCGCATATCCCAGCCCCCAGAAACTCCGGTATCCCGCTTCCCAGAGGTGATCGGCCGCGAGCCGCCCCACCGCCGCGTCGTCGTTCATAAAATGCAACAGCCCCGGCGTGGGGTCGAGGGTATGGCTGACCACAAACACCGGATACGGTCGGTCGGGCAGCTCCCGCGACATGTCCGGCGTATGCAAAGGGACCACCATGCCCGCGCAGCGTTTGTTTTGCGGGATGTCCACATGCCGCGGGTCCGCCAGTTTCAGTTCCAGCACCGGACGGTGCTTCCGCGCCTCCTCCTTCAGCCCCCGCCACAACTCCACCCCCACCGGCTGGTTCAGGTCGTAATGTACGCTCAGAAAACGATGCGCCTCCGCAGGCTGGGTTTTGGACTTCATGGAGTCCTCCTACCCGATCCGCAACAAAACTTCCACGCAAATGTCGCATTTCGTCGAATATATTGCCCGTGACGGTCTATCTGAAACCGTGTGGAGGGAGTAAGATGCCATCGTGAATAAAACATATTCCCCCACAAACAGGAGTCACCCTATGCATTGCAGAAAAAAATCTCTTCTCACCGCCCTCACCCTGGGCTTCACCGCCGCCTCTCTCCACGCCGCGCCGATGTCACTGGCGAAGTTTGAGTTTACAGGCGCGCCGACCACAATTGGAACTGTGACCACAGCCTCCACAGCGGAAACCGTCGCGCCGGGGTTTGGCTCCGCAAACTTCAGTGTGGTCCGGCAAATCGATGACAGCAATTCCCAAAACGCGATCGCTAATTTGACATCCGCCACGGGCGACATTGGTCCCTCTGATCCGGATCTCGGTTTGGCGCAGATAAGCGGACGCCAAACCAGCACGTATGGCTGGGAAGATGACAGCACGTCCAACTATTTTGAATTCACGGTGAATTTCGGCAGCATCAACGCCAGTCTGATTGAATTTGATCAGCTCGTTCTCAATGGCCGAACAGGAGTCGAGTGGTCGAATACCGGGGCATTCCAAACCTACAATTCAGGCCGCCGTTCCACGATGACGGTCCGCTCCGATCTGGATGGTTTTGCGGCCAATATTGGCGGGGACATGATGTTTTCGAACACGAACAACGACTTTGTGACCGCAAATATTGATCTCACAGGTCTAACCCTGCTCGGAACCGAAGAGTCGGTCACCTTCCGGATTTATACCCGGTCCGATACCAATACTTCGACGGGAAACAACCTGTTCAACCGCACCCAGCTCAACTCGGTGGAACTGACCGGGGTGGCGATTCCCGAGCCGGGGACGCTGGCGCTGGTGGGGATTGCGCTGGGATCGCTGCTGCTCTTCCGCCGGCGCAAGTAAGCAGGCGCGGCGAAGCCGCTTTGGAGTGCGCGTAGCGAGTGCAACGAAGCTACCGCTTTGACTGCCGCCGACGATAGAAACAGCCAGCTCTCCGCATTCCGCACTCGCCACTCCGCACTCGAAAGCGGTAGCTTCGTTGCAGTCGCTTCCGCATCCAAAGACGCTTCGCGTCGCCAATTCACCGTTTCCAGACTTTCCAATTCGCAGTTGAATCCCTAGAGTGTGTCCATGTCAACCAAACCGTATCACTGGGATTCCGAAGGCAACCTGGTCATCACCGACCCGTCCGTGGGCAAAGACTGGTGGAACTATCTGTTCAATGACGACGAGCAGGTGAAGGTGTCCCCCTTTGGTCAGGGGATCAGTTGGTCGCGGCATCCTCGCATTCAGCCCTGGGGACGCGGGCAAAGGGATCTGTGGCTCCGCTTTGCGGACGGGTCGGCCTGGTGTCCGGCGGGATGGCCGATCCGAGACGCGGCGGCGGAGTGGTCCTGCACCCACGCCCCGCATTTCACCCGCATCACCGGGCGCAAAAACGGTCTGGAGGTCTCCTGGCGCGTCTTTATCCCCGTCGCGGGACAGCGGGAAGTGTGGTCGGTGGCTCTCCGCAATCTCGGCACGGAAACGATTGCCTTTGATCTGACCCATGTGCTGTACCTGCCGGAGGCGGGCTTCATGGGCTCGCAAAGTCACTGGGACGCGGAGCGCGGCATGTTGCTGCGGCATGATTTCCCGCATCACACGGGCTACGACGAGTATGAGCCGCTGTCGAAGCTGGCGAATTGGGTCTTTTGCTGTCCCACCCGCGCCCCGGACGCCTACGCGAATTCGGACGAGGATCTGTGGGGATCGCAACCGCCCGGCAATGTGCCGGACGGCGTGGCCAGGGGCCTGCCCTCCCGTTCCGCCGCCCTCAAACCCTCCTGTGCGGCGCTGCAGTACAAACTTGAGCTGGCGGCGGGCGCGGAAACCTCCATCTCTTTTGTCGCGGGCGCGGCGGTGAGTCCCGACGCGGCCGCGAAGGCCTGCACGGACCTGCGTACTCCGAACGCAGTGGAGACTGCCTTCCAGGCAACGGAGGCCGCGTGGCAGGCGCTGGAAGCCAAGGTTCAGGTGAACACCGGCGATCCGCAGATCGACCGCTATATCAACCGCTGGGGCAAAAAGGAGCTGGTGTGGATGGCTCGGCTGTGGCGCAACGGCATTTCCACCCCCTGGCGCAACGAACTGCAGGACGCCATGGGCTACAGTCTCATCGATCCGGACGCGGCGCGGCCGTTTCTGGACGCGGTGACCTCTATCCAAAAACCGGACGGCTATCTTCGCGTCTGGAACACCCGCGCGGGCGAAAAGCCGAACCATCCGCTGGTGAATTTCAAGCACAACGACGGAGGGATCTGGTTGCTGATCACCCGCTGCGTGGCCGCGCGGCGCTCCGGGGATCCTGAGTCGGAGCTGCTGCGGGAGATTCCCTGGGACGGCGGCGGACAGGCCCCGCTGATCGATCACCTGGAGGCGGCCATGGAACACAGTTTCGCCGACCGCAACGCCTTCGGTCTGGTGCGCATGTGGGACGGGGACTGGACCGATCCCATGAACGGCCCCGGTCGCGGCGGCGATGGCGGCAGCGCATGGTCCAACTACGCGCTTGCCTACGGGTGCCGTCTGCTGGCCCCGCTCGCGGCGTCGCTCGCGGCGTCGCTCGGCAAAACCGACCTGGCGGAGCGCTGCCGGGTCTATCACCGGCAGCTTGGCGACGCGGTGCGGGAGCATCTCTGGTGCGGCAACTGGTTCGCCTACGGCCTGGACGATGCGGGCAAACGCTTCGGGGACGAGGCCGACAACCGCATCTGGCTTAATCCGCAGTCCTGGGCGTTGATTTCCGGACTGGCCACCCCGGAGGAGGCGGTGCGATTAAGGCGAAGTGTGGAGGAGCGCCTCATGACTCCCTACGGGCCGCTCCTCTTCGATCCGCCCTATCATGGCTGGGATCCCGTGGTGGGACGGGTGAGCCTGAAAGTGCCGGGCAGCACCGAAAACGCCTCCATCTACTGTCACGCCGCCGCTTTCTGGGCGGCGGGACTGGCCGAATTGGGCAACAAAACCGCCGCGCTCGACATTATCAAACGCATCCTTCCCGACGATCCCCGGCATCCCCCGGAACAGTCCGGTCAGCCCCCCATCTGGCTGCACAACGCCTGGTTCGGGGACAAAAACTCCCCCCACTTCGGCCGCAGCAGCGGCACCTTGGGCACGGGCACCGTCCCCTGGGTCTTCCTCACCCTGCTCGACACCCTGCTTTAATCGAACTCCACATTTCCTCATCCTGTAGAAAACGCCATGCCTGCCAACAAACCCAACGCCCAAACCTGGGTCCGTGAATCCGGGGGACTCCCCCTGGGAAACTTCGCACTCTGCGCGAACGTCCCTCCCCGGACAATTCTCAAAAACCCCGGTAAGCTCGGAAAGTGGCTGCAACCGCTGTGCAAGGGACAATGGACCGTGCGCGCGGACGGGATCACCCACGACTGGGAAGACCTTGAGCTGCTGTCGCCCCCCGTCGTTTGGCCGTTGCCGACGATGCGCGTGCGGGTGCCGTCCTCTCCGCCTCTTGAGGTGGAACTGACCGCTTTCGCGCCGCTGGGCTTAGATGACGCGGACACCTCCTCGCTCCCCGTTTTGTGTCTGGAGTTCCGCGCCAACGCCGGCACCCCGGTGGAGATCGCCTTCCAAATGACAGAGCGTGGCGAATGGGATGTGCAGATCATGACGGAGGACGGCCCCGCGGATTCGCTCACCCTGTCCGCCGAACAGCCCGTCCGCCGCATGGCGCTGCTGGCCTTGGATGCCGACGACCTGGCCGCAAACCGCTTCGACCATCCGCAGGCGCTCGCGTGGCGGATCTTTCATGACTGGGCATTTCTGAGGGAGGCGACCGAGGCGTTGTCCCGCCGTCTGCCGAATGCTTTCGGCCTGGGGGACACCCTGCGGGCCTACATGGGCGCGGCGGTGTATCTCACCCGCGTGACCCGGCGGGGCGAAGTCCTGACCATGGGCTACACCGACCTCAACCAGCGGGACAGCTACTGGACCAGTTGGGCGCATCTGCATCTGTGGCCGGGACTGGAGCGGCGCATGATCGAGGCATCCGCCAGCGCCATGAAGACCGACGGCAAAATCCCCACCTGCATCCTCTCTCAGAAATACGAACGCGAGGACGATCTCGACATCAACGCCTACTTTGTCCTGCGGGTGCTGCGTTATGCGAACACCTACACGGACTGCGAATTCATGTACCGGCTCTGGCCGCATGTGGTCTGCGCGCTGCGCTGGCTGATGCGGCGCTGTGAGGACGGCCTGCCGATGCAGGGCTCCTTCTGGGGCGACTGGAAGGATGTGCGCGGCGTCGAGGGCCGCAAGTTCAGTCCCCACGCCTGCCTGCTGTATCTCGCCGCGCTGACCCGCGCCCTCGTCTGGGGCCGGCGGCTGAACATGCCGGAGGTCGGGGAAGTGGAGGCCGCCCGCTCGGCCGCAGAGGCGCGTCTGAACCGACCGGTGCGCGAAGGCGGCCTTTGGAACGGCCGCTGTTATGTGCAGGTGTGGCACGACGGGCGCGGGGACGATCACGTTCTCCAGGACCAGTGCGTGGGCCTGCTTTTCGACGTGGTGTCGCCGGACCGGGCCCAGGCGATTGTAAAAGCGCTCGCGGACAACCGCACCCCTTTTGGCGTTCGCGAGACCTGGCCTTATTTTTCCGCCGAATTCGGCTATGAGCCGGGCTGTTACCACAATGGCGGCATTTGGCCCTGGCTGAGTTTTGTGGACGCCTGGGCCCGCGACCGCGCGGGGCACCGCGAAGAAGCGCTGGCCATCGTCCGGGATGTCGCCCGCGCGGATCTGCTGGCGGACGGCGATGGCGTCCCCCACGAATATCTTCACGCCGACACCGGCGAAAACCGCGGCTTCCCCCTGCAGGGCTGGAACGCCAGCCTGTTTGGGTATCTCGCCCACGTCGGTCATCAGGACATTCCATGAACCACTCCAGCACCCACCCCTGGTTTCTGGACCCGTTACACGGTCCGTGGGTTTTTCTTTTCATACCCGCCCCTTTTTGATAGGAAGCACTCTTCAAATGAAACTCGAACATTTCGCCCTTCAAGTCAATGATCCGAATGCCATGGCGGCATGGTATGTCGAGCATCTGCACATGCGGGTGCGCAGCCGTCAGGAGGCCTCTCCCTTCACGTATTTTCTGGAAGACAGTAGCGGGGCCGTGCTCTTTGAATTCTATTGTAATCCGGCGCACCCTGTACCGGATTATGCCTCCTTTGACCCCTTGTTGCTGCATCTTGCATTTGTGTCCGCAGAACCGCTGGTGGATGCCGATCGTTTGGTGGCCGCCGGGGCCCGTTATCTGAGCAAAGTGGAGCGAAATGATGGGACGTTATTGGTGATGTTGCGCGATCCCTGGGGGTTGCCTTTGCAGCTTTGTCGTCGGGCGGTCCCGTTCTTTCAGGTGGACGCATGAGCGGGTTGGAACAGATTGCTTTTGGCTGCATGGGCCTGCATCCGGAAAAGCGTCAGATTTCGCTGGAGGCGGTGGGCAAGGCCCTGGAACTGGGCTTCCGTCATTTCGACAACGCGGATCTGTATCCGGGACCCGCTCTGAGCGGGAGTTCAGAGAAACTCCTCGGGGAGGCGCTCCGCGTGCATGGAGTGCCCCGCGAATCGGTGGTGATCGCGTCAAAATGCGGCATTGTGTTTCCACAGATGCGGGAGGGGCAGCGTTTTAAAGCCTATGACAGCTCGGCCGGCTATGTCCGCTCTGCGGTCGAAGCGTCTCTGCGTCGGATGGACTGCGACTATTTGGATCTGTTTTATATTCACCGTATCGATTATCTGACCGCTCCGCAGGAGGTGGCCGGCGAGCTGGAGGCCCTGCGGGCCGAAGGCAAGATCCGGCAGATTGGTCTGAGCAATCATGACGTGGGTCAAGTGAGAGCCTTTGCCCGCCATGCAACCGTGGATGCTCTGCAAGTGGAAATCAGCTGATGGTGACCGGACGGGGCAGACCGATTCCTTTTCGACCGGACCCCGTTCTTCTCCATCCTTTCACCCGTTGACATCGTCGGGGGGGCCGTGCATTTAGCCATTTCCAGGTGATTTTTGGGTTTGAAATGACTAAATGCAAGCGCCCCTCCGCCAGGCGTGACCGTGTCGGTGTCCGAGGTCCAACTTCATCTCAGCACCGCATCCTTTGCCGTGTTTTCGTGAGGGGTTGATGAGCAAAATTCTCCCATATTAACGCGTTAAACTTCTGGAGAAACGACAACATGGGTGAGTTGTGATATGTGATGGAAGAGATTTAGAACCCCATCTTCCCTATGAGCAAAAAAAAACTTCCATTTGCCGGCGAGCCCGTTGTCCCCAATCAATTGCCCGCCATCCCCCCCGCCGCGCTGGACGCGGACACCCGCGCCGCCATCCTCAACGATTCGCGTTTCGATGAATGTCGCGCCATGGCCATCACTTGCCTCAAGGGCGGTTTGAACGCGGGCAGTCATTTCCACGAGGTCTGGATTCGCGACCTGAACACCTTCCTCATTCCCGCCTTGGAAGCGGTTCCACCGCAACAAGTGCGCAGTGCCCTGCTCGATTTTCTCCATTTTCAAAACGACAAAGGCGACATCCCCGACGGGGTGGTCGAGGAGAAAAAACACGATTCCTACTATAAACACTTCCGCCGGGCGGACAGCCTGCCGGGACGCATGGCCATGAAAAATAGCGTCAGCGCCGACCAAGAGACCTCTTTCGTGCAGGCGCTCGCCCGCTATGTGACCCATACGGAGGATCGAAGCATTCTCCGGGAAACGCACCAAGGACGCAGTTGCCTCGACCACGCCCTGGACGCCCTGGAATTCCTCTGGACGGAACGCTGGTCCCCGACCCACGGACTCATCTGCAATGCCGCCACCATTGACTGGCATGACGTGCAGCCTGAAGACTCCCACGGTCTGGAAATGAGCGAAAGCACCCACCGCGCCGTGGGCGTCTATTCCAACGCTCTCGCACTGCTGGCCCTGGATGATCTTTTTGCGCTGGACGTGCTCGATGCCGAACAAAATGAAAAGTGGCGGGGACGCCGGACCGCGCTCGCCGCAGCCATCCGCGAGGTGCTATGGGACGCCGAACGCGGCAAGTTCGTGCCGCATCGCTATTTGGAGGAGGGGTCCCCCTTCCCACCCGAACTGGATGAAGATGCCATTTTCTTCCCCCTCGGCACCGGCCTCGCCATCCGTGCCGGACTCCTCTCCGAAGATGAGATCTCCCGCTCCTGGGCCGCTACAGCGGAGGCGGTACGCCGCGCCGGGGCCGCCTCCATCGGTTTCAGCCCCTGGCCTCCCTACCCCGCGGGCTGCTACGCCGCCAAAGGCATTCAGCCCTGGGGGTACGCCAACGGCGGGGACTGGACCTGGTGGGGCGCACAAACAGCCGCCGCCTACGCCGATGCCGGCTACGTCGCCGAAGCGTATAAAGCTCTCCTCCCCATGGTCGAACGCGTCCTGCGCGACCGCGAATTTTTCGAGTGGTACGACCGACATAACGTCCCCGCAGGAAAAATCAAAAACCCCAGTCCCGAGGACAAGGCCAAAGGCTGGGGCGCGCTCGCCAAAGGCGCGGCCCAATTCCGCGGCGCCGCCGGAACCCTCGTGATCGCCATCGACTTGCTGCGGGAGCTGACTGAAAATGGGCGTGTAGCCAAGGGTCTCGGCACCGACGGGACGAGCCCTGCCCTTTACACATAAATGGCACGCAGCCATACATTTGATCGAAGGAAAATAAATTGAAACCACGGATGGCTTCGACCAACCACCGGGCCTCAAATGAGGGAAGAACCACGAAAGGCACGAAAGGGCACGAAAAAGGTTCTCAAGATGTGGGAGCTTTATTCATTTCGTGAAATTTCGTGCTTTTCGTGGTTGAAAAAGGAACCACGAAAGGTTTCATAAGTTTTCTTCCCACGGCATTTTGCAACCGCACCGCATGACATGAAGAAAATCAAGATCATGGCCAAGCTACTGACTTCCGGGATGATGGCAAAGCTCGAATTATGATCCACGACGGCCCAGGCAACGTTTCCGCTGCTGTCCACGCCAAACGCGCCCAATTCCGGTCCGGCGCCTTCGAGCGAGTCCAAATAGCTGTCATATGACCCCGCGAAAAATTTGCCAATTGCATATTGCTCTTCGGTCAAAGAACCGACATCCGAGTTCCCCATGATGGCATGAATCCACTGGTCTTCCTCTTCGTCATACCATCCCACGCGGGCACCATTGGGACTATACGGCAGGGTGTCGGGATCAAAGCTCATTTCCAATACATGCAAGATCCCGTCCAAGCCCGTCAGGTCGAAGACCTGACCATGGACTTTTTCGGCATTGAGCGCAATCTGTTGTTCGGAAGGCAAGTCTCCAAAGACAGATACGTTGAGTGTCAAAGATCCACTCTGGGCGAATGTGGAGGAATCGATGATACGAAATGTTGTTCCGAATGTTTCCGTATCGCCATCGTCAAAGGTGTAGAAGACGTTCGAAGTACGAAGTGATTCTCCCGCGGAGAAACTCGCGGTTCCTCCTTCGGTACCACTGGCGTTTGTCGCAATTTCGTGAAAAAACTCATATGTCAGGGTCTCGGTTTCAGCCCCCAAAAGGGATGGGCGGGCCCAAGGAGAGCCAATACGGGCAATATTTCCGGATTCAGCATAAAAACTCTCATAATGAAGGGTAAAGGCATCCGAATATTTTCTTCCCAAAGTATCCGCGCCATGACTATTGGGAAGCACGAAAATCACATCCGCATCCACGTTGTCTCCAGGAGCAATCATACCTTGTCCAATGTTCAAAACAAAGGGTGAAGGCCCGTCGCTATTGCGTTGATATCCGGTGAAAAGCACGCTTGCCTGCGTGGTTTCATGGTCAGTGTTCTGGAAGTTAATTTGGTCTCCATCTCCATACACGACGTTGGTGGGAGAGGAGGAAAAGTCCACATCCCGTATGCTTTTCACCGTTACATTATAAGACTTGCTGAAATCAGGATTTTCTCCGGACAACCCTTCCGGTGTAACTTTGTTCTCGTCTAAGAAAATTGCACTCGTGGATTCATTCCCTGCACTGGGAGCCGTTCCCGACAATGTGAACGAGTTGTCCACTTGAATATCCGTATATTCACTTATATTCACATGGGTTCGTCTTGCTTCACGGTTATAGAAAGTGGCTTGTGTCAAATCCATGCCCTCCAGGGTGAAGAGGGTTACATCCTGCGTTTGCACTGAATTGTCTTGAACAAAAGTTCTGCCAAAACCCACTTTGAGTACATTTTGGGTGTTTTCCCCGTCCAAACCTTCTCCGGTGATAAAGCCTCCCACATCCACGGTGTGGGTCTGCAAACCGGCTTGGCTCCGGTCAAAAACCAACCCACTCCCTTGGACGGAAACATGGGTTTCCACGCCATGTTCATTAAATAAAACAGGACCAGTATGATTGGCGGTGATGCCGTTATCCATCTGATTTTCAAACGCGTCCAAGGTAATCCGGGTTCTTGTATCGTCAGAACCCAGGGTGAGAATTGTGACGGTTTGAGTTCCAGGATAGACCGTTTGGGTGCCTGTTGCGACCATTTGACGGCCAAGATGATGCACAACCGTGGAGGAAAACCCCTCTTGGTTCGGGCCAAAATTCCCGACCGAACGATCCTGAACAAATTCTCCCGAAGCGGTAATTGAAATTTCGCTTAAATCAATGGTTGAACCGGGCAGGTCCTCGGAAGTCATGAGGGCGTTGCCGCGCGTCCGGGTTAATTCTTCCTGATGAACCACGTCCATGAACTCCGGTCGGTTGTTTCCGAAGGTTTGCCCGGGGGTATAAACTTCCCGATATGCGGTAACGGCTCCGGGATCACGATTTTGATTTTCCACCAGACTCAAATTGTTCGAAGACGACAGCAAGTTTGAATTATAGTCCCATTCTTCAATCTTCAAAGGGTCGCTGTAGGTGGCGGTCACATGCTCGGTGCCGCCATAGGATACATGCGTGGGACCGGAATCCCGTTCTTGTCGGGTATGGGTGCCCAATTGAAAGTTTTGAATGTCAAATGCCCCGGGGGTCACGACCGAAACGTTCAGGGTATACGTTTGATTTGCGTCATCAAATATAAAACCTTCCGTATCGGAGGCGGTGAGGCGCAGTCCGTTCGCATGACGTGCAAATGCGTTTCCTCCGTGTACCTGAACGGTGGTGGCCTGATCCGAGGTGAAATTTCCTCCATCCAAAGTAATGGTGCCAATCTGCGTGCCAACCATATTGCGACCGGTAAGCGTCGCGGGGTTAAATGTGCCGGTAAGCTGACGGTTCTGAATGCCCTGTACGTCAAAACTTTCGGATACGGAACTCCAAGCGGGTTCTTCATTCGCATGGGCCGTCGTAATGGTCACGGTCTGGGGGTTACCCACGGTCAGAGCCCCATAGTCGGGTCTCACGACTGCTGTGACGGAGTCTGTCGCCGGAACAATCACGGGGGGATTCACCACGGTGCCCATGTCCGTGGAGACCAGGATGTCCTGGTCTTCGAGAAAAGTGCTGCTGACCGTAGCATCAAAAGTGCGGTCATCGGAACTTCCCACGATCGACCGTTGGTTTGCGGGGGGGATAATCGTTATTGCTTCTTCGGCACCTGCAAAAGGGGCTGCAAAAGCTGCGATACAGAAAACTCGTAGGATTTGTTTCATTTTGGATCCGTTTACTTTTGAATGGGTTGGATAACTCAACGGTTTAAGAGCTAGATCATTGACGTTGGAAAAAAACTTTTTTTTATGACGTAAAATTACCTCAACTTTGCTCGGTGTCTCTGAACACCTGGCTTTGGCGGCAAGGGCACCCCCGCAACCCCAGGGCCGCACTGGCCACAATGAGTTCTGTGAGGGAGGAGACGCGCATTTTCTCCATGGCTCTTTGCCTGTAGGTTTGCACCGTCGAGACGGAAATATTCATTTCGCACGCGATTTCTTTCATGCTCATCCCCGTGGCAGTCAGTCGAACCACACCGCTTTCCTTGGGAGAAAGTTTGTCCATGGGGGCGTGGGGACGAACTGGCTCAAGATTCAAACCGCAAGCGAGGTAAAATTCCCGCAAAGCACGGTCCGCACCCACACAAATCCATTCGTAGGGATAGGGCGCAAGCGTTTCACCCACAACGATCCAACGATGCACCCGGCTTTTGAGCTTTGGATAGACCTGCTCTTGGATGACTGGCACATGCGCATCGAAAAAAGCGAGTATAATCAACTCAAAGCCAATGGTTTGCACATCTAAAAAACTGGCGATGATCTTGATTTCCTGATGGTACGCCCCAGAAGCAAACGCTTTTTCCCATAGTTCGGCAAAAAATGGACGAGGTTCGTAAAAGTATATTTTTTTCATGGCAATCATCATATTACCAGAAATTCCCATTCTTGCATATCGGGGCAAGTCCCCTATTTTTTCGAAAAAACTCGATTCCCACTTCGAATTTTTTTCATCTTAATTCATTCATTAAGAATAGATTACGTATATTTTAAACACCAAACACGAAAAACAATCTTCGATGAAATTTTGATGAGGATCGGTTTTGCGGGGCTTTACTTCCCAATCTGACCTTCCCATTGACTTTTCCCGGGAAAAAGTCATATCTCCCCCATGAACTACATTTCCATTGGCTCTGCCGACACTGTGCTCACGGACGCGGATTTGCGTCAACATCTTTTCGAAGCTCTCAAGGCCTTGGGCCCGAAACGGAAGGTGCTGGCGGTTCCGCCCGACTTCACCCGGCTGAACTCCAGGGCCGGTCCCCTCACCTGCATGACCCATGACTTCTACGGAGAGGCGCTCGTGGACGTGATGCCCGCCCTCGGCACCCACGTGCCCATGCCGGACTGGCAATTGGACCGCATGTATCCGAACATTCCCAAAAGCTTGATCCGCGAACACGACTGGCGTAACGATGTGGTCACCGTGGGCGAAGTGCCCTCCGAATTTGTCAGCGAGGTTACCGAAGGCATTTACACCAAAGCCTGGCCCGCGCAAATGAACAAACTCCTGTGGGAGGGCGGACACGATCTTATCTTGAGCATCGGCCAAGTGGTGCCCCACGAGGTCATCGGCATGGCCAACTACACCAAAAACATTTTCGTCGGCACCGGCGGAGTCGCGGGCATCAATGAAAGTCATTTTATCGGGGCCGCCTACGGCATGGAGCGCATGATGGGGCGCGCGGACACCCCTCTGCGGCGCATTCTCAACGAAGCCGCAGACCGCTTCTGTACCCACCTCCCCCTGGTCTATGTCCTTACCGTCATCGGACCCGACGGCAAGGGCGGTCTTGTGACCCGGGGACTGTACATTGGCGACGACCACGACACCTTCGAACGCGCCGCCGCCCTGTCCCTGGAAGTCAATTTCAATATGCTGGAGGAAGCGCCGGACAAAGTCGTGGTGTACTTGGACCCCGAGGAATTCCACAGCACCTGGCTGGGCAACAAATCCATCTACCGCACCCGCATGGCCATCGCCGATGGCGGGGAACTGGTGGTGCTGGCTCCCGAAGTGGGCACCTTCGGCGAAGACAAGGAAATCGACCGTCTCATCCGCAAGTACGGCTACCGCACCACCCCGGAAGTCATGAAAGCGGTGGAAGAGAACGAAGACCTGCGCAACAACCTGTCCGCCGCCGCCCACCTGATCCACGGCTCATCGGAAGAACGGTTCAAGGTCACCTACTGCCCCGGAAAACTCACCCGCGAGGAAATCGAAGGCGTGGGCTACGCCTACGGCGATTTGGAAACCCAGTCCGCCAAATATCCCATCCGGGAACTCAAGGATGGCTGGAACGAACGTAATGGCGAACGGTTTTATTACATTTCCAATCCCGCCCTCGGACTCTGGGCACACCGGGATCGGTTCATTTCATAATATCCCATATCCCGTATCCCATATCCGCGGCGAAGCCGCCATTCCTCCGCTTCTCGCTTGCAATGCATAACAGTCCGCATATGAAGCGCAGTCATGAAGAAAACCATCATCAGTGCCGTTGCCAACCAAAAGGGAGGGGTCGGAAAGACCACCACCTCCATTAACCTTGCCGCTGCTTTGGCCGCCATGGGCAAATCGGTGCTGCTGGTGGATTTGGACCCCCAGGCAAACGCCACTTCCGGCCTGGGCCTGGACAAACGCGGCGAAAAAAGCATCTACCCGGTTCTCTTGGGCGAATGCGGTTTCGAGGACATCATCCAGCCCACCGACCGCAAAAAACTCTTTGTGGCCGCCTCCGAACTCGATTTGGCGGGCGCGGAAATCGAAATTGCCCGCATGGACGATTATCTCTTCCGTTTGCGGCAAGCCTTGGAACCCGTGGTGGAGAGCGGAAAATATCACCACGTCATTCTCGACTGCCCCCCTTCCCTCGGACTCATCACGTTGAACGCCCTCACGGCGGCGGACAGTCTGTTGGTCCCCCTCCAATGTGAATATTATGCCCTGGAGGGTTTGAGCGTGATCACCGACATGGTCATCAAAATCCAAGAAAGCACCAATCCGGAGCTGCGCCTGGACGGCATTCTGTTCACCATGTTTGACACCCGCACCAATCTTTCCAAAGATGTGGTGGACGAGGTGCGCAACCATTTTCAGGACGGGGTCTACCAAACCGTGATCCCCCGGAACGTGCGTTTGAGCGAAGCCCCGAGCCACGGCATGAGTATTTTCGGGTACGCGCCCGTTTCCAGCGGTGCCGCCGCCTATTTGGAATTGGCCAAGGAATTCGCCAAACGACACCGCTGAATGTCGCGATGGGGACGTATCGTGAAAAGCAGGCCTTGACGAAGAGACTTGGGTGATTAAAAGAGACATCTCTATCCAATCACCATGTCTGCACATAAAACCCCTCTCACCCAAAATGAAGATCCGCCGGAAGTTTCCTGCCGCATCGCATTCATCAGCGACATCCACGGTAATTTGGATGCGCTGGAGGCGGTGCTGGAGGATCTGGAAGAGCAAAACATCTCCTCGGTGCTCTGTCTGGGGGACATTGTGGGATATGGCCCGGAACCGGGTGCCTGCGTTCGCCGGATCAGGGAACATTGCGATTATACCGTACTCGGCAATCACGAATTAATGATGTTGATGTTGCACTCGGGCATGGCCGCGGATTTGGGGCCCGAACTGACCCCCGCCCTTCGTCGGGCCCTCCACCAACTCACCGCAAAAGACCGGGAATGGATCAGCGCCCTGCCCTTGGGCGTGAATTTGGAGGAATTTGCCATCGTCCATTCATCCTTTTTCGAACCACCGATTTATCATTACATCATGGAAACGGAAGACGCGGAAGCCTGTATCCGCGATCAACCCGCCCCAGTCAGTTTTCACGGTCACACCCACGTCCCCATGATTTGGGAGAAAAACGGAAAAGCCGTTTATGGGGTGGAACCCGGAAACCTTCCCACCAAACTTAACCCCAATGCTCGGTACTGCATCAACGTAGGCAGCGTCGGCCAGCCCCGGGACGGAGATTCGCGGGCCGCATATTGCATATTCGACCCGCTTGAAAAAACCGTCACCCATCGACGCGTCATCTATGACATTGCCTGGGCCCAAACCCGTTTTGAAGGTACCGGACTGCGAAACTTCGATCGCCAACGCATTGCCCTTGGGGATTGACGGCCGACGGAATGCGTGAGATCTTCGCTCCAAGGCCAAGCCCCAAGCAAAAACCGAAGGGTTGATGAAATTGAGCATTCATAGGCAGGCGGCGGCCGCCCGGGCGACGGCGGCAAAGCCCCGATGGGCCAAGCGGCCAAAATCGGGATCTCTCGTCAATTTGGCTTTTGTGGTGGCCGGAGAGGTGATCCCACAAAAAAAGCGGGCCAATTGCCGGGGTTCACGCAATGCGGGTTGTTTTCGACTCGCCCATTCCTGAATCAGCCGCATCTCCGCTTCCGTGAGCCCGTTTTCTTGTCTTCGCAATTCCCGGGGTTGCGCGATACCCAAGCATCGGTCACAATGCCCGCAATCTCCCGTCAATTCCTCCCCAAAATACGAAAGGACTTTTCGTACAATGCAGCTTGGAGTCGCTGCCAAGGCCATGACCTCCCGGATGCGGGCGATGTCGCGGGCCTCGGATTCGCGAAAGCGATCATGCAAGGTTTTGGCAAGGGCCAGGGGATCTTCGGGACGCTTGAGAAATCGATAACCATGGCGCAAGCCCGCAACCTTGAGGGTTAAATCACCCTGCTCCTCGAGATAATTCAAAGCCGCCACGATCCGTTCGCGTGACTCTCCCAAATTCATGACCGCTTGCCCAATGTCCAGGGTATACCAAATACTTCCTTTCCGGGCCTGATTGAAGATGTTTTTCAAAAACGCGGCCCGCTGGACATCGAATTTTTTGAAAATTTCGGCGGTTGAATGCATCGGCTGGAATTTGTATTCGTTGTAAAGCGGTCCGGTCGAAACCAAAATTCCATCCAACTCCAGATAGGTCAACATCGTGGAGATCACCAGCAACCGAATATCGTGTACGCTTGACAAGGTGTACATGGAGACATCGAAGCGGTCGCCTTCGGCCATCAATTCCCGGACCAACCCCTCCACCGAAGGCAGGGACGGCGTATCGCCATAGCTGAAATTCTCCAAAGTGGCCACATCCTCCCCGCAAAAGAGCAATTCACAAGTGGAAGGTTTGCCGTCCCGACCCGCCCTTCCGGTTTCCTGCATGTAATTTTCAAGGGATTTTGGAGGATTCAAATGGTACACATAGCGAATGTCGGCCTTGTCGATCCCCATGCCAAAGGCAATGGTGGCCACGACCACGCCTTCGGGGTCGGACATGAATCCATCCTGAATTTCGTGACGAAGCTCCGAAGCCAGGCCCGCATGATACGCCTTGGCGGGGATCCCCGCCGCTTTCAAAAAGGCCGCCACCTCCATCGCCGTTTTTTGCAAGGTCACATACACGATGGTGGCCCCGCGCGAACGCGACTTCAACCGCTCCAACAAAAGCGCGTCCCGTTCATTTTCCCGACAAGGGGTCACATACATGGTCAAATTCGGACGATGAAAACCGGTGTTCACATACGCCTCGTCGGAAATGGCGAACGCCTTGCGAATGTCCGAAGCCACCGCCGGGGTGGCCGTGGCCGTCAAGCAAAGCACCCGCTCCACCTGAAGTTCGCGGGACATGTCCGCCAATTTCATGTAGTCCGGACGAAAGTTGTGGCCCCACTCCGAGATGCAGTGGGCCTCGTCGATGACCATCAAGCTCAGCTTCACACGCCGCAGGCGCTGCAGAAACCGTTCACTGGCGAAGCGCTCCGGTGCCACGTACAGCAGCTTCAGGCGCCCCTGCCACAAATCATCCCACACCTGACGGGATTCATCGGCCGACAAACTGGAGTCCATGCGCGCCGCCTTTACTCCCTTTCCCACCAAAAAATCGATTTGATCTTTCATCAGGGCGATCAACGGCGAAACCACCAGGGTCATGCCCTCCAACATCAGTGCGGGGAGTTGATAGCAGAGGCTTTTCCCCCCTCCGGTGGGAAAGACCGCCAACGCCGAGTCCCCCGCCAAAATACGTTCCACCACTTGTTGCTGTCCGGGTCGAAACGTCTCGTGGCCAAAGACGCTCCGAAGGTGGTTTTCCACTTCATTTGTAACGGTTTGTTGCTTCATCATGCTCCCCATCCAAACAAAAAAGAAAACACATGTACAGTCTAAAATTGAAAAAATTCGAAAAAATGACATTGAACGAAAATAAATCCTTGTTTTCTAAAAGACAACGAACATGTTCGACAATAGAATTGCGTATGTATCCAAGATCTGGCACAATTGAAATTGAGATGTTCTCTCCAGCCTCCAAGTCCAAACCTTCCGGGACAAAGTCCTCCGGGACGAAATCCTCCGGGACGAAATCCTCCGGGACCAAACCTTCAGGCACCCGTCAGATTTTCAATCTGATCGTGTTGCTGTTGTTGATTGCCGTGACGGCGGTCCGTTTCCTGCCTTCTGGGAGAGATGACATGGAAATCTCGAAAGAAGAAGCCGCCATCATGCTTACCGGATTCGATCAACCGAAATCCAAGCCCCTCGATCCCGCGCCCAAAACCGATCTTGAACCGGAGGCCGTGGAATCGGCGAAGGTTCCGGGAAAAACGATCCTGGGTGAGAAAAACCATGCCCGTCTTACCCAGGCCTTGGAGGCCTTGGAAACGCGCAATCAGGATTACAATGAATTGGGGCTTGGGCCAGAAGAACCTGGAAGGCAAGCGTCGGGCGAAGCGGTTCCGTTTGCCATCGTTTTGCCGGATCCGGTCACCAACTCGCACAGCAACCCCGACCAGACCGCCGAAACCGTTGCCAATCCCTCTGCACAAAGCCCCGACCCCGTGGCGTCCGCGGAATTGCCCCCCCCCAGCAGCGGCGATCCCCCACGGGTTGCGGACATTCAGCCCCAAGGCACGGGTATCTGGGTCCGGGAACAGCGTCAGGGCAAAAACCCGATCGAAATCGAAGATCATGCCTCCGTCAACGCCACCCAACTCGCGGACATGGCCAAAGTGCGCAACCTATCCACGGATCCCCGATACCAAGCCCCTGATTTTGATATATCCGCCGTGGGAAGCGGCAGATTGGGCACTTACGTCATCGCCGAGGGGCGCATGGTCCGCCTCAATGGCGAAATCCCCGCACCCAACGCCCCCCCCGAAGCCTGGCGCCTCACCAAGGCTACCGCCACCGAATTGCATTGGATGCCCGTGGATTGAGAAACCCTGAATCCGTAAAATATTTTCAAAGCCAGCATCCAAAATAGACAAAACCTCTCCGAAGCTTTGGGATTTACAGCGTACTACAAGGCGCCCGTCAATTTCCAAAAATCCTGTCCACTCGGCGCCTGATACAGGGCCAACTCAAACCAAGGCGCGGCCGCGATCAGATGATCGAAGATATCCGCTTGAATTCCTTCGTACACCACCCAGCGCGTGTCGGTGGTAAACACATAAATTTCCAAAGGCACCCCTTTTTCCGTCGGTTCAAGCTGGCGAATCAGAAACATGAGGCTGGTTTTATGAATGTGGGGATGATTTTTCAAATACCCGGAGATGTACGCCCGGAAACTGCCCAAATTGGTGATTCGGCGGCCATTGATCGGGCAACTGACGTCTACTTCGTGCTCCCGGTTCCATTCGTCGATTTGTTGGCGACGCTCGCGGATGTATTCCTTGACCACCTGACTTTGTTCCAATTTGTCGAGCAAGGCGGCATCGCAAAATTTCACCGTGTTGAGATCGATCATGAGCGAACGCTTGATGCGACGTCCCCCCGCCTCTTGCATCCCGCGCCAGTTTTTAAAGGAGTCCGCGATCAAGGCATGGGCGGGAATGGTGGTGATGGTTTGATCAAAATTCCGAATGATCACCGTATGCAAAGTGATGTCAATAACATCGCCATCGGCGCCGTACCGGGGAACTTCGATCCAGTCGCCCAGGCGGACCATGTCGTTGGCGGTGAGCTGAACCCCGGCAACCAGTCCCAAAATGGTATCGCGAAAAACCAACATGAGGATGGCGCTCAAGGCCCCCAAGCCGGTAAGGAAGCCCGCCGGGGACCGTCCCATCAAGGTGGCGATCGTATAAATGACGGTCCCCAGCCACAACAACAACTGCAGGGTTTGCACATAGCCGGTAATGGGCTTTGCCTTTTCCGTTTGCAGTTCCCGGTAAATGTCCTGCAAGGTGTTAAGAAGCGCATGCAAACTGGCGGCCACGCACAGACCGATGTAGGCCAAAGACACTCGTTGTAGCCAGTTTCCAAGCTCTTCCGAGGGGAAAATCAAGGCCCCATGGTACAAAATCAATCCGGGCACCAAATGCGACAAGCGTATAAACACTCCGCGCTCCACCAAAAAATCATCCCATTTGACCTTGGTGCGATACGCGATTTTGTGGATGATTTTGACAATGATCCGTTTGGCGATCCAATTCGCGAGATAACAGAGCAGAAGCAACAAAACCCCCAGAATGGCATGATGCACCAAACTCTGATAGGCTTCGGGCACACCCGCTTTTTCAATCCATCTCATGAAAATATTCATAAAAACAACCTGATGCAGAATAGGGTTTATTGAAACGCGTCGCGAATTTCTTCAATGAGCCTACGCACTTCCTCGAGGATCTCTTCGACTTCGGGACGTACCGCCGCCCGCCACTGTGGGACCCCCAGACCTTGCTCTTCGGCGGTGTCCAAGCCCAGCAAGGTGTCTTTCAGCAAATCACGCGCCTTCTTCAGGCGAACCAACATATCCCCCGCCGCCCATTCAGGCGGCGGCCACTCCCCATGTCGCCGCACGTGGCTCATGGCGCCGCTCAATTTCGATGCGGCAATGCACACGGTCGAGCCAATATCCAACAACGGATGCTCGGGATTCGCCGACTCCGGGACCCATCCGCTCTCGCGGATATCGTGATGAATCTTCAACCCCAAATCCCGACACCGCTCCACCAGCGGATGATCCGGCGGATCTTCGGGCGGGTTTCGCTCGATTTCTTCCACGGCCTCCTCGCAAATCGCGTTCATCTCCTCGATCCATTTTTCATGCGCCTCCATTTCCTCCGGCGTGAGCGGTTCCGGATCGGGTTCCCCCATTTCCCGGCGCAATTTTTCGCGTTCTTCCTCGTAAATCCGTTCCCAGGCATCGAAATCCCCTTCCAAGCCCTCGCGCTGCAACCTCGCCTCGGCCCGGTCGAACAGCAAATTCATTTTCGCATCCTCCGCCACCGCCTCGACTTCCACCTCGGGCATCTCCGCATCCGCCGCTTCGTCCGCATCGGTCTGATCCGCAAGCTCCATCAAACGGGCCATGTCATCCATAAACCCATGCAAATTGGCCAGATTGGTCTCCATTTGTTCGCGTTCCTCGGCTTCGGACATGCTCCAGGTGGCCACGCCCTCCACTTTCAGGGTGAACTCCGAGGATTCGATCACCACCCGCCCGTTGAACTCGCTGTACCATTCCAAATACAAACTGTTGCCCCAATGCCAGGGAAAGGACGTCTTGTTCTGATAATGTTCCATCAATTCATCCATGGAGCATTCCGGCACCTTCACTTTTCTCGAGGCGGTAATATCCCCCACCTTCCCCTTTTGCTCCAGTTGGAGACCTTCCGGGAATTCGCCTTTGGGGGATGGGTTTTCAAACACAAGCCGTTGCCCCACCAGATCACGCCAGGGATTGCCCTGCAAATCCAAGGTCAAAGGATGTGCCTCGCCCACCATCCAGATTTTTCCGGTCACCCGGTCGCGTTCACGGTTGTCGATTTCACCGCGGATCACCTGTTCATCAACTCTATATGCCATGAACGCCTCCTACAAAATCCACGCCGTGAATTCAAAGCTTTTTGGTGATCATATTGACCCCACGTTTGAGATCATGGGTCGCGATTTCAATGGCGCCGTCGTTCACGGCGAAACGCGCTTGGATTTGGGGGCCTCCCGCTCGCCCCTTGGGAATGCCGAAAATGCGGAATTTTCCAATCAGCGTATTGTCCGCCGCCAATTCCGACATCCCCCGATACAAATTGAAATCAATGAATTCCTGATGTTTTTCCGTGGTGCTGAGGGTTTCCCACTTGCGCGCTTCAACGGGAGCCCCCGCAGGGAGGATCACCGCGGTTTTTCCGTCCTCCACTTCAATGCGCAGATCTTCGACAAGCACGCCCTCCTCCCCCAGAATGGGCGAATCGGGTTCGGCCACCATGGGTTCCAGTTCCGGCATTTTGTGACTTTGACGACTGAAAAGCAAAGTCACGATGATAATCAGGGCCACGGGGACCAAAGTGAAAAGAGCATGCATAGGGCGTTTGCATATGGTTCCACCCTTGGAATTCAAGCTCGAAAAATAAGAGGTTACCCCGCGAATGGCAACGCCTTCCCGTGATTCTTCTATAAGTTGAAACCGCTCCCGAACGCGCTGAAGGTCTTCCGGGGGCAGAAGCCCCATATACCGGGCCTTGGTTTTCTCAATAAGCTACAGAGATTCCCTGGTCAAATTTTATTCCCTGGAATTGGGCTCAATCTCACAAACCACCTAGATTGGCACTGTAAAGGCTATATATTTCCGTCAAGGGTCGGAATGGCCACCTCGAAGGTACAGGTGTCTTTATTCCAGTGGGTACTCGCAGTTGAGTTTCCTTGTCATCCGATAGGCGGGTGACAACTATTTTCCAGCGATCCTCACTTCTTCATGATTTCATGGCCATTACATCGGGATACGACCCGAGAAAGCGTTCGCAATTGAAGTGAATCATATGAACAGGTCCTTGAGTTCCTTGCGGCGCTTGCCGTCAACGGGCCCGGCACTGGTGACGGCTTCAATCAGCAGAAGCCAGTTTTTTGCGGTGTGGTGGACAATGACATCGGGGATCTTGGCCGCGGAATCCAAAGTGATGCCAAGGTCGGCCAAGCCTTCGGCTTCCAAGTGAACAAATTTATTTTCGGTATCGCCTATATAGAGGACCACGCCACCGGGAGCGAATGCTGGACAGAAGTTTTCGATAATGGACTTGATTAACGGATTCTGACCACCAGGTGAGGCTCAATTTGATTGGCGGTCTTGCCACTATTCGTCGGGCGATTGGGATCGTCGGGATTGCGGAGCAACAGACCTTCTTCTACGAAAAATTTTACCGCATCGTCACGGATGGTTTCCCGGGTATTGGGTGCGTATCGGTTGCCATAGGTCTCCGCGATAAATTCAATGATAGGGGTAATTCCACGCAAAAGAGCCTGCGCATTGGCCCATGGGGCATCCGCCTGAAGATCGAGCAAGGCCAATAACGTGTAGGCGGCGGTATCGTTGCGTTGCTTCGGACCAAACTGCAAGTCCGTGAGGGCTTGGATGGCTTCTGCGAGGCGTTTTTTTTACGGGCGGTGGCGATTCGTTTGGGTTTAGTAGGTGACATTGAGATGCTTGGTGACGAGTTGGTCGATTTCCTCTTGGCTGAGGTGGAGGGATTTTATGTCGTGTCCAATCGCTTGGGGAGACAGATTTGGTTGAAGTGAACCCGGCGCAGCCTCCGGCCTGGAGGGGCCTACGCCCCGGAAGGACGCGCCGCCCCCATATTCCAACGAATCCCCGCAATATAGGTCGCGGCGATGTGGCGGTCGTCGCCGAGGGTCAGCAAGGCGAACAATTGATCGTGCAAGCTTTCAGCGTGCTTCATGCGGCGGGCGGCCAGAGGCGTGGCCCTCGGATCGAGCACCACTAGATCCGCTTCCATGCCGGGGGCGATGGCGCCGATCCGATTTTCGAGGCCCAAGGCTTCGGCGCTGCCGCGGGTGGCCAGATACAACAGTTGAAAAGCCGTGGGCGAAGTGCCCTTCATTTTCGCGGCTTTGTAGGCTTCGTTCATGGTCTGCAACATGGAAAAACCCGTCCCCGCCCCCACGTCGGTGGCCAAACCGACTTTTACCGGACGAGTGGATTTTTTGAGTCGGGACACCTTCAGGCAACCGGAGCCCAAAAAGAAGTTGGAGGTCGGACAATGGGCAATCGAAGCGCCGGATTCGGAAAATCGGCGCAGTTCGGACTCGGAAAGATGGATACCGTGTCCGAAAATGGATCGTTTTTTCAACAGTCCGTGACGCGCATACACGGCGGTGTAATCGGCATCTTTGGGAAACAGCCGCTTCACCCAGGAGATTTCCGCTTTTTGCTCGGAAATATGCGATTGAATGGGCGAATCCGGAAATTCCTTGGCAAAAGCCCCCAGGGCCGCCAATTGATATTCGCTGGAGGTCGGGGCAAATCGCGGGGTGATCACCACCTCCACCCTGCCCTGCCCTTTCCAACGGTGCAAGAGCTTACAGGTTTCGGCAAAGGCGCGCCCCGGCGAGTCAAGCAACGCTTCGGGCGCATTTCGGTCCATGCACACTTTTCCGGCCATGATCCGCAAATGACGCCGATGGGCCTCGGTCAGCAACGCCTCGACGGATTCGGGGGCGGTGGTGCAGAAAACGGAGGAGGTGGTGACCCCGTGCCGCAATTGCTCGTCCAGAAAAAAGGAGGCCACCTCCCGCGCGTGCGCGGGGGCGGAAAAACCCTGCTCTTCCACAAAGGTGTAGCGGTTCAGCCAGTCCAGCAAATCATTCCCCCGCGCGGCAATCATGTCAGTTTGCGGGAAATGGGTATGGCAATCAATGAATCCGGGAAGAATCAAATGGTCTTTCCACCGGGTCACCTCCACGCCGGGTTCGAGCTGCGGCAACATGCGATCCGCCGGGCCGACCTCGCGGATCAATCCGTTTTCCATGACCACAAGGGCGTCCGATTCGTAGTCCACCGACTCCGACTCCGAAACCATCCATGGGTCGGTGCGAAAAGTGAGCATCGGACCGCGTATGGCGGTGACTTCCGACGGTCGGAAGCTTTTCTTTTTGGGGTTCCGAGCGTCGGAAACGGCCATGGCGTTACTCCGAACAGGCTCCGTATGCCGCCCATCCGTCCTGGGCGGCGGGGGTGGTGGCGAGGACCCAGTCGAGGTGATCCCGGTGACGCCGCAGGGCGTTTTGCTCTTCGGGATATTGGGCGATGTTCCGGATTTCCGAGGGATCGTTGACGAGATCGTAAAATTCCTCGTGAAACACACCAGGGGTCTCGAAATCTGGGATGCGGACATATTTTCGGGTGTTGCTCTGCACGCACTGCCAGTGATAACCGGATTCGGAAAAGCTGAACTCGCGGATGGGGGCGTCGTCACGCAAGGCGGGCAAGAGCGATTTGCAGGGAATGATACCGCGGTAGGCGGGCCAGTTTTCGGACAGGGCTTCGGCGGGGGACAATCCGGCGGCGGCGAGAACGGTTGCGGTGAGGTCGGTGAGTTCCACGGGATGTTGGTGGACCCCGCCCTCTCCTACGCTGCCCGGAGGCAGGACAAACGTGGGCACGGTCAGCGATTCGCGGAAATAGATCTGCTTCTGCACCCGCCCGTGATCGCCCATCATTTCCCCGTGATCGCTGGTGAACACAATCAGGGTATTGTCGAGGACGTTTTGCGCCTTGAGTTCTTCGACGATTCGTCCCACCTGTTCGTCCACGAGCCGAATGGTGGCCCGATAGGCGCGCCGAAGCCGCCAAAGAGTCTTCTTTACGTCCGGCGAAAGCGCTTCGCCGTAGGGGCCGGGAATGAAATCGTCGGTTTCCTCATAGGGTTCCGCATCCAACAGGCGTTGAGGCGGGTCAAAGGGTTTGTGGGGGGAACAAAAGGAGACCTTGAGAAAAAAGGGTTTGTCCGCCGGGCGCGTGCGCAGGGCTTCGAGGGCCTTGTCGCCGGTGAGCACGTCCACGTGGTCGGCTTCGTCAAAGGGCCAGGGTTTGCCATCGTGTTCCAATTCGGAGTCGGCCACATCGTGGTTGGCACCGCAATTGGAGAGAAAATCGCGGGCTTCCTCCAAAATCCCCCTGTTTTGGAGGTGTTCGCACCAGTCGCAATGGTTTTTCACCGCCAATTGTTTGCCGGCGGATTCCCATAGCCAGTCAAAGCCCAGTTTTCGAATTTGCGCGTGCATGGCGGAAAGCGGCAAGCCCTGCCCCCGCGGGGTGCCCCAGGGCCAAGGTTGCAGGACGTGCAGTTTTCCCGCCAGCGCGGTCCAATAGCCGGCTTTTTGCAGAGCCCGCGGAAAGGTGGGCAAATTGAAGGACATGTCCCCCGACATGGCCAAGGTGCCGATTTGGTGCGTGTAGCGTCCGGTGAGCAGTGCGGATCGCGCGGGCATGCATACGGGATTGACGCTTTGACAATTCGTGAACACCGTCCCCTGTTTGCCCAATGCGGTGAGGTTGGGCGTGGCAAATTTCGCTTCCGGCATGAATCCGGCATGGTCGGGACGCAACTGGTCCACCATCAGGAAGAGAATGTTGGGTTTCACCGGAGTGTCAACTCCCGGGCAAGGGTTTCACCAATTCCGCCGCCGATCCGATTTTCGTTTGAATGGCGGCTTCGGCGATGGAACGTCCGTCCCGCAATTTCACCGATTTGCGTTGGTTCCAGGGACGGGGGCGACATTTGATCACCAGATGGTGGTCCTTGGTGAATGAAAACAGGGCGTCCAACCAAGAGCCGACCGTCTGAAAGGGGTAAAAGAAGCTTTGCAAATGACAGGCCTTGGCGAAGCGCCGCAATTCCTGCTGATCCACCATGTGACCTTTGTCATCCAGGCGGTTGGACCGCTCCCCGGCCAGCCCGCTGCCCCACTGCACCCAGGTTTCGAAGAATTCGACGAAAAACCCGCCGTAGGTCTCTTTTTCGACGATATCAAAGCCGTCTTTGAGGATTTCATACACGTCCCGCAAGCGGTATCCGGCGCGCACCCGTCCAAATTTTTCATTCGAGAGGCCCAACAGGTTGCGCAGTCCCCGCACCACGGAGAACGATTTGACATGGGGCACGCTGATGATCAGCTCGCCCTTGGGTTTGAGGCAACGATGACACTCGCGCAGAAACAGGGCGTCCTCGCGAACGCGCTCCAGATAATTGATGACCACGATGGTGTCAAAGGTCAGGTCGTCAAAAGGCAATTCGGGCCCGTCGATGAGATAGACCTGATCTTCACCGAGCAGAGCCTTCATGGAAGCGACCGAGGTTTCCCGCGAATCCACGCTCACCCAGGAGCCGCCGTTCAGGCGGAGCAAATGGGGGATCACCCCGCTTTCTCCGCCCACGTCCAGACAGGTTCGCCCTTCCACGGGAGATAGATACCGCTGCAAATGGCGGAGTTTCTCCCGTTTGGGGATGGATTTTTTGTAAAGGCGCACCTGCCAAGCGGCGGCGCTGTCGGGATCAAAGGTTTCTTGCATGGTGGGAGGTCAATTCAGTGGGGTTTTCCTCTCTATGAAGGGAAACCCGCCCGGAATCAAGTTAAAGCTCGAATGGAGTGCAAATCAGGGAAGATCCCCTCCGTCGACATCCGCCCAAGTGTTCAGGAATTCGATGAGTTCAGGGCGGGTGGCGGAGCGGCAGTTGCGCACGTAAAAGCCCGAGCTGCAAACGCCGGTGACCAGGCATTGGGCCGGATTCAGTCCGCTGAGCAGGCCATTGCAGTATCCGGCGTTGAAGTTGTCGCCGGCGCCGGTGGTGAGTTTGGGTTTGGGGGTATAGGGGCCTTCGACGAACCATTCGCCATCGGCGGTGGCCACGGCGGCGCTGCGGGTGGGATGAATGACCACCTCGAAAAGTTTCAGTTGGGTGCGGATTTTCTGGGCCCGGGTGGTGAGATCGTCCCCGGGAACCCCGAACAACACTTCGGCCACTTGCACGGATTCGTTTTCATTCAAGCCGAGCACCACGTCCACGACTTCGTTCAGACGCGTGAGCAAGGCCAACACTTCGGCAATGTCGGCGCGGCTGCGTTTGCGGGGATCGGTGAGGTCGATGAAGAGCTTTTTGCGGGCACCGGCCTTGGCCAAGGCCTCGCCCAAACCGCTCAGAATGCTGTTCATCAGGGGCAGCATGGTCCAATTCACGCAACCGACCAGGGAAATGTCTTTGAGCTTGGCCACCAGATCGTCAAAGGGCACTTGGTCCAAGAGGCTTTGCCAGTTGACCTCGGGGAGGGTGTTCATTTTGCCGAGCATGACCTTGCCGTCGTCAAATTCGACCGCGTCAGTGTGTCCGGGACCGCAGAGGGGAATGACTTCGGCGCAGCGTTCCGCGAACTCCGCGAACACGGGGTGGATGTCACCATGCGGGCCGATGGCACCACAGTAGGTGACCGCATAGCCCTGCTCCACAAGGTTGTTGGCCATGATGGGGCCATTGCCGCCCAGCTTGACTTGTTCGGGGACCATTTCAATGTTGCAACTCAAACCGGCGGCGGCGGAGATGCGTTTCCCGAATTCGGCGATGGTGGGAATGGGGGTGTACTCGCTGATGGACTGCCGGGTGTCCACGAGGCGGATGATTTCATCAATGAAACCGTCAAAACCAATCAACACCCCTGCTTCGGCGGGGGTGGATTTCAGTTTTGCGGCAACGGAGGCGATCAGGTCGGATTTGGATGACATGGGGATATTTTGAATGAAAGGTTAAACGGGATTGACGCCAAAATCGAAGTAATTGGCAGCGTTGTTGAAACTGATGTCGCGCACCATGGCGCCGATGGAGGTAATGTCGTTGGGCAGCAGTCCGTTGACGATGTCGTTGCCGAGCATGTTGCAGAGAATGCGGCGGAAATACTCGTGGCGGGTGTAGCTGAGGAAACTGCGGCTGTCGGTGAGCATGCCCACGAAGCGACTGAGCAGCCCCAGTTGGGACAAAATTTCGATCTGACGTTCCATGCCATCCTTTTGATCCAAAAACCACCAGCCGCTGCCGTGTTGCATCTTGCCGGGACGGGAACCGTCCTGGAAATTTCCGATCATGCTGGCCAGCAGATGGTTGTCGCGCGGGTTGAGATTGTAGAGGATGGTGGGGCTCAGCCGGTTGTCTTGGTCGAGGCGGTCCAGGAATTTGGAAATATCTTTGCCCACGGTGAAATCCCCGATGCTGTCAAAGCCGGTGTCGGGCCCCAAGGCGGTGAACAAGCGGGTGTTGTTGTTTCGCAGAGCGCCGTAGTGATACTGTTGTACCCAGCCTTTTTCGTGGTCCATGAGCCCGAATTCATGCAGCATGTGGGACTTGAATTTTTCCGTTTCCACCTGGTTGAGGGATTCACCTCTCAAGAGTTTGGACAAAGCGGATTCCACTTCATTCGCGGTGTAGTCGGCGGCATAAAAGCGTTCGATCCCGTGGTCGGACAATCGACATCCTTCGGCATGGAAAAAGTCATGCCGCTGACGCAATGCGGAGAACAGGCTGTCCATGTCCTTGATTTCCATGTCGGTGATCAAAGCCAACTGATGGATGTAATTCAAAAACGCCTTCGGGTTTTCGCAGGCCATGGCTTTGTCGGGACGCCAGGCGGGCAGGACTTTGATTTCAAAACCATCCTCCCGAATTTTCCGGTGCCAACCCAAATCATCCACCGGATCGTCGGTGGTGCACACGGCCTTGACATTGGACTGACGCATCAGACCCCGGGCGCTGAAATCCGCGCCCGCGATTTTTTCGTTGGCCTGATCGTAGATTTTCCGGGCGTTCGCGGGGGTCAACAATTCGGTGATGCCAAAATAGCGTGTCAGTTCCAGATGACTCCAATGAAACAACGGATTGCGGTAACAGGCGGCCAAAGTTTCGGCGAATTTCTCAAATTTTTCCCAATCGCCCGCCTCACCCGTGCAATGGGATTCCGGCACGCCGTTGGTGCGCATGGCCCGCCACTTGTAATGATCCCCGGCCAACCAGACCTGGGTCAAATTCTCCCAGCGCTTGTCCAAGGCGATTTCCTCGGGACTCAAATGACAATGATAGTCCAGGATGGGCATATCCTTGGCAAATTCATGATACAAAGTGCGGGCGGGCTCCGATTGAAGCAGAAAATCGTCGTGTATAAATTGGGACATAAGCGGGTTCGGGGGTGAAAAGGTTAAAGAATGTGCCTGCCTCTACCCAAATGAGGGGAAAAATCAAAAGGAAACTGAAGGCATCAGAAGGAGGGAAGGAGAGAGGCCAAGAAGGAGAGAAGGAAAGAGGTAGAGAGGTCAGAGGTCAGTGCTGCCGCCGACCGAGGTCTGAATTTGAGGAAAGGGACTCGTGCCCATTATCGTAATCGTGCAAAGTAAATCGATTACGAGTACGATTAGGATTATGAGGTCTCATACAAGGCTTTTGGTCGCAGTTCTCTCCTTCTCTCCTTCTCTACTTCGTCACCTCTCTCCTTCTCTCCTTCTATCCTTTCCCCCTTTCCGTTAAAGGACATAAAAGGCGGCCTCATCAGATGTCGCGCCGCGGAGTCCGCAGATCTTGGCGGCAAATTTTGCCGCGTCTTCGATGATTTTGCCCGCATCGCGGTTTCTCAGGATTCCGCTCAGGGTCACGGCTGAAAACGCGTCTCCCGCCCCCACGGTATCCACTATTTTCTTGGGCGCGGGCGCCGGAGAAACCGTGGCATTCCCATACGCGCCGCGCAATTTGGCCCCTTGGGCCCCTGCGGTGAGCAAAAGCGTGCCCACCTCGTATTCCGCCAAAAATGCGTCAATGACCGCATCCGACCCGTCCAGGGTCAAACCGTCCTCCCCGACGACCTCGCCCAACTCGTCCAAATTCATTTTCACCCAGGCCGCCCCCGGCAACAAATCCCGAACCAAGGAAACCGGAGTGTGGGGCGGACGGAGATTCACATCGAAAAAGCGGGGGGCGTCCGACCTCGAACGAAGCGCTTCGAACGTTTTCCGACTGCGTTCCCCGCGCAGGGCCAAGGTGCCGTGATAGAGCATGCCGGGATTCGAAATCCCCGGATCGAGAATGAAATCCCAGGCGCGGGGCGCGGAAATTTCGTAGGTCGGCTCGCCATCCCGCACCGTCACCTCCACGATCCCGGTGCCGTGTTCGGCATCCGTCTGCAAACCAATCGTGTTCATACCCCACGCTTCCATGCGGGAGCGAACCGCGATGCCGTCCGCATCCGCCCCCACGGCACTGATCATGTGGGGGGCGTGACCAAAACCTTGCAAGCCCCAAGCCACATTAAAGGGGGCGCCCCCCAAAATCCGACGACCATCGGGAAAGCAATCGTACAACACCTCCCCGAAGACCAGGATTTCCACTTCATTTTCTTTCGATGCTTGGTTTTTGTTTGGATCGGTCATGAAACAAGTGTACGCTGTATCCCCCCGCATCTCAACCGAAAACCCGAAACAACCATGTCCAAACCCGATCTCTACCGCCTCCCCGACCTTTTGCAACGCACCGCCGAGCTGCTGCGGCTTTCCGGCGCTTCGGACTTCAAGGCCATTGCCTACGAAAAAGCCTCCGCGGTCGTGGAATCAGAAGGCGAAGCCCTGCGCGACCGTGACTCGGAAGCCTCGCTCAAAGAACTTCCGAACATCGGAAGCTCCATCGCCAAGGATTTGCACGCGTATATGGAAACCGGACGGCTTCCGGCCCTGGAGGAATTGGAAGCCCAAATTCCCGCAGCCCTCATCGAATGGCTGGACATTTCGGGATTGGGACCCAAACGGGCCGCGAAAATCCACAAGGCCTTGGACATCACCACCCTGACCGAACTCCAGGCCGCCATCGAGGATGGCCGCGTCGCGGACTTGCCCGGATTCGGCAAAAAATCCGCCGAAAAAATCCTGGAGGCGATTCAATGGCGGGCCCAACATGCGGATCGTTGCCGATATGACGAAGCCTTGGCGTTGGCCGAAACCGCCCGGGAACAATTGAAAAAAGTGGACGGCCTGCGGAAATTGGAAATCGCGGGCAGTCTGCGCCGTTGTCGAGAAACCATCGGCGACTTGGATTTTCTGTCGGTCTGCGATGAACCCGAGGATCTGCACGCATGCTTTCGAAGCCTCCCCGAAGTCACCGAAGTCCTGGCGGCCGGAGCCACCAAAAGCTCGGTGCGGGTGGGCAATGGACGTCAAATGGATCTGCGCACGGTGGAGTCGAAATCCTTCGCCGCCGCCCTCCTCTATTTCACGGGCAGCAAGGAACACAATGTTTTCCTGCGCGGACGGGCCCGGGAAAAGAATCTCACCCTCAACGAATACGGACTCTACCCCCTCAAGGAGGGCGAAGCCGACCGGGAACATCCCCTGCCCTGCGAAACCGAAGCCGAACTTTACGCCGCCTTGGATCTGCCCTACACGCCTCCGGAATTGCGCGAAGGCCCCTACGAAACGCTCATCCGAAATCATCAATTGCCGAATTTGGTCACCGAAAACGACCTTCAAGGCATTCTACACGCCCATAGCACTTGGAGCGATGGAGCGGACGACATCGAAACCATGGCCCGCGCCTGCCTCAATCAAGGGTACAAATATTTGGGCATCACCGACCATTCCAAGAGCGCGGGCTACGCGGGCGGACTGAGCATCGAACGCGTGCAGGCCCAATGGAAGGAAATCGACGCGCTCAACCAAAAGTTCAAAGACGAAGGCGTGGATTTCACCGTGTACAAGGGCATGGAAAGCGACATTCTCATCGACGGACGGCTCGACTATCCCGATGAGATTCTCGAAGGCTTTGATTTTGTCATCGCCAGTTTGCACAGTCAGTTGGACCAAGAGGTCTCGGCGATGCAGGCGCGGGTGGAAACCGCCCTGCGCCATCCCGCCGTCACCCTGCTCGGCCATCCCACCGCACGGTTGTTGCTCAAGCGGGAAGGCGCGAAACTGCAAATGGAAGCCATCATCCGTCTGGCCGCCGAACGCGGAGTCGGCATTGAACTCAACTGCACCCCGCAACGCATGGAACTCGACTGGCGCTGGGGGGCCTTGGCCGCCGAAGTCGGCCTGAAAACCGCCATTTGTCCGGACGCACACGCCGTGGCCGAAATCCAACAAGCCAAAACCTACGGCATCCCCCTCGCCCGCAAAGCCGCCTTCACGGCCAAGCGGATTCTGAATTGTCATGCCAAGCCCTTTGGGGAAAAATAGGCTTCGGGCAAAGATTACGATTAGGATTAGGAATTTCTTTCTTGGGAAGATTCTCCCAACGCAGATTTTATTCGCAACCGAAAAGAGGCAAACCCAAAGGAAGGCACTGCCGGACAACGCCGCAAGACAGACTGGATTTTTAAACCTGCGGATGCCAGGACACGGCCTGCGGATGCTCTGAAATCCACAAACCATTCAAACCAATAAAACCAGTCTTTTGCCTCACATGAAAATGACATGTCATGCCGGAAGATCCGCAGGCCGTGTCTCGGCATCCGCAGGTCCTTTTGAATCATACTCACAAGCATCATCGACGAACTGTACCCCATCCGCGCATGATCCGCAGCAGGAAATTCATCAGCGGAGCGGTCTTGCCAAATTCAAGATCCGATGCTAAAGGAGACGCCTATTGAAGCCGGCATAGCTCAGTTGGCCAGAGCAATTGATTTGTAATCAATCGGTCGGGGGTTCGAATCCCTCTGCCGGCTCCATCTTTTTTCACTTCATAAACCCTTGCAATGCAAGGGTTTTTATTTTTCAAAACCTGGTGGAAATCCACCCCGCGATCAAAAGTCATCCCGGCGGATCGCATCCCCATAATCATACTCCAAGGAGTCCTGTTGAGACAGGACTTCATCGGAAGTAATGACGGTGGGGGCCACGGAGCGTCTGGGTGGGGGAGGCGAAGACCAGCTCCTCGCACTCCTGCCCGATCAGGTATTCCGCCGCCAAAATCCCCGCCTGCGTGTTTTGCGATTGGATGACGAACCACCCACTACGGACACGGTCCATTTTTAGGTTTGACGTTCGCCGACAGAAAGATGATTGATTTTGAATTCAGCTCGCCTTCAACGGCGAGGCCGTCGCACCCGAAAGCTACGGCAGACTGATGACGGCGTGAAAGGCGGGTTTGGGGTTATTCTGGCGGTCAAAGAGAAGCGGATGGCTGGTGCGCCCCCGAATCGGCCAAGTGTTCAGCCAGGTGTTCGCGTCGTTGGGCCCCCAGAAGGTCACGCGCTTGATCTTGTCGCTGTGTTTCAGGAAGAGCCCGAAAATCTCCGCATAGCGTTGGGCAAGTTCTTCCTGTTTCTCGTCGGGAAGGCCATCGGTATAGGGATTCAGCGCGGGGTCCTGCTGGAGTCTGAGTTGGGTGTCGGCATCTGCCCCCCACATGCGGGGGTGGCGCGGCAGCACATCAATATCCAGCTCGGTGATGTGAACCTCAACCCCCGTCGCGGCAAACGCGAGGATGCTTCTCTCAATATCCGCGATGGAAGGGCTGTTCAGAGCCCAATGTCCCTGCATGCCAATTCCGTCAATACGGATACCCTTTTGCTTGAGATCGCGCACCATGGCCACAACCGCATTGCGCCTGCCGTTGGCGGTCATCGAATAATCATTATACAGGAGCGCAACATCCGCGGGCAATTCTTCGCCGGCAATGCGGAAGGCCTGCTCGATAAAGTCATCCCCTAGAATTTGCGTCCATTTGCTGTCACGCAGCGAACCATCCCCCATGAACGCCTCGTTGACGACATCCCAGGCATGCACCCTCCCCCTGTAGCGCTCCGCCACATAGCGCACGCGCTCGCGCATACGTTTAAGAAGGATTTCGCGGCTGGCCGGTTCCCCATTTTCATCCTCGAAAACCCAGGCCGGCGTCTGGTTGTGCCAAAAGAGGACGTGCCCCACAACGTACATGTCATTCGCTGTGCCAAATGACACCAACAAGTCAGCCTGTTCCGGGGTGTGACGGTTTTCCTCTGGTTGCATGGACCGCCATTTCATGGCATTTTCGGCAGTCACGCTGTTGAACTGCCGCGCCACTAACGCCAGGGTTTCCCCTCTTTCTTCAACCACGCGATGTCCAAGCGCAGCGCCAATATGGAAGTGATCTTGATAAGCCTGTTTCAACGTCATGTCTGCTCCCAGAAACGTAAGGGGTAAGAAGATTGCGCCAATTATCGCCAGAGACTTGAATCTGTGCATGGTATTCCTCGGGGTTATTTATAGTATATAAATTCTGTTTCATGAAACAGACACAAATACTGCCAAAAAGTCAAATGTTAATGGGCAGGAAATCGCTTTTCGCGCTTTGCACGCGTGAGGCGGTTTCGGGGTTTTTAGGGGGGGGGCGAACATGGAGAAATGTTGGGACGCTGTGTGGTGATCGGGTTCGGTGTCTTGGAAAGCGGAGAAAGGAACAGCATCTTATCCTAAGGTAGATACACCCTCAACCGAATCTCTTTCCTCGTACTCTTATTCGTACTCGTAATCTTATTCGAAGAAAACACTCATTTCGATTACGATTACGATTACGATTACGATCAAGATAAACGCTTTTTTATATCATCTTCCATCGGAACAATCCCTCGGATTATGCCCCGGAAGGTGCTTAAAACGTGAAACATGTCACCTGAAACCCTCGGCGATTCTTTGCCACTGTTTGGCAGTGTAAGTCATTGACATCTCAGCCGCAGTCCCGGTAGAGTGCATGAAACGATTACACAGGAGATACCGATGGAACTCAGAGACTTATTGAAATACGTGGGGACAGGGCTGAGCATGGCGGGGCTGCCGCATCTTGGTCATGGCGCTGACAAACCGGCGGATATGAATATCCTTATGATTAGTGTCGATGATTTAAGACCGCAGATCTTTGCCCATGGTCAGAATCTACATGGCATTCAAAAGATGGTCACCCCTAACCTTGACGCGTTGATCAAAGACAGCGTGCTTTTCGCGAACAATTACTGCCAGGTTCCGATCTGCGGCGCATCCCGTCTGAGTCTGCTGACAGGCACCCGACCCTACAAGCAGCCGGGAGAGAACTGGGGCAGGCATTGGACGTTCAACTCGCGCCTGGATGTTGCCAGCGGCAATGAACCGGCGGGCATCAATCATCCGGGTGACACCATGGTCGCACACTTCAGGAAGCATGGCTTTAAAACCATCTCCGTCGGTGGAAAGATCTATCACAACCGGAATGACGACAGGTGGGATGATTTGTTGAGAATCCCTGGAGATCCATGGAGAAATGTGGTGCCTTACGAGATCGGTGACGGTTCCAAGACAACCACCCGGGGCGGCACGCAGTACAACAATTCGGAGGACAAGTACTATCCCGACGGATGGGGGGCTCACGTCACGATGGAGAAAATCGAGGAAAACAAAAACAAGAAATGGTTTATGGGCTACGGCATCGACAAGCCGCATTTGCCGTTCTGGGCACCCCAAAAGTACTGGGATCTATATCCCGAGGACGAGATATCCCTCCCCTATAATCATTTTGCGCCTGTGAATGCTCCGCCCGAGTCGCTGGGCAACTGGGGCGAGTTGAGGAACTATGAGGGCATACCCTCTTCAGGGCCGCTGGATGATGCGCTGGCCAGGAAGCTCATACGGGGGTACTACGCTTCGGTATCTTTTGCCGATGCACAAATCGGCAAGGTAATCGACAAGCTCAAGAATACGGTTGATGAGAATGGCGTGCGGCTGTACGACAAGACGATCATTGTCCTGTGGGGCGATCATGGCTGGAATCTTGCAGAGCATACGCTCTGGTGCAAGCACGCGAACTACCGGACGTCTCTACAGGCACCTCTGGTGATCCGTCATCCCGGCATGCCCGGGGGCCGGGTGACCCAGCGTCTCACAGAGTTTGTCGATGTCTATCCCACCCTGTGCGAACTCACGGGCACAGGCATGCCCGCCACGGATCACCTTGAGGGCACGAGCCTGGTGCCGCTGATGGAAAACCCCGAGAGGCCTTGGAAACAGGCGGCATTTGCCAGATTTATTCGTGGGGATACGATCATCACCGAACGCTACAGCTATTCCGAATTTGTTTCGAATGACGATGTGGTTGAGGGGAGAATGCTGTATGATCTTTCCGTGGATCCGGACGAGAACTACAACATCGCCGACCTGAACCCGGAGCTGGTGGCGGAGCTTAGCGCGCTCCTGGGAGACGGGGCCGCGGGCAAACGCAACGCCTGGAAGGCTTTCGTGGATACGGACAACCACAACGCGCCGATCACGACACCCCTGGAATTGCCGGCTCCCGTCCATCCATCCTCCGGCTATCCCCTTACCAGGCCGGAACAAAACGAATAGAGATCAACGCCACAATCCGGCGGCGGGAACGTCTTAAAATTTTCCGAAGGAAGAGCATACTAAAAAGCGTTTATCTTCATCTGAATCCTAATCGTAATCCTGATCGTAATCGTAATCGAAAAAAATGGAGACATCGATTCAGCCCCTCCGGGGTCAAGAAATGATGTAGGGTGAAACTTCGAGCGTGGGAGATCGGTTGACGAGAACGGCGACGAGAACGGATTACGAGTCGAGGAACACAAAATCGTTCCCCGTTCTCGTCGCCGTTCTCGTTCACCGATTTCCCCTTTCATCCTTTTCATGAAACTGTTCATTTTCGCTTGGCATCCCACCCCTCGCATGCAAGGGAACACTTCAGCAGTCAAAGCAGACAATCAAAAAAATAACACCATGAACT
Organism: Verrucomicrobiota bacterium; assembly: GCA_020831635.1. Lineage (GTDB taxonomy): Bacteria > Verrucomicrobiota > Kiritimatiellia > SS1-B-03-39 > UBA6053 > PXAS01. Next base: position 51,051 of record JAFIGC010000002.1, on the reverse strand, counting down.
ATCCCTACGGAAAAGCCGCTTTTTTTATCCTGCTGATGGCACTCGTCACCGGGACCGCTCACTTTGCCGTCTCGTTTCGGCGGCAGGTCGAGAAGCCGGATCTGGTGATGGCCATCTTTGCACCCAACCATGAAGAGGCCTATCGCGCGGTGCTGGGTGAATTCGAAGAACAGCACGGGGTCAAGGTTCAACTGCAGTTGGTCAGTCAGCGCGCCTTGCAAAGCCGCCTCCAGTCGGCGCTACTGACCGGGGCGGATGTGCCGGACCTGGTCGAGTTGCTCGAAGGCACGATCGGTTTTTTTGCGCGGGGTCCGCTGGAGGACGTCGGTTTTGTTGACCTCACAGATCGACTGCATGCCGAGGGGATCTATGACCGCATGGTTCCATCGCGCTTCAGTTTATGGTCCAGCCGCGGACGTATCTTCGCATTGCCCAACGATGTGCATCCGGTAACGCTTGCGTACCGCCGCGACCTGATCGAGGAACTCGGGATTGATGTCGACCAAATCGAGACCTGGGATGATTTTGTTGCCATGGGGCGCTCCGTTGTCCAGGACCTTACCGGCGACGGCAATTTCGACCGCTACGCCCTGGACACTCCACTTGGCGGCATCGCCGTCATCCGGATCCTTCTCCTTCAGCGGGGCGGCCAGCTTTTCGACGAACAAGGCGGAGTGGCGTTCGACACCGAGCTGACGGCCGACACCATCGCGTGGTACGTGCGGCAGACCACGGGCCCGGATCGGATCGGCTACGATGCCGGCTGGGGTCAGAGCCTGGCCAAAGCCATGAACGACGGACTGGTGCTTTTCTATTTCTGTCCAGACTGGCGGACGAAGCAGTTCGAGATGGACGTGCCGAACCTGAAGGGCAAACTCGGCTTGATGCCGCTCCCCGCCTGGGAGCCGGGCGGTCGCCGCACAAGCACCTGGGGAGGCACCGGACTGGCGATCACAAAGGCCAGCGAACGCCAGGAGCTGGCCTGGGAATTGGCGAAGTTTCTTTACTTGAATGAAGAGGAACTCAGCGCACGGTTTCGCGCCACCAACATCATATCCCCCCTCAAGGATTCGTGGAGCGCGCCGGTGTTGGACGAGGAGCGTGCGTTTTACGGCGGTCAGGCGATCGGCCGGCTCTTGGCCGACCTCGCCCCGCAAACACCGCCAACCTACATCAGCCCCTATAGCAACCTTGCGCAAAACAAACTCGCCGAGGTGTACCTGGGTGCCGTGGCTTACTACAACCGCCACGGGGAAGCGGGGTTGAAGGAACACATCAGGAAGGAACTCACAGCCCAGGCCGATTACGTTCGCAGGGTCATCGACCGCAACGTCTTTCTCCAGACAGACGAAGGAGGCGCCCAATGAAAGGCTCTAGGAAACGAGCCATAACACCATGGGTCTTTCTGGGCCCGTACCTTATTCTTACCGCAGTCTTTTTCGTTTACCCGTTCATCAACTCCATCTGGCTGGCCTTCCATCAGACGAACGGTCCCCGCAGCGCCGTCTTCGTGGGCCTGTCCAACTTCCGCTTTGTCCTGAGCGATCCCGATTTTTATACGGCGGTGAAGAACACCAGCATTTACGCGGTCGTCTCGGTCATGATCCAGTTGCCGCTCTCCTTGGGGTTGGCGATGTTGCTCAACAGTGGCAAAAGCCGGGTTCGAAATCTGTTCCGTCTGATCCTCTTCAGCCCGCACTTGGTGGGGCAGATCTTTGTCGGCATCCTGTTTTCCGTGATTTTCACCCCGCGCTATGGACTGTTCAACCGTGGCCTGCAGGAATTGGTGGGCTGGGGGTTGGAGGAGCGTTGGCTCGCCAATCCGTCCCTGGTGATGCCGGCCTTGATCATCGTATCCATGTGGCTGTACGTGGGATTCAACATGATCTATTTCCTGGCAGCCTTGCAGAGCGTGGACAAAAATCTGCTCGACGCCGCGCATGTGGACGGCGCGAGCCCGATGCAAACGTTCCGGCATGTCATAATTCCGCAGATCAAAGCCGTGGCGATCTTCGTGGTGGTGATGAGCACGATCGGGTCCTACCAACTCTTCGAACTGCCGTATGCGCTGCTGGGAGGGTTCGGACCCAACAACTCCGGCCTCACCATCGTCGGCTACCTCTACTCCACCGCATTCGAGACGGGTGATCTTGGCACGGGCGCCGCCATTGGCTGGCTCCTCGCCTTTGTCATCTTCATCATAAGCACGATCCAAATCAAACTGGCGAAGGTCGAATGAACACCATTCATATTACACTGGTATTTTTGGTCGCCATCTACGGCATCCTCCGCTGGGGCTACCCCCGCAAGGCTGAAATCGCCAGCGGCTACCTACGCTACGTATTGCTGGGAATCGCCGCGTTCCTCATTCTCTGCCCCTTTGTCTGGCTCGTCTGCGCCGTTTTCAAGGACAAAGACGTGTTGATGCAATACACCTTCCTGCCTGCGGTCTCCGATTGGAGCACGAAGACGCTGAACTTCAATAACTTCCGGGCGTTGTTTGCCGGCGAGGACACCGTCCAAGGCCGGGTCTATTTCCAGGAGTACGTGATCAACTCGCTCTTCCTGGCGTCGACCGCGACCTCGATCAACCTCTTCTTCGCTTCGATGGGCGGCTACGCCCTGTCCAAGTACGAGTTCCGCGGGCGCCAGGGAATCATGGCGTTCATGATCGGATCGATGATGTTTCCGAGCATGCTGTTTCTGGCACCCGTCTACCGCATGATCTTCGCTTTTGGCTGGATGGACACCTATCTTGCGCTTCTCGTACCCGGAGCCTGCAGCGTCTTCGGCATGTTCCTGTTCCGACAATCCATGACATCGGTGCCGGACAGCCTCATCGAAGCGGCCCGGATCGACGGTGCCAGTGAGTTCGGAATCTACTTCAACATCATCATGCCCCTGGTCAGGCCCATTACGGGGGCGTTCTGCCTGATTACGTTCCTCGGCAGCTGGAACAGCTTCATCGGGCCGCAGGTCTTCATACAGACCCAATCGAAACTTACGCTTCCCGTGGTGCTGAACCAGTATATGGGTGTCTACACACAGCAGTACGGCGTCTTCCTCGCCGGGACCTTGCTCGCCATCATCCCCCCGGCGGTTCTTTTCTTTGCCTTGCAGAAGGAATTCGTCAGCGGTTTGACCAGTGGCGGCGTGAAGGGGTAACATCACTTTTTTCGGGATACGCCTCCTTTTGGCCCCAAACCCGGGGGTATTTCGCTACGCTCGAACCCCCGGCTACAAGGGATAGCCCTATCAGGGCATCGCTATTCCTCTTTTGAGCACTTCAGATTCTCTTCTGTCTGGAGAAGCGCTTCTGCATAACACTTGCCCAATTCCAGCGTTCCTGCGGCACCGAAGTGCGCGGCATTCACCACTTGGCATCCCCAATCCTCGACCCGTTCGGTATAGATACAATTCTCTGCAATTTGGATCTGCGCTCCGTGTATTTTCATTACGCCCGGTCTTGGCGAGGATACTTTTGACCATCTTTTCCCGAATTTGGTATTGAACCCAAGCAGCGCGATCAGTTCCGGCGCATCGAGGTCTTTCCGAAGTGCGGGAATCATACTCTCAAGGGTTTCCCTATACATAACCGGATCGTGACTCGCCCCCTGACTACGCGCGTCGGATTCGCCCTGACACCAGACCAGTGCCCGGGGGTGCAAGGTGATACCCTGGGCTTTTGCCTTTTCGATCGCGAGTTTTGTGTCCCCTATCAAAGCCGCGTAACCATTATTATTCCCTCCCCCTGTCTTCCAAAACCCGACCCTTTTTGCGTTGTACGCCGATTTCACAATGGCCAGAGGCCGGTCGGGTTTCTCATCGAGCAATCTCCGGACCAATCCCATTTCAGGGCCAAAGCCACCCTCATTTTGGCCGAAATTGCCCGCACCTCTACCTCCTGGATTTCCTTTGGGCTGTGGTTGCAGGGTTACCCACTCCTGGTTGAAATGTGATGCAGATTCCAGGTCCGGCCTGTCTCCGCCTCTCCATCACCAAAAGCTTTTCCCGGCATGCATGACGTACTGATGCGATGAAAGGTTTTGGCTTTCCCCCTCCGCCAGTCGCCCAGATGGGAATGGCCGTGCAGCACCAGCTTCACCGGGTCCGGCAGCGGAAGCAGGCGCTCCAGCGGACCACCCGGAGGGGTCCCCCGCGCGCCGCCGCAAAGGGCGTAGTGGCCCGCGATCTGCACCTGGCCGGACCAGTCCGCAATTTGGCGGCGCAGCGCCTGATAGGCCTCCAGACCGTGCGGATACTCCTCCGGAAATTCGTTATTGATTTGTTGCTGGGTGGCAAACCAACGGTTTTCGGTGGAGAGATGATGATCCGACAAAACCAGCACCAGGAACTCTCCGTGGATTTCGGTGAAATAATAATCCAGCTGCGTCTCGATGGACCGCCAGCCCGGCACCTGCCGGAACGCGTCATAGGTCGTCAGCACTGGCATCGTGCCGGGCGGAAGATCCCGGGTGCCATCCAGATCATGGTTTCCCATCACAAAGCGGAGCGGAACCTCCAGTCCTCCGAGTTTTTCGATCTGCATCTCCGTCATTCGCCGCGACCGCTCGGGGTCGTTCCCCTCCGTGCCGTCCCACAGATACCATAAACGGGTAAAGTCCGCCCCCACCGCCCGCATGTCTTCCACGGCGATGGAAAGACCGCCCCCTCGCAACCTCAACAAAAAAACAGGCGTTTTAGACAGGGTGCAACCCCGTTGGGGAGCTCAGACCTCAATCCGAGAGGTTGTTTTCCAAGAGTCCATCGCAAATTCAAACGCCTTATTTTGTCGCGTAGCGACAGGCCCACGCGTAGCCGTGGGTTTCAACCCACGGTCTCAATCCATCTTACGCCAGCCCGTCGCGTAGCGACGATTCACGGACCCGGGGATTTTAATCCCCTCATCCCGAAATGCGCCGTAATGCAATCGTCCTTGATCGCGATGGGGTTGAAACCCCCAAATCCGTCAGGCGACACTACGCGGCGCCCACTCTATGGTGCTCCCGGTTCCGTGGATTGAAATCCACGGCTACGCTTGGGACTGTCGCTACGCGACACAAAACACCACCCGTCAAACTCCAAAGATATACAAAAATTTTCACCCATTGGATTCGCCAGGCATCTTGGTCGATTTTTTTTTCGTGATCGTAATCGTACGCGTAATCGTAATGGGTCGTCTATATGAATAAGGTCTGGATTTTCACCCCTGGTTCCATAGGAAATGCCGTCATGTCAAATCAACGATATACCGTTACGAGAAAACCCCTGCAGCAGATCGAAGCGACTCCGGCCCATACACGCATCACAGAGGAGGGAACGCTGTTTCTTGATTTCGGCAAAGCCGCGTTCGGGACCCTGGTTGTTCCGTTTGCGGGGACTGCAAAAGAGGGCCGCATCGTCGTTCACCTGGGGGAGCAATTGACCGCGGACGGCCGGGTGGAGAGTTCCCCGGCCGGAACCATCCGATATATCCGCATTGAGCAGGAGATCAGTCCGGACGAAGCCGGAACCCGGATCGTGATCCCGCCCGACAAACGCAATACGGGTCCGGCGGCCATCAAAATGCCTCCTGAAATCGGCGAAGTGTTTCCGTTCCGGTACGCGGAAATCGAAGATACCGAAGGTGTCGACGCCGCGGCTGTCCGCCAAATCCGCGTGCAGTATCCCTTTGACGACGGGGCCTCCGCCTTCTCTTCCAGCGACGGAGTGCTCAACGGCGTCTGGGATCTCTGCAAATACAGCATCAAGGCCACCACTTTTTGCGGCGTCTACGTAGACGGTGACCGGGAACGCATTCCCTACGAGGGCGACGCCTACATCAACCAACTGGGGCATTATGCGGTCGACAGCGAATACGCCCTCGCCCGCTACACCCATGAATACCTCATCCAAAACCCGACCTGGCCGACCGAGTGGCATTTGCATTCGGTGATGATGGCCTGGGCCGATTATCTGTACACCGGTGAGACGTCATCCCTGGAGGAATTTTATGAGGACCTGTGTGCAAAAACCCTGATCGAATTGGCCCGTCCCGATGGACTGATCAGCACCGCGTCGGAGTGCCGCACCGTGGCGTTTGAAAAGCGGCTTCACATGCATGGGGAGACCTATCTTTCCAAGCACGGACTTCGGGATCTTGTGGACTGGCCGCCCGGCTCCTTCACCGAGGGCGGCACCGGCGAGCGGGACAACCATGAGATGTTGCCCGTCAACACCGTGGTCAACGCCTTCCATGCGCACGCACTCAAACTCATGTCGCACATTGCCGGCGCTCTGGGCCGAAGCGACGATCAGCGTTTGTTTGCGGACCGGGCGGACGTGGTCTGTGACACCCTCAACCAACTCCTCTTCGATGAAACCCGGGGCTGTTACATCGACGGCGAGGGGTCGCAACACGCCTCCCTGCACAGCAACATGTTTATGCTGGCCTTTGATCTGGTGCCCGATGCCCGAAAAGCCCCGGTCGTGGCCTTTGTGAAATCACGCGGCATGGCCTGCAGCGTCTATGGGGCCCAGTACCTGCTCGAAGCCCTCTATTTAAATGGCGAGGAGGATGCTGCCCTGGAGCTGATGACCGCCAAACACGACCGGGGCTGGTGGCACATGATTGAACTGGGCACCACCATCACCTGGGAGGCCTGGGACTTGAAATACAAAAAGAATCTGGACTGGAATCATGCCTGGGGGGCTGCGCCCGCGAACATCCTTCCCCGCTTTCTTCTGGGAGTTCGCCCCCTGGAACCCGGTTTTCGAAAGGTCCTGATCCACCCTCAACCCGGCGCCCTTGCGCAGGTCTCGGGCACCGTTCCAAGCCCTAAAGGCCCCATCTCCGTTTCCCTCTCCGTCCATCCGTCGGGTCAGCGGAAACTTGAGGTGAATATCCCCGGGAATGTCCGCGCCAAGGTCGGGCTGAAGCAAGGCGGTCAAGCGGACCCAACCCTCCTCGTGGACGGAAAACCGGTCAGCGGCTTTTTTGAAGGGGATGCCCTCTTCGTCGACAACCTCACGCCCGGCTTCCACGAGCTGGTGTATAATACCCAATGCATTCCCGCAACAGGAAATCGAACCTTATGCCCCCAGCAGACTCGCAAACCGGAATGATCCTGAAAAACCCCCGCCCGTCGCTGGCAGGACGCTTTACCCACCGGCAGCGGCGCGGTGGGGGCGATGATGTACGGACGCATCAGCCAAGAAAGGCTCCTGTTCAATCATGAGGACTTGTACTATCCCCGGGACGTGCCCGAACAGCTGGATGTGTCCGACCAGCTTCCGGAGGTCCGCCGTCTGATCCGGGAGGGGAAGAACCAGGAGGCGGACAATCATTTGTTTGAAGTGTACAAGGAGCGCCTGGGTGGAGAGGCTTCGATGCACACCAGCGCGGGACGGGACCCCTACCATCCCTTCTGCGGGCTGACGCTGAACACCACACCGTCCGCTCCGTTTCGCGGGTACCGGCGCGGAGTGGAGTTTGACACCGGCCGGGCCTGGGTGAAGTGAACAGAGGGGGATCTTGAGTTTACCCGCGAATTGTTTGTGTCCCGAGTGACAAGCACCATTCATTTCCGTGTACGGAGCAACCGCCCCGGCGCGGTGCGGGGCAAACTGGAACTGGATGCAGATCAACACGGTCATGAACCTGTACCCCCAACTGGCGAAAGGCATGGAGTCGGTTCGCTCCATCGGCGAAATTCTGGAATGTCCGGACCTGGAACTCAATCAGGGGAAAACCATCGTCTCTGGAGTGGCCGGGGAAATCGAGCTTCAACACGTGTCCTACCAGTACCGGGAAATGGACCGGCCCGCGGTCGACGAGGTGACGCTGCACATTCCGGCGGGAAAATCCGTGGCCGTCGTCGGCCCCAGCGGTGGCGGAAAATCCACGATCCTCCGGCTGACCATCGGATTCCGCCGCACCACATTCGGCAGGATCCTCCTGGATGGCGCCGACATGAACACCGTGGATATGCGAAGCTGGCGGCGCTTTATCTCGGTGGTTCCCCAGGAAAGCATTTTCTTTGAAGGCACCATCCGGGAAAACATCCTCTTCGGGGCCGACGCCGTAAATGAAGCTGAATTTCAACACATCCTCGACGCCGCCAATGTCCGGGAGTTTGTGGACACGCTTCCCGAAGGACTGGACGCCCGCATCGGAGAGGGCGGTGCTCTTCTCTCCTGCGGGCAGCGGCAACGCCTGGCCATCGCCCGCGTGCTCGTCCGCGACCCGCGGGTCATCGTGCTGGACGAACCCACCTCCACCCTCGACGTGGTCTCCGAAAAACTGGTGCAGGACGCGATTGAAAAACTGATCAAAGGACGCACCACCCTGACCGTCGCCCGCCGCCTCTCCACCATCCGCAATGTGGATCAGGTGGTGGTCATGAAAAACGGACGTATCGTGGAAACCGGGACCTATGCGGAACTGGCCGCCAGACCCGACAGTGAATTCCGCCGCATGAAAGATCTTCAGGAGTAACACCGACCTCAGGGTAGGGTCAAAATCCCATCCCAATGGATTCGGTGAATTTGTTTCCGCGCGAACCGTCACAAAACCATTTTCACGCCATCCACGGCGCGAAAGGTGCGGTCGATTTTCTGCATGCGCTCCAGGGAGTCCACTTCCAGGCTGAGGTTGTACGAACGGTACCTCCCTCCCCCACTGGTGTTGCCATCCTGCAAATGTTCTTCCAGACGCAATGACTGGGCCGCTTCTTTGACACGGAGGCTCACGTCTGCTTCGGCATGGCAAATAATCCGGAAGTGAACGGTCACGGGGAACTCGATTTCGGTGTCCCCAAAGGTGTTGTCTTTCATGCGCCCTCCTCTTCTTCTTCTGAATCTTCTTTTTCGGCCACGCTCTGCCGTTGGACCGCCTCGCCTTTCAACAGTTCGTGGGCTTCTTCCAAATATCGCAGGATACGCTTGGGATCGGGGGCGCCGGACAAGGCCTTTTCCATTTCCGCGACATCGTAATCCTCCGGCGTATCCCCGGGGAACCAAGGCCCCCCGTTGCTGAACATATTATACCGGCCTTTGGCGTATTCCACCATGTCCATGGCCTTGGCCCAGGTGTACAGGCGCATGATTTCGCGCACATTGACGCCGCCCGGACTCAGGGATTGCGGCGGAATGCCGGCGGCATAGTTGCGATGCCAGCCGGGAATGAAACAGGCGTCGATTTCCTTGCGAATCCGACCGGCGATGGTTTCGGAAATCGTCTGGCGGTCGTCGTACCATTTCATGGCCTCCACATGTTCGGCATAATCCCCCGGCCTGGACGCGCCCAAACTCAGGGTATGGACTTCCGGACGGCTCAGACAGTACAAGTCATTGAACTGCATGGGAGAAAGGGGCTGACAGAAATCACGCAATTTTTGCGGCGGATCCCAAAGACGTCCCCCTTTGTCATTGGGACTGATGATAAACACGCCCATGTCCTGATGCGCCGCCGCTTGGATCGCGTGCCAGTTGTCGTTGTTCACGAAATACCAGTGGACATTGAAATAGTCGAACAGTCCGCTGAATACCGCCTTGGCAATGACATCGGCGGGTCCGTGGGTGGAAAACCCGATAAAACGCACCCGGCCCTGCTCCCGCCACTTCCGCATTTGCGGCACCCCATAGGCCAAGGCCTTTTGGTAGTCTTCGTCGGTGTTAATCCCGTGAATGGAAAGCAAATCCACATGCTTGAGCTTCAGCCGGGACATGCTGGTTTCGAACGAATCCACGAATTCCTCCAGCGAATTCCGAATCCCGATTTTCGTTTGCACGATCAGATCGTCCCGGTCGAATTTGGGGAAAACCTGACCCAATTGAAATTCGGAACTCCCATATCCGCGAGCGGTTTCAATGTGGTTGATGCCATGCGACAGAGAGGTCTCGATACAGGTGCCCACATGGGCGGTGGATTCCGCCGTGATTTCCGTTTCCGGCAGATCTTTCCAATCCTGCTGATATCGCATGCCGCCGGTGGTAAACACCGGCATCCGAAGTTCCGTGCGTCCAAAACGCCGTCGCGGCACGTGCGTGGTCAATCGTATGTTGTCAGTCATTCGCTTCAAGTTCGGCAACCAGCGCTTCATCCATGCCCATTCCGTCCAAATCCATCTCTTGGAGGGGACGCAATCCGAATTGGGAGGTTTTTTCACGAAGATGTTTGGCAAATTCCTGGGCCAATTCGATGGTATCTTCCACGCTGCGCTGCTCTTGCACGTAAATGCCCACGGAATATTGGAAACGGCTGTATTCCTTGGGATACTTCCAAGAACGGGCCACGTGACTGAGCCGTCCCAAATAGCTGTGAAAATTTCCATGAGTGACGTTTTCATCGATTTGCTCGTTCATCATCATGGAAATCTGGTCCCGGTTGTACCAGTAGAGCACCATCTGCGTGGTCCCGAGGATCTCGTTTTTATACAAGCGAGAGAACACCACCTCATTGGGATTGTCCAAATGATCCGGGAGTTCCGGGGTTTCGGCCAACACCCAGCCCGCTTCCCGGAAACACACGTCCGGCGAGTGGGGGAATGACCAACTGTTGCCATGGAACCCGATCACGGGCTCCCAGAAATTGATAATCACGTTGATGAGTCGGTCATCCTCGGACGAGTACCAAGCCACGTAACTTTCGGAGGGACGAAGAATGCGGAGGGCGTCCTCGGGCAATTCGCCCCAATAAATTCGGCGGAAAGGTCCGACTTCGCCCGGAAAGGCGTCCAGGGGATCCCGATTCTGCGAGATCATGTATTGAACCCGGCTGCGGACGGCGTAGCGCTGGAAGATGGCCAATTGGCCCAGTCCCATGAGGAGGAGACAAACGAATACGCCGGTGCGGACCTTCGCAATACGGGAAAAGAAAAGTTCGCGTTGGTCTTCGGCTTCCATTTGCGGGGCCTTCTCGTCATCTTCTTCGGGGTCATTCGCGGAATGGTACGCCCCATAAGATCCGTAGGAACCACTGCCATAATGGCCATAAACGCCATAGGTGCCGTAGTCTCCATACATGTCTTTCTTGCCTTGGGGCGGCGGCGCCAAAATCCGGGAAAGGATGACCATGATCATGGAGACGATGAAGAACGAGAGGCCGCCCACGATGTCGTGCTTGGTGCCCGAGGCCCAACTCATGTCAAACCAGTCGCAAAGCAGGGCCGTGGCCACCACCCGAATGATGTTCTGAAAAATCGCCAAAAAGATGCCCAAGGGAATGAACAGCGAAATCAAGAATGGCCGGAGACGAAGGAACCAGGCGATCGCCGGGGCCACCGCCAGCATGGCCCACAAGGAGCGGATGCCACTGCACGCATCCGCCACGCCCAGCACCACGCCGGGGATGGTGATGACATTGCCTTCGACCAGAACGCTGTATCCAAACAGTTCCAAGGTCCGGGAAGACCACACGGTCACCGTGTTGCGCAAGGCGTTTTTCAGCCAGACCTCGGGCGGACCGGGCAAGCCGGGAATCAAAAAAATCAGGTACAACAAAGGGAACCAAAACATCTTCAAGGCCCCGAAGCCGAAGAAACAGATGAAAAGCCCCCAAATGGTAATCACCAAGCCCACGCTGGTGACGTATTCGCTGACCACCCCGCCCGCGACCAAACCGATTTCATACCACATGGCCGCAAATTGCAGCAAAAGCCCGAAAGTTAAAACGGGAAAACCCCAGAATTGCCCCACCACCTTGGGCTTTTTATCCTTTTCCGCATTGGCGATGACTTTCCATGCGGCGGCCGCGGCAATGACCGGCACCAAAATGGCATGGGAATAATCCTCCATGTTCAAATAAAAGCGGAACAGGGTAATGAGCATGTAGGCATTGCACAGGACCGTGCCGACCCCAATCCAAATCAGGTCCACGAAATCCAATTGCGGCACACGTACCAACTGACGCATGACCGAATACCCATATTCATAGGGCGTGGAGCGTGAGCGCCGAGACCTGGACTGGGTCTCCGGGGCGATTTTTTTATCGTTTTCCTTGTTCTCGTTTTCGTTGGGATCGGATGAACGTGTACTCATGAGGATACCTCTGCGGCCAGGGTGTTTAAGATACTGCGCACTTCGCCGGCCTGCGCAAAGTCGGGATCAATAATCAAAACGGCTTCCAGGTGTTGCCGAGCTTCCGCTTTACGCCCAACGGCTTGGAGACTTTTGGCCAAATGAAAGCGGATGGTGGGGTTCGCGGGCGCTTTGCCCAAGGCGGCTTCCAGCAAGGGCACGGCTTCGTCGTGCTTTCCTCGGGCCGCCAACACGTAAGCATGTGTGTCCATGATAATCGGATTCTCCCCGTATTGTTCCATCAACCCTTCCGACAACGACAGGGCATAATCCAAATCCTGCCCGCTGCGGGCCAACAGAAAAGCCAGATTGTTCGCCAGTTCAGGGCGTTCCTGATATTTTTCGTGCAGATACCGGGTATCGGCCAGACTTTCCCGCCAGCGATCGGACTGCATGCGGATTTCCACCATGCGCAAACGGATGGCGTCCGCTTCTGGATTTTTATCCAGTTCGGATTGCAACAGCTCAAGGGCCTGGTTCACTTCTCCCAGTTGCACCATGCTTTGGCTCAACAGGTTGAGAATCCCAATGTCCCCCGGATGTTGGACCAACGCCCGACTCAACACCCGGCGGGCATCGGCGGGTTTCTGGCTTTGCAAGTAAACCTGTCCCAGGAACTGCTGAATGTTCCGGGCGCCCGGGGTGCGATCCAAGGCACGTTGGGCGTGATCCGCCGCTTCATCCAACATTCGCACTTGCGCGTACATCTGCGCCAGCATCCAGTGCGAGGAACGTTCAATGGCGGGGACCCGGGACGCGGTCAATTGCTGGGCCACCCGTTTGCCTTCACTCAACTGTCCCGATTGCATGAGCAATTCCGCGTAGCGCAACCGAATGCCCAAATCTCCCGCAAAGCGGGTCAACAAACGGCTGTAGGCCCGCAAGCCCACTTGCAGTCCATATCTGGACATCAACAACTCCGCTTCCAATCGGCGGGCCTGCAAATTGTCGGGCTGTAGTTCAATCACCTGCGCCAAAGTTCGGTCCACCCGCTCAATGTCTTCGTCCATGGCGTAAATGGGGATCATCGCCAAAAGCGCCTCGACAAAATTCGGGTTCAGTTCCAAGGCTTGATTCAAAAGCACCCGGGCGCGGTCCACGTCTTGAAACACATTGAATTCCAAACGCCCCAAAAACGCCAGGGTCGCGGGACGTTGTCCATCCAGTTCATAGAGACGGTCGGCCAAATCCCGCACTATTTCCCTTTGACCGAGGGCCGCGCGCAACCCGGCGTTCATGCGAAGCGCCTGGGTATTGTTCGGTTCCAATTCCAATGCCCGGGCCGCTTTTTCCAAGGCCTGGGTACGTTCTTCGCGGCGTTCATGCAATTCCGCCATGATCAACAAAGCTTCCGCATGGTCTTCTTTCAATTCCAAGGTACGCCGAATGCTGTTCTCGCCCTGCACAAGCTGCCCCACGGCCAAAAGAGACCTTGCCAGATAAAAATGCAAATCCGAACGCATGGGGTCACTCTGAATGGCAATTCGGAAATTGACCTGGGCATCGTTGTAACGCCCCTGTTCGAACTCGCGCACCCCAATGTTGAAATAGCGCTCCGCGCGCTCGGGGTTGTGCCGGGCCTCGCCGCGGACGAGGAAATCCGCATCTTCCTCAACACCCGAAGTGCGGGAAGGATTGAAAAAGGTGATGAAGTTGGCCCAAAATTGATCGGGATCCGAAGAGAGGGCTTTCATGCCCTGAATGGTACCAAACAGCCAAAAAAAGGTCAGAAACAAGGCCATGGCGGGAGCTTTGGCGCTTGCCCGCGTGTAGCCGCCTTCCCGCCTGCACAAGGCCACCCGCTTGCGACCCGTCTGCTTGACCCGGATGCAGGGAGACACCAGCCGAACCAACCACATGTTCTGATACTTCAACACCGCCCGGACCGGATGGTTTTCCTCACGATAATCCTCTCCCCGACAAAAATGACAGGGCTGGTCCTTCTCTTTCCGAAAGAGCGTCAGGATATAACGAAACCCGATGATCCACGAATCATAGGTGAGATACATCAGGTCCAACGGAAATAGAAAAATTTTCTTGAGAATGTTTATAAAAGTGTACATGTAAAGATGCTCCGGGATGTGGCGTAATCAATTTTGGCCAAAGGATATGGTAAAGTTGTGTCTCTTATGATAAAACAGTTTCATCGTAAAGAATCAAGACAGATTTACGTTTCCTGTCGTTCAATCTCTTGATTTCACGATAGAATAACCTTTCACGTAAAAATTTCCCGCGATTTGAATCTTGCTCGCTTTTCAAAATGAACCTGACTCTATACGAAAAATTAATGGTACTGATTGCCACATGGACCTTTGTCGAGGGAACCCTGGTGATTCTTACACCCGGATTGTGCCAAAAAATCTCCGCCCGGCTTTTTCCGAAATTCGGGAAGATGGTCGCGGACATGTCCCCGAACGAATTCAGGAGACTGGGCGCGGTGGAACTGCTCTTCGGACTGCTGCTGGGCGCTTATCTCTATTTCAGTCTGGGCTAGGACTCTCTACTTCGCGCCCTCTCTCCTTCTCTCCATACTCTCCTTCCTCCCTCTTTCCTTCTCCTAATTCAGTCCAACCAAGGAGCAAGCAACTGCAACAGCCGCCCGGGGGCATCGCCGTTTTCGTAACGATTCAAACGCGCCGCCTGCCCTTTCAGCAAGGCCTGCCGCACCTCGGGATCCCGTCCGGCCCGCAGAATCCATTCGGCGATTTCATCGAAATTTTTCTCGCGAAACACCACCCCGGCGCCGTCCATGGTTTCGGGCACCGCCGCCGAGGCATACGCGAGCACGGGCAATCCGGCCTGCATGGCCTCCAACAGCGGGATGCCGAAACCTTCGTGCTCACTCATGCAAACGAACACCTCCGACACCCGATAATACGCCACCAAGTGCGACTCGGGCACGGAACCGACAAAATCGACGTTGCGCAGGTTCAGGTCCCGGGCAATGGCCTTGAGCATCGACAAATATTGTTCGGTTCCCGCGAAACTGCCCACGTGAATCAACCGGCTCCTGGGCTCCACGTATTTCTGCAAATAATAAAACGCATGCAACAAATCCTCGATGCGCTTGTTGGGCGCGCAACGTCCCACGAACAACACGTTCAACATGCCATCGGAATACTTGGCCATCACTTCGGGGTCGGGCGCATCGGCCAGCCTCTTCAAGGTCAGCACCAAGGGATGCACCTCGACCCCCTCATACCCCGCCGCTTCCAACTCCGAGGCGTTGTAACGGCTCACGGCCAAATTCAGATCGGCCACCCCCGCGAGGGCCTTCATTTGCTCACGACCCCATTCCAACTGCCGGGCGATGTGGTCGTTCAAGGCCCGAAAATATTCCGGGGGCGTCACGTTGTGATAGCGAATGACCTTGCCGCCGGGCAGTTCGGGAAACAGATCGTTCACCTCGGCCCCGATGGACAAGTGCAGGATCACCAGGTCTTCGGCGCCAATTTCGCTTCTCGCCGCGCTCAGATCCCGCGCGTCTTTGCGCAATTCCGGGAGGATCCGCCCCGCCTCGCAATAAACTTCGCTGCGCAGGCCCTGGGAACGAAACAACTCCCGCAACCCCCGGGTTTCGTTCGAAATGGCATCGCCATGACTGTATCCGGCAACCAATTGATGTACGGCGCGCACGGCCATGGGCGAATCCTATTGTTGACGTTCCGCACGGCGGACCAGGGCGAAAAAACGATCCTGATGTTCTTCGAAAACTCCGCGCCGATGCAATTGCTTGTACAGATAGGGGATGCGTGAAAAATCCTGCTCCGCCATCACAAAGTCCTGTTCAATGGCCTGGGCCTCCAAATTGGGGTTGGGCAGCAAATTGCGCTCCTGCAACTCACTCACATGACCTGCGGCGGACCGCTCTACAAGATCCACCATCAGTTTCAGCAAACACACTTCCCAAGGTTTCTCCACCCCCAGGAGCACGGCGCTGTTGGCCTGATCCCTGCGTTTGACCGCTTCCATCACATTGTCCTGCACCACGTGCAAAGGATCGTTCAACAGCGTGTCGCTCACGTCCTGTTTGCTAATGGTGAAGCCATATTGTAGAAACCGCATTTGCGGCTGATTCTGTTTCAGCCATTCCAAAAAGCGGTTGGTTTCCGTGTCCTCGAATCCTTCGATGTTTTTGGTCTTGAAATGATCCGGCAGGAGAATCTGCGGCTGGGCCGCGTTCAAGGTCCCCTCCCGCACCCGCACCTTGTCCACGGTATCCATGGATTCCGTCAGCAAGTGATAATGAATGCGGGTGGTGCCGAAGGTTTCCAAATCGCGACGGGGCATTTGCAGAATATGGGTATTCTGCACCGCGTACCAGAAATCAAAAGGCGTGGGTTCTTTTTCAGACATCGGACAAAGCAACCAAGGTAAAGGAGGAAGTCAACATGTCCGGGGCTCCCAGTTCACTGGAACGCGCGCCCGGAGAAGCGCCGCCCACATGCAGGGTAAACGACCCGGCCTCGAACAATCGGGCCCCATCTTCCCGGGTGATTTGCATCCAGTCGGCGGGAACGGTCAGACGGACCTTTTTCGTGGTTCCGGCCGGAACGCTCACGCGCTGGAAGTCCACCAATTGATAAATGGGCGTGCGCACGCTGGCCGCGTCGACACTCAAGTACGCCTGCACCACCTCGTCCCCGTCCCGTTCTGAGGTGTTCCGCACCGTGACTTCGCAGCACAGGTCATGACCCGCCTCGACTTCTTTGGCGTCCAAAACCAAGTCTTCGTAGGTGAAAGCGGAAAAGCCTAGGCCAAATCCGAAGGGAAACTCGGGTTTGTCCTTCAGGAACCGGTAGGTCCGCCCCTCCATGCTGTAATCTTCGTAAGGCGGCAACTGGTCATTTCCGGCGGGCACGGTAAAGGGCAGACGCCCGGCGGGATTGGTTTTGCCGAACAACACTTCCGCCACCGCCCGGCCACCGGCCTGACCGGGATATCCGGCCCACACGATCGCGTCCGCCTTGTCCACCAACTCGCCCAGACTCACCGCAGACCCTCCGCACACCACGATCACCAAGGGCGAATTGCCATCCTCGGCCACACGCAGCAAAAATTCCTTTTGGGTGGGGGACAAATCCACGCTGCGGCGGTCTCCGGCGTAATCGGACAAAATCGCGTCGCCTTCCTCTCCTTCCATGAAGGGGTCCAACCCCACCACCGCGATCACCGCGTTGCGGTTTCGGGCCGGGCCAATCCCCCAATTCACCTTGTTGGGCTTGGGACGGTCGGGCAGAAACGCGGGATGGTACTCGATGTTGGTGTCGTCCTCCACCTGACCGGTCACGCCTTCCAAAATCGTGGTCAGCCGGTCGTTCATGCCGTAATAATTCCCCAAGAGCACGTCGATGCTGGTGGAATAGGTGCCGCAAACAAAATAATTCGCGCCCCCGGCCGGCAGGGGAAGAATGTTGTTTTGATTTTTCAACAACACCACCGAACGTCTGGCGGCGTCCAAAGCCAATTGGCCGTTTTCCTCGCCCGCAACCTTGGTGCAGGCCGCCATTTCCATCAAACCGTCTTCGGTTTCATCGAACATGCCCAAACGGAAGCGGGTCCGCAGCAAACGCCTCAAGGAACGGTCCAAATCCGCGTCCGAAATCATGCCTTCCTGATACGCGGCGGGCAACTCCTCGTACACGCATCCGCAGTTCAGGTCACAGCCGTTCTTCAAGGCCATGGCCGCCGATTCCGTGGAGGTTTTGGTGACCTTGTGGTGCAGGTGGAAATCGTTGAGCGCCCAGCAGTCGGAGACGACGTGCCCTTCGAATTTCCATTCCCGGCGGAGAATCGTCTCCAGCAAATATTCACTTCCGCAGGCCGGCTCGCCGTACACCCGGTTGTAAGCGCCCATCACCGTTTCCACGCCCCCTTCGACCAAGGCTTTGAACGCGGGCAGATACGTTTCGCGAAAATCCTGGCGACTCGGATGCGCGTCAAACACATGCCGTTGCTCCTCGGGACCGGAATGAACCGCGAAATGTTTCGCACAGGCCGCGGTCAGCAGTTTCTCGGGATCATCCCCCTGCAACCCATTGACCACCGCCAAGCCCATGCGCGACATCAGAAACGGATCTTCCCCGTAGGTTTCCTGTCCGCGGCCCCAGCGGGGATCGCGGAAGATATTGATGTTGGGCGTCCAGAACGTCAACCCCCGGTACTGTCCCCGTTGACCCGCCAGCACCGACCGGGCGTATTTGGCCCGCGCTTCCATGGCAATCGTCCGAAACACCGTCTTCACGAAATCCGCGTCAAATGTGGCGGCCAGATTGATCGCCTGGGGGAAAACGGTGGCCTTGCCATTCCGGGCCACCCCGTGAAGGCACTCGTTCCACCAGTTGTAGGCGGGAACGCCCAAATGCGGAATGGCGGGACTTTGATAGTGCAACTGACGCATTTTTTCCAATGGCGTCATGCGCGAAATCAAATCGTCAATGCGGGTGTCGAGGTCTTGGGTGGAATCTTGATAAGGGTGCATGGAAGGAATACGGGGTTGGAATGGAGAAAGGTGAACCACCTTTCTGCCAAATCCAAAGCCGGAAGGCAACAGCAAAACGGGAATCATCGCCAAATCCATTCCGATTTTCTGGACTTCCCCCGTCTGCTCGTCTATGTCCCACCGCCATGTACACCGACTCCCATTTTCACTTGGACCATTTCGAACTCAAGGGCAACGTCCCCGAGATGATCGATCACGCCCGCGAAGCGCAAGTCAATCGCCTGATCGCCATCGGCGGCAGCGACGAGGCCAATGCCCTGGCCTTGAAAACCGCCAAAACATACCCCGGCACCCTCTGGGCCACCGCCGGATACGACCGCGACTTGTCCCCGGGATGGGACCGGGAAACCGCCCGGCTGCGGGAAACCTTATCCCATCCCGAAGTCGTGGCCGTGGGAGAATCGGGTTTGGATTATTTTCACAAGCAAAACGACCCCGAAGATCAGAAAATCCTGTTCGAAGCCATGCTGGACTTGGCCGCACAAACCGCGAAGCCCATGATCATTCACAGCCGCGAAGCGGAAGACGACACCCTGGCCATGCTCACAAACTTCAGCAAACGCTGGCCGGATGCCGACCGCCCCTGCGGCGTGTTGCACTGTTTTACCGGCTCCGCCGACTTCGCCCGCAAACTCCTGGACCTGAACCTCATGATCAGTTTCAGCGGCATCGTCACCTTCAAAAATGCCGCCGACATACGCGAAGCCGCCAAAATCGTCCCCGCGGACCGTCTCCTCATCGAAACCGACAGCCCTTATCTGGCCCCCCACCCCTTCCGGGGCGAACGCAATCAGCCGGCTTTGGTCCCCCACGTGGCCGCCTGCCTCGCCGAATGCCGGGAAACCACCCCCGAAGACATCGCCGAAACCACCACCCAAAACGCCATTCGTTTCTTCGGTTTGCATTCCATTGCATAACCCGCAGCGCCCGGCGGGCCATTTGTCCGACTGCGGACAAAGACCGGAAAACAGACGGATCCAACCCGCTTTTAACATTGACCACCCCGAAAGTGGGGCATATAGGAAGCGGCTCACATCAACCCCAATTTTTGGAGAGACAATCCCATGGCAAAAATCAATTTCGGCGGCGTCGAAGAAGAAGTCGTCACCCGCGAAGAATTCACCCTGGACCAGGCCCGCAAGGCCATTGGCGACCAAACCATCGCCGTCATTGGCTACGGCGTGCAAGCGCCCGCACAAGCCCTGAACCTCAAGGACAACGGATTCAACGTCATCATCGGCGCCCGCAGTCAGGAACGCGCCATCGCGGACGGATGGGAAGCGGGCAAGGACCTGTTTTCCATTGAAGAAGCGGCGGAAAAAGGGGACATCATTCTGTTCCTCGTGTCCGACGCCGGACAAAAGCAGCTTTGGCCGACCTTGAAACAGTACCTCAAACCCGGCAATGCCCTGGTGTTTTCCCACGGGTTTGGCATTGTGTTCGATGATCAAATGGGCATATACGCGCCCGAAGGCGTGGACGTGTTGCTGGTGGCCCCCAAGGGTTCCGGCCTGAACGTCCGTCGCAACTTCCTCAGCGGCGCCGGAATCAACAGTTCCTTCGCGGTCAAGCAAGACGCCACCGGCAAAGCCATGGAGCGTTGCCTCGCCCTCGGCATTGGCGTCGGCTCCGGGTTCCTCTTCCCCACGACCTTCGAAAACGAAGTCTACAGTGACCTCACCGGGGAACGCGGCATTCTCATGGGCGCGCTTTGCGGCGTCATGGAAGCCCAATACGATGTGTTGCGCGCCAATGGCCACAGCCCTTCCGAAGCCTTCAACGAAACCGTCGAAGAGCTGACCCAATCGCTGATCCGCCTCGTGGACGAAAACGGCATGGACTGGATGTACGCCAACTGTTCCGTCACCGCCCAGCGCGGCGCTCTCGACTGGCGTCCCCGCTTCAAGGCCGCCACCCTGCCCGTTTTCAAAGAGTTGTACCAATCCGTGCGCGAAGGCAAGGAAGCCGCGCGTACCTTGGAAATGGGCGGACGTCCCGACTACAAGGATATCCTGAAAAAGGAACTCACCGAAATGGCCGAAAGCGAAATGTGGGCCACCGGACGCGAAGTCCGCAAGCTCCGCCCCAAAGGCGAAGCTTCCACCAGCACCCGCGGCATTTCCGGACGCGGCCTGGACCAGGGCTGAGCCCCGTCCTTCCCCTTCAAACGCCCGCATCCATGCGGGCGTTTTTCTTTTTACCCTTTCGAAATTCCGAAAAGAGAATAGATTCATACGAAAATCACACGGATTCAGGTTGATTCTCAAGTATTCCACGTCATAACATTCCCCTATGAACCGATTTTTGTATTTCCTGATGCTGGGCGCACTTTTGGGCACCGGTCCCACGCTCACTCAAGCTCGCACGCCTTACGAAGAAACCATTGACGATTCCCGATCCCGGGGATTCCGCCTGTTTGGCGGTCCGAGCCGCGAAGGCCCGGAAGCCCAATGGGAGAAGGTCCAGGGTTTCGTGGAGGCCGACCGCTTGCGCCCCGCCATCCGCCATGCGGGTTATCTGGTCAACACCTGGCCGGACCATCCGCGGGCCGTGGAGGCCCAACGGCTGATCGCGGATTTGGAATTTGCCCGCGAAAATTACGAACGCGCCTTCAATGCCTATCAGGTGCTGATCGACCAATACGCGGGCATGTTTGATTATGACGCCGTCCTCAGCCAGCAGCTCATCTGCGCCGAAAAAGTGGAAAAGCAGACCTCTTGGGCGCTTTTCGGTCGCTACAACAACCCGCTCGAAGCCGTGCCGCTGTACCGTCAACTGATCACCAATGCCCCTCATTTGGACATCACCCCCGAGTTGCTGTTCCGAATCGGCGAAATCCAGATGTCCAAACGAAAATTCGCCGAGGCCATTCAAGAATACGACCTGCTGGAACAACGGTATCCCCGCAGCGAATTCAGTGTTCAGGCCGCGTTCCGCCGTGCGGAAGCCTTCGCGGAAATTTCCAACCGCCATCCCACGGACTTGGGCCCCGCTCGTAGCGCCCTGGCCGCGTACCGTTATTTCCTGGAAGCCTATCCCGACTCCGATAAGGCGGAAAAAGCCCGCAAGCGCGTGACGGAATTCCGCGATTACCTCGCGGAACGTCATTTTGCCATGGCCAAATTTTACGAAAAAAACATGCGCCAGCCGGAAGCGGCCTTGGCCGCTTATCAGGCCCTGACGCAACAATTTCCGGATTCGGCATGGACAGACAAAGCGAAAAGCCGTATACAAAAATTAACCCCCGAAGCCCCTTCACATGAATAAATTGAGGAAATGTTTACGACTCTTCACGATCATGGTCGCTTGCGTCGTGATCCCCGGCGGTTGCGCCGGATATCGGCTGGGCAGCCAATTGCCGCCCGGCATTCGTACCGTGTATGTCCACATTGCCCGCAATAACACCGAAGAACCCCTGCTGGAAACCGATGTGACCAACGCGGTGCTGGCCCAATTGCAACGCGACGGGTCCTTGCGGGTGGTGGGCGAAGACCAAGCGGACAGCCAAATGTATTTGGAAATCACCGATTTTCGCTTGGAACCCCTCCGATTTGAAGCCGAAAATCGTACCCGCCCCGATGAATACCGCTTGACCATTCGGGCCAACACCACGCTTGTGCGCGGCAGCGACGGGGTGGTGATGGTTCGCAGCGGTAACGTCGAGGGGCGTTCCACGTTTTTCCTACAGGGCGATCTGACCGCTTCCAAACGAACCGCCCTGCCGGACGCGGCCCGGGATCTTGCCCGACACTTGGTGTCGGCGGTGACCGAAGCCTGGCCGGATTGACCGCAAAAGCGGCTTCCGAGGCTCGGAAGCCCCGACCCAAAACCTTCCGAACCTCGGAAAACATATGAAAACCAGATTAGCTTTGTTTCTCTTGCATGCCGTTGCCCTGCCCTTCGTGGCCGGGGACCTCTCCGCGCTACAGTCCGATTACAGCCGCATGCAGACCATTTACACGGAACGCGTGGAGGAAATCCAGCGGGAACTCCGCACGGAGGAGTCCGAGATTCTCAACCGTTTCATCGTTTCTTTGGTGCGATTGGAGCAGGAATTTCGCGAGGGCGGCGATTTAGACGGCGTGGTGTTGATCCGCCAATTGCGCGAAGGTCTCTTGGAAAGACCGGAATTCCCCGCGCCTCGCGAGGATCATCCGAACAAGTTAAAAGAACGCCTTGAAGATTTACAGACCCGACGGAGCGAAATCCGCGAACAATCCCAAAAGAAATTGGATGATCTCAACCGCATGTTCGTGGACCGCTTGGAGCCGGTGATGCGCAACCTGACCCGGGCCGGTGATTTTGCTACCGCCAGGGAGATTCTGGAACTCCGCAGACGATTGCGGGCCTCTTTGGGCGAAGAGGAGCAAACGCCCGCCCGCGACGCGCGCGAATTGGGAACGCCCTCCGACCCCAACACCTACCCCGTGAGCATCGAGCCGCGCGTTTTGGGCGCCACCCCGGGGATCAACGCCCGCAGGCCCCAAATTCCCTTTGTTTTCAAGGAGGAAGGGCGCGTGGAAATTCGGGAACGGGATTTTCTTTTGCGTTCGGGACGATTGACGGTACCGGCGGAGGCCACCGAGGCCATGGTCTATCAAGCCAAACAAAACCAGATGTTCACCTTGGAATTCGGATTTCACACGAGCAGCGCCCGACAAGGCCGCCCGGAGATAAACGCGCCCTCCGGATTGTTGTTGTTCGGGGATAGACGGGAAAATGCGAACCTCATCGTCACGCACGAGGCTCAAAATCTTTTCCTCTATTTGCGGACCACCCGTCCACCTGAAAATGAGAAATATCACCGCGTTTCCTTGGGCAGGGTCGACGGCGGTCGCATGGAACATTGGATGGTCACCTATCGCAGCGGGGAATTGACCGTCTATAAAGATGGAAATGAAATCAATAAAATCAGGGGAGACATCACCGGATTGCTCAACAATTGGGAAGTGTATCCCATTCACCTCGGGCAAATCGACACCGGGAGTCCGGCCTTGCCCCAAGTGAATTGGAACGGTAGACTGGCCATGGCTTACTTGAAAGCCAGCCACGAAAGTTCCCGGGGCGTTACATCTTCTTATGGCCGCTTCGCCGAGTTTGTGACCGCCCCCCGATGAATTCCAATGCCAGCCCTTTCATGAACGAAATCCGGATGCCCCCCACCCCATGAAATCGCTTCTCCGTTCCATCCGTACCCACATTTTAATTGGCGGGGTCTTGGTCACGCCGGTGGCCGTGACCATGTGGGTGATCCTGGTGCTCGTCAGCATGCTCACCAACTCCAAGATCAGCCAATGGCTGGTCAGTCCGGTGATCGAACGCATCCCCGGACGGGAAATCACCGCCGTGAAGGCGCTGGTGAGCTTGGCGGTGGTGCTCAGCCTGCTGTTTTTGGTGGGGCTCATTTTCCGCAATTTCCTGGGACGGCGGGTTTACAGCGTCCTCGATAAAATCATGGAAAAGGTGCCCTTCATCAATCGGGTGTACATGTTTGTGCGCACGGTCAGTGAATCCATCGTCTCCCAAAAGGAAACCATGTTCCGGGAAGTGGTGCTGATCGAATACCCCCTGCCGGGGACGCATGCGCTTGCCTTTGTCAGCGCCCAAGTCCCGCTCAAATTCCAAGCCTGTTGCCAAGGCGCGGAAACGGAGCCCCACGTGTATGTCTTTTTGCCCACCACTCCGAACCCCACTTCGGGGTTCATGCTCTTGGTCCCGAAGGCGAAAACCCGTCGTTTGGACCTTTCCGTGACCGAGGCGATGCGGCTGATTGTTTCCGCCGGTGCCGCCGGGCCCGAGGACCCCTCGGAAGGCCGCGTGCCCTCGCTGCTGGAAAAACTCGAGGCCATGATCGACAGCAAACACAAGTTTCATCTCCGCCCGAAACCGGAAGGTCCCGCCAACCTGAATCTCACGGATGCGGAGGGTGAAGACCATCCGTGAGCGTCACGCCAACTTCGATGCAACCGCCCGTTCCACCACGGACTTCCGCGCAGGCCCCATGCGTCGATGACCGCATCGCCCGCGACTTGGCCCTGACGCTCAAATGGTTTCCCGTTACCGACTCCTCCCGGGTCGTGGTCTGGTTCACCCGCCATCACGGCCGCCTTTCCACCTTGATCAAAGGGGCCCAGCGGCCCAAAAGTTGGACGCTGGGACAGTACGATCATTTTTATACCTGCGAATTGCTGTTTTATCGGAGGTCCAGCGATGATCTGCACGTGTTCAAAGAGTGCGCGCCGCTGAAAAGGCGGGGGGGACTCCGGCAAAACTGGCGCGGTTGCGCCGCCGCCTCCCACATCGCCGACCTGTTGTATCGCGTGTCACCTCCCCTTGCGGCCTCCCCGCCACTTTTTGACCTGACCAGCCAGGTCCTCGATTGCCTGGCGGAAGGAGAAAACACACCCGCGCTCCTGTTTTGGTATGAACTTCAGTTGCTCCGCGAACTGGGCCTGGCTCCCGATTTGTCCGCGGGAAAACCCGGTGAAGCCCACTTTGCATACGAAGAAGGTCGCGTCGTGCCGAACCTGGCCCCGACTTCACCCCCCGGCTCAGCGCAAAGGTCGGACAAGGGCGGGCGGATCAGTGGTGGCGTTTTGGCCTTGATGCGTCGCCTGTTGGAAATTCGCTCGCCGTTAGAACTGCAACGGCTTCGCCTCATGCCGGTTCAAGTCCAGGAAATTGCCGCGCATCTGGATCGTTTTTCGGCCTGGCATTTGGATCTGCCCCTGCCCTCCCGCAATTTGGCCTTGGACTTGATGACCCGCGTCAACTGATTTCCCCGCTCGTCAACAGGTGGATTTTGCCGTGATCGTCTTTCAGGAGCAGTGCCCCGGAATCATCGATATCCAAAGCGGTCCCCTGGATTTTACTGCCGTTGGGCAAGGTTGTGGTCACCCGATTTCCCGAGGTCAGGGTTGATCGTCGCCAATCCTCGAGGATGTTTCGGAAATTTCCGCTCCATGCCTGCCGGAGCATTTGATCCATTTTCCTGAGGATTTCCGTGAGGATGTCCAACCGGCTCCAAGTCTCCCCCGTGGCCATTTTCAATGAACACGCGGTTTCGGACAGCTCGTCCGGAAAGGAATCCGCCTCATTGTTGACATTGAGCCCCACGCCGACCACCGCGTATTCGACCCGATCAAAGTCGGTGCTGATTTCACAAAGAATCCCGCCGATTTTCCGTCCATCCACCAAGAGATCATTTGGCCATTTGATGCCCACGCCCTTGACGCCCAGCTTATCCAAGGCTTCCCGAACCGCCACCGCGACCAAGAGCGGCAACAGCCCGCAACGCATGGGTTCCAGCGGCGGGCGCAGGACCATGGAGAACAACAGCGAATCGCCCTGATTGCCAAACCAGACCCGGCCACGCCGTCCCCGGCCCGCCACCTGAATGTCCGCGAGCACCAGACTGCCTTCGGCGCAGCCCTCCAAGGCCAATTGTTTGGCATCGTCATTGGTCGATTGGGTCACCTCGGAAACCTTGATGGTTCCCTTGGCAAAGCGCGTGCCTTCCAGGTGCAAGTACAGGGATTCCGGTGCAAGCACATCCGCGCGCCCAAACAAACGGTATCCTTTGCGGGGGCTGCTCTCAATCCGATAGCCCTTCTCCCGCAATCCCCGCACCTGCTTGGAAATGGCCGCCCTGGAAATATCAAACGGCTGCCGCAGGGCTTCACTCGAGACCCAGGTTCCTTCGGAGGCCCGCAATGTTTGCAGGATATATTGTTTGATTTTGTGTGGCATGTGATTTCTTGATTTGATCGCATATTGTGTTTGAAATCTTACAATACTTCATTACTAATGGAAACTCAATCCTTCAATCAGGTTTACAATGAAAATACACACAAAACTCCAAACATTCACGGCAGTATCGCTTTTCGCTTTCACCACCCTTCACGCGGAAACCGAGTTGAGCCCCCTCTTGGTCCAAGACAGTCCATTGGCTTCCTCACAAATCACGGGACTGGACACCAGCGTGGCCGCCTATTTGGCCAACACGCCCGGCGTTCGGGTCATTCCCCAGGGCATTCCCGGCGGATCCGCCGACCTCAGCATTCGTGGGTCCAGTTTCTCGGGGGCCGGATTGAGTTTGGGCGGATTGGCCCTTCGCAACCCCCAGACCGAGCACTTCCATGCGGACTTGAGTTTCCCCGCCTGGTGGCTCAGCGCCCCCGTGGTGCGTACGGGCGTGGGACAAATGGCTTATGGCGAAGGTCACCTGGCCGGCACCGTGGCCCTGTATCCTTTGCCCATCAAGGCTCCCCGACGGGTCACGTCCGCGGGTGTGGATCAGGAGGGCGGCTTTCAAGTCCAGGGCGGGTTCCAGCATACCGAAGAAACCTTGCATCAGGGCACTTTCGGCATGGGCGTGTTCGGCGGTTTTTCGGATCTGCCCAACGTGGACAACCTCGGCAATGACGTGGAATCCATTCGTGCCGGCGGCCAACTGCAATACCACTCGCCTTTGGGACAGGCAGACGTTTGGTTTGGCTTCCAAGAAAAAACCTTCGGCACCACCGGATATTACGGGGTGAACCCCGATTTCCGTTCCGAGGAAAAGACCGAAGACATGCACGCGATCGCCCTTTGGCGCACCTTTGATCCCGAACGTCCCTTTGACATCGGACTTTCAGTCCGCGAATTCAAGGATGATTATCGCCTCGACTTGCCCACCGGCGAGTTCCGCAACCAACACAAAAGCGACATCCGCATGATTCAAAGTGGATATCGCCATCCCTTCGCCCAAGATTTTGGCGTCACCATTCGCGGCGCGGTGGAACAAGAGGAAATTTCAAGCAGCAACCTGGGCAATTTCGATCGCTATCGCATTTCCGGCACCTTGCTTCCAGACGCACTGCTCACCGATGGCGTGCGGGTGTACGCGGGAATCCGGGCCGAGATTTTCGAAGATTTCGATGACGAAATTCTGCCCTTGGCCCGCATTGAATTTACCGTCAACCCCACCCTTTTCGTCTATGCGGAGTACAACGAATCCGTGCGGCAACCGAGCTATACCGAATTGAATTACGAATCGCCGGGCAGCTTGGGCAACAGCGGCTTGGAAACGGAAACCCGGGAAAACTTCGAAATCGGCGTCAACTGGCAACCCAACCAAGACACGTTTGCCTCCGCGGCCTTGTTCCACAACACCAGCAAAAACACCGTGGACTGGATTCGCGCCAGTCCCCAATCCACGCGATTTGAAGCCGAAAACATCGGCAAGGTGGAAACCATGGGCGTGGAACTGTTGGTCCGCCAAACGGTACTCCCCAATCTGGATGTGACCGGCAACTTGGTGCTTCAGGACAAAGAAGGCGACAACGAACCCTATGCCAGCCGCTACGCCCTCGACTATGCCGAGCAAATCCTCACCGTGCAACTCGACTGGCGCGCGTCCGACCTCCTGCGGGTCGAAGCCGCCCAATCTTGGCTCAACCAATCCAAAAACGAACTTCGTGAAGGAAGTGACAGCCAATGGTTGACGGCGCTGGCCGTGCATTACCGTCCGGAAAACATGGAAAACGTGCAGTTCAGCCTTACCGGCAGCAACCTGTTTGACGACGACTTCCAGGTATTTGCCGGGCAGAACACCTACGCCGAGCGGCGCTTCTCCGCTTCCGTCAGCGTGGATTGGTAGAAACACCCGTTTCCAACCAAAGCCCGCACCATTCGTGGTCGGCGTCCGAGGCGCGTTCAACGGCACCCAATTGGGCAAATACCGTGGAAACCGCCTCGGACTCGATCGCTCGGATGCCGGAAAGGATCAGGGTCCCCGAGCAGACGGACAACAACCGCGGCGCCAGTTCCATTAACAGGCCCCCGTATAAATTGGCAAAAACCACCGGGAAGGTGGTCGGGGGCCATTCGCGGGTCAAATCCATCACCTGTAAATCGATTCCATCTTGGATGCCGTTGAGTTCCAGGTTTTCTTTCGCCTGGTTGAGGGCGACGGGATCGTGGTCCACCGCCAGGATGTTCGTCCAGCCCAATTTTCGGGCCGCAATGCTGATGATGGCGCTGCCACAGCCGGCGTCAAACATGGCCTCGGGTTGCCGTCCCTCCGCCACCAGCCGGTCGAGCATTTCCAGGCAATACCGCGTGGTAAAATGGTCCCCGGTCCCAAAGCTCAACCCGGGATTGACCAACACCACTTCCCGTCCCGGTTCGGCGACCACTTCGTCCCGCATCCATTCCGGAACGATGTGCAGGCGTTTGCCGATGGCGCGGGCTTGGAAATGATGCCGCCAAAAGGTGGTCCAATCTTTGCCCGGACAAATCCGCACGGAAAACTCCGCATCGGGAAATTCCGTTTGCAATAGCCGCTGGGCGACCTTGGCGTTCATTTCGACCTCAAAATAGGCCTCCAACCAGATCACCACCTGTCCGGGGGATTCCAACTCCACGGGCAAGGCGTCACAGATCTCGGTAATGCGATCCATGAGTTGTTCCCGTTCAACGGGTGTGCGCGTGGGCACGGCGAGAATCCATAACGTTTCGGCTTCACTCATCTTCCAAATATCTCCTTGGGGAGGTTGCGGGGTTCCCAATCCGGTTCATCCAAGGTTCCGGTCAGGCGAATTTCAATCAATTTGCGCAAAGGCCATAGCACGACCTTGAGGGCGTCCGACAAAATGCCTTCGTTCAACAACTGCACCCGCATGTTGGCGCGGATGATGCGGTCAAAGGCAATGTGCCCGTCCCCTTCGATGGACATGAGGTTCCCTCGCAAAAACAAGTTGTCGGATTTGATTTGTCCGTCGGCAATTTTCACGTCGGCGCTGAAATCGGTTTGCGACGCATACCCAAAGCCCCGCACGACTTTGCTCAGAATCCGACTCAACCCCAACAAAAGCGGGATGCGGAACAATTCGCCTTCTTCGATTTTCAGATTTCCGGTCCCCTTGTAGGCATCGAAACGGGATTTCCCGGGCGGATCCTGCATCAGCCCCTCCAAAAGCAGGTCGAAGGACAACGTTCCGCTGTAGGGCGTTTCCGTGGTGTCCGTGGCCGCGGTGACCATTTCAAACAAATCAATCTTCTCTCCGGACAAATTCAGTTTGAAATTGGCCGACTCCGGTTTGTGGGTGTCGTTGACCACGAGGCTGCCCGTCGCCTGTCCTTCCCTCAACGTTCCGTGAATGTCGGGAATTTTCAGCGTGGTGCCCTCCAAATGAAAAGAAAGGGAGACTTCTTCAAACCCCAGCCAAGCCCTCGAAGCCCCGCGCAATGTGGTTTTGCCTTGCAAGTCGTGCCGCAAACCGTCTTTTCCATCGAAAACCCCGGCGATTTTGATCCAGGTTTCCCCCCGAATGCGATAGGGACGAACCAATTCCATGGCTTCGGGCCCAACCAGCGGCGCCAAATCATGAATGCGAATCGTGGAGGTCACATCCATTTCGTAAAGATCCTCGTTCAGGTCCACGTTCAACCATCCTTCCAAAACTTCTTCCCCCCTGGAGGCATGGAACTCCGTTAAGCGCAACTGCTTGTTCTCCATTTCAAGCTTTGCCCTGACCGATTCGAAATAGGTGCCGCGGCTGACCACTTCTTCGGCCATGAGTTCCATGTTCAGTTGCAAGGGCCGTTGCCTGTTTTCACGCGCCAACGTGAAGGTGAGTTGGGGAGGCGGACCCGAAAATTCCCATTCACGAACCATCTGTTCCGCGGTCTCGTCCTCGATCAACGAAATGACCGCAATCGGGTTGAAAGCGCTCTGGTACTCCATTTCCATCGCGCCGTTGTTCATGTCATACGTAACGAAACCGGAAAGCGGACCGCGAAAGCGATGATGCCCCACTTCCGCCTGAATGTCCTTCAATGCGAGAATTTCATTTCGGTATGACAGATGCAACGTCAGCTCTGGAAAATAGGCGTCCCGGTAATAGGCTTCGGAAACGTCGAGGGTTCCGTGGAGTTCTTGCCCAAAACGTTCGAAAGAAGAGGGACCGAAAGTGAGGTCGACATGGCAACGTCCTTCCACGCGGACGGAAAGGTTTTCAAGCATCCGGCTCAGGGGGACCGGAGAAAGGTGTTCGATGGCGTTGCGGGACAAGTTGTTGCGCAAACGCATCCTTGCGGTTTTCATCTCAAAATCAATTCGGGCATCCACCCGCAACCCCAGCCCCTCGGGGTCGATCAACTCGAATCCGGTCACGCGCAATACATCCCGGTCATAGTTGCTCTTCACGCGGAGACGGGAAAACGACAATCCGCGGTGAATGCCCACCCCACTGAAATCCATTTCCAAGTTGGCATTGACGCGGTGCCCGGGGGTTTCGGAGGGCTGGAACCTTACTTGGGCTTCCGCCAAGGGCGAAAAGGAAAACGCCTCGAGTTTATGGGTGATTTGCGCCAAATTCCGCGCAAATCCCGGCACCCAATCCATGTCCATCTCCTCCGCCGGGTCGTCCGCGTCCGGGTCGAGGGGCCCCAGGGGAAACTCTCCCGCCATGTTCAGGACCACATCCCCGATTCTGCCTGTGAAATTGTGCAATCGAAACAAATCCTCCTGCACGTAAAGGTTTGCGTTCAATGCCTTGACTTTGAAAATTTGCCGGGTCTGAAAGTCGTCGGCCCACAGACCCGTTTCCGCTTCCACCGTTCCCCGGATTACCCGTATTTTGGCAGACCAAATGCCACGCCGCATCTTGCGACGCCAGCCGGGACGCAGGTGAATGATGTCCGCGGAGAAAAAGGGCGTCACCAAATCCTTGGGCGAATACCAATCGACGCCCTTCATCACGATGCCACGAACGGGTCGGTAGTAAATTTCATCGATTTCGAGATGAATACCCCGGCCTTCCAAATCGGAGAGCACCGCGCGTACCAAAAAGCCCGGCGGACCCAACAGACCCAAGGCCAGAAACCCCAGAATGACCAACGTGAGAAATCCCAGGGAAAATTTAAGTCTTCGAAGCCGCCGTTTCGCGGGATTAGAGATTTTCCGTGTTCGACGTTTCATCGTCGGACTCCTCGGAAGACAAAGGGATGACCGGAGAGGCATACAAGGCATCCTCCACATCATCTTGCAAGGTGAACAATAAATCCCGGCCTTGGACTTTGGCGTATCTGCGTTGGTTCGCGGGATCCTCATAGATCAAAAGCGTCCGGTTTGCCTGGGCATCGCCGGAAAGCCCGAACGAAATCCGCAACCGGGTGGCTTCCTGTTCCGGCGTCAGCACGCCGGGACCATTGAGGGACAACAATTCGCGGGCCCGCAAATTCGAAGCCTGTTTGAGCATGTTTTCAATCACGGTTTCGTTGGGAAGTCCCCGGGCATTGTCGGAGAGACGCCACGGTTTGTCCGCCTGCTCTCGGTGAAAAACGACCGTGTCCTCTCCGCGCTGAATGGAAATGCGAATGACTTGGTCGGCTTGAAAACGCAGCACGTCCCTGGAAAGATACGCGATCGGATCCCGCGGCGTGTATGCGATGTTTTCGGGAATCACCTGCCAAATCTCATCCGTACCCACGGGTTTCAACCACGTTCGCCCCTGAACGGAATCCGAGGGTTGCAACACATCGAATGTCAGGCCGCCTTCCCCATCTGTAATCTGGTGATGAAAATTGACCCGATAGAGGGCGGTGGCACCCTCCCGCATGGGCAGCACCGATTCGATCATGCCCGATTCCCAGATTTCGAGCATTCTCTGGATGTGGGCCGCGGAAGCCGGGCGCTCCAGCGGGCTCACCATCTTCCACGCATCATCACTTTTCCGCAAAGTCATTTGGCTCCCCTCTTCCGAGATGCGAACCTGCACAATCCGGGACACGTCCAGGGTCATCACCCTGCGGTCGCGAAAAGACATGCTGTCCGACAACGCCAGCACCATCACCCCTTCCGAAACCACGAATACACCTTCCTTGCCCGCAAAACGGGCGTAACGTTGTCCGGGGCGACCTTCGGCGGGGCGACCCAGTTGCAATTCAACCGGGGATTCCCCGTTGGAAGGATGAATGCGGATTTCCGCGACGGGTGTGTCCAAACCATAGGTTTCCAAGTCTCCGGCACGTCCCTCTACAAAGGTTTCGATGCGGGCGGTGGTGATTTTGTGGAGCCATTCCTGGACGGCGGCGGCATCCGCCAAATGACGCCCCGGGTCCAGCATTCGCCAATCATTGCCTCGTTTTTCCATGCGCAGAACGCCCTCCGGACGAATCAAGGAAAAGGAATCGATTCGATCCGTGGCAAAGGTCGTGATACGCCGATCCCGCAAATCCGAAGCGGATCTGGGGAGGATTTCCAGAAGATCCGTGGAGACCAACATCACGTGTTGGGAGCCTTCTTCTTTGATATACAGTTCGGTTTCCAAGGGGTTCGGATTGCCAATTCGATATTCTTTCAAGCCCCGGTGATCCTGAATGGCCAGCACGGCCTTGGGCGTGGCCAAGCCAAAATCCGCGAGGGTATACCCCCCGGCGCGCATGTCGGCGGGGCTGATCAACTGTCCGCGGGGAAGACCGCGCAAACGGGATAACAACTGGCGGATCAAGGATTCTTGGGCCAAAGCACCGCTCGGTTCCGACATGCGCCATTCCCCGCCCACGCGGCGAATATCGACCTCATATTCCGGCAGACGGATCAGCAGGCGGTCGGCGCGTTCCAGATCCACCGAAAACGCGCGCATCATTTCTTCCGCGTGGGCTTCCGTGGATTGGAGGTGACGTTCGTGGAAATAGATGTAGCCCCCCAGCCCCAAGACGACAAACAGCAAAAACAGGGTTCGAAAGGATTTCATTAGGTTCTTCTCCTCCAGGCCACAAGCATGCCCAAAAGGGCCGCGGAACCGGGCATCAGGACCAAGACGATGAGCAGCAACTGGTTTAAGCCCTGGCCATCCATCTGCAAGCGGATCTCTTCCACGGGTTTGGGGGGCATTTCAATGAGATGGCCCCTGTCCAAGAGCCAATTGACGGAATGTTGGAAGAGGATCAGGCCCCCTCCCCCCCGGAGTCGATTGGAGGCAAAATCCGCGTCGCCAATCACCACAAGGCGAGTGCTGCGGTCTCCGGCCCGGGATTCGCCCGGAATTTTTTCAATGGCCGCCGCAATGGGGATGGGGCCGGGCGCATCCACCTGCGGTTGAAACCGCATGATGTTGTTGGTCAAATCCTGTTTGGCAAAACTCTGGTCGGAGGATGCCGCCAAAGCCGTGTATCGGGGACGTCCGGGGGTTTGTTCGCTTCCCCCAACCGCCGGACGCACCGAACGGGGGCGAAGAAACGGCACGTTCACTCCGCGCAAACTGCGGGTCACGGGATGATCGGCAAAACGGGAAATATACACTTCCGCCCCCGACAAGGTGGCGCTGTCAATCACGATGTCCTCCACCAATTGAATGCCCCATTCCAACAGCAGGGGGGCCAAGCCTCCATCGGCGGCGGGATTGAGCAAGACCATCATCCGCCCGCCGTCGTCCAAGTAGGCCCGCAACAGATCCAACTCGGGCTGGGGAATTCTCGCGGTCGGTCCGGCGATCACCACCGCTCCGGCATCCTCCGGTATGCCGCGGGTCACTTCCAATTGCATCTTGGACACCTGGATGTTTTCCATTTCCAGGCGTTCCCTGACGTTGGAATAGGCCTGCATCGTATCTTCAAAATCATCGATGTCTTTTTGGCCATGGCCGGTCAGAAAATACACCACGGGGCGCTGTTCCCCGGTGAGACGCAAGAGCGCCGAGGTGATCAGGGGTTCGCCCCGAAAGGCGACCATGCGCGGGGCCTGGCCCATGGGACGCGTTTCGTCCGACTCGAACTCCACCATGTCGTCCATGGAGACGGTTACGTTCTGATCCCCGTACACCACCACCACCTGATTCGGTTGCGTGAGATGGTATTGGCGTTTCAAATCCGTGGAAGCGCCGAGATCCCGGTCGGGATCCACGAAAACCACGGACACGTTCGTGCTTCGCCGGTCGTACTCATTGAGCAAATCCTCGAGCATGTCTCGCACGCGGTGCTCCTTGCCCGTGAACGCGATCAATCGCACCGGTTGCTCCAGGCCTTCCAGCACCACTTCGGTTTGCCGGGACATCACCGTCAATTGTTGTTGGCTCCAATCCTCGCGCAAGTAGTGGCGGAACGACAAGTAATTGACCATGGCCCAAAGCAAAAACAACAGCAGCACGACCATGCCCGTGTGCAGCCCTGAAAAGCCTTTGCGGAATCTCGAACGCCAAATCAATCGGCGGGCAACGGCATCGGAAGCGTGACTCATGAGCGCCACCTCCTGGAATCCAAAACACTCACGGTGGCCACCAACATGAAAACGGTGCCACTCACATATAAAACGACGGGGCGCGTATCCACGACCCCACGGGCAAAATCAAGCATATGCAATATCGGGGAAAAGGGTCTGGCAAAAGTTTGCAAGGCGGGAATCGGGCTGACTTCGGGGAGAAAACCAAACAAAAAGATCAACCCGATGATGGCAAAAGTGGAAATGGAAGACACGATGACGTTTTCGGTCAACGAACTGCAAAACAATCCGATGGACAGGAAAAAACTCCCGATGAGCATGATGCCCAGATAGGCCCCGCTCAAGGCTCCTGTGTCCACGGTGGCCTGGGCGTCATTGAGATGGTTGAGAATCAAAATATACGCCGCCGTGGGCAGCCACATGATCACATACACGGTCAACAACCCGAAAAATTTGGCCAAAACCACCTCTTGGTCGGTCACGGGCGCGGTCAGGAGCGCTTCCAAGGTCCCGGATCGTTTTTCATCGGAAAAGCTGCGCATGGTGAGCACGGGAATGACCATGAGGACGGCAAACCACGCCACCCCGCCGTACAAGCCGCGGAGGACCTCATAGATGGTCGCGCCGTCCGTGAGCCGATAACTGGCAATGGACCAAAATCCAACCCCCATCACCGCCAGAAACATGGTGGTGAGGATGTAGGCCACCGGGGAGAAAAAAATGGAGGCCACCTCCCGCTTCCAAAGGGTCAGCCAAACTCTCATGAGGACACCTCCAAGGTCTCGGGCAGCGCGGCGGCGGTTTCCTCTTCGGGCAACATGGGCCTGTTTCCACTGGTCATATTCACAAACACCTCTTCCAAACTACGTTTTTCCCGGTGAAGCTCCCGCAAGTCCCAGCCTTTTTCCCGAATCAACTGGAAAAGGGTTTCCCGGGGATCTTCGCCGCGGGCAAAGGTCAACTCGGCAATGCTCCAGTCTCCGTCGGCAACCACATTGCAGTCACGCAACCCTTCCACCCGTTTGCAAAGCGTTTTCAAATCTTCCGGCACGCAGCGGGCTTCGACATGGACGTTGGAGACTTTGCACCATCGGGATTCCAACTCGTCCAAGCGGGCCGATTCCACGATCTCCCCCTGCTGGAGAACGATCACCCGGTCACATGTGGCCTCCACTTCGCTGAGAATATGGGTGGACAACAAAATGGTATGGTCCTGGGCCAATTCCTGGATCAGGGTTCGAATGTGCACGATTTGGTTTGGATCCAACCCGATGGTCGGCTCGTCCAAAATCAACAAATCGGGATTGTGTACCAAGGCGTCGGCAATGCCCACGCGTTGGCGGAACCCTTTGGAAAGCTTGCCGATGCTTCGCCGACGCACTTCAAGCAATCCGCACTGTTCCATGACCCGTTCGACCCGGCTTTTCAGGTGGCGCCCGGGAATGCCCTTCAACTGACCCCGATACCGCAGATATTCTTTTACCCGCATGTCCATGTACAAGGCACAGCTTTCCGGCAGATATCCCAATTGCCGCCGGATTTTGAGACTGTCCCGGGTCACGTCCAGCCCCCCGATGTTCACCACGCCCCCGGTGGGGGAAATGTAGCCGGCCAAAATGCGCATGGTCGTGCTTTTGCCGGCCCCATTCGGTCCGAGAAAACCCACGACTTCCCCCGTTTTCACGGAAAAAGTCACGTCCCGGACCGCATGCACGCCCGGATAATGTTTGGTGAGATGTTCGACTTCAATCATAAAAAAATTCCATGGTCAGGCCAAGTTCAAGCTTGGTTCGGATCAAACCGGATTCAATAAATCGGATTTTTGGGGTTTCAACGTGGTAATCACCCGGGCGGCGACCTCCTCGACCGTCTGCCCGGAAATGTCAATGATGGGATATTTTCTGGCCCGATATTCTTTTTCCACCCAGGCCACTTCGCTGACAATGCTCCGCAAATCGTAATACGGGAGTTGCGCCAGGTCCTGTTCGGAAATTTTGTCATGAAAGCCTTCGAACCGTCGTCTGCGGATTTCATGCAAATCCTTGGGCCGCATGGTAAAGGCCACGGTTCGATCTCTCACGTAATCCAAGGCCTCGGGAAACCCGGTCTCGCGCGAGATGGCGACATTGGCGACTTTATACCCCAAGGACCCCAGCCATGTCGAGGTTGGACTTTTGCTGACCCGACTTAAACCGACGATAACGATTTCCGCTTCGCCAATGGTTTCCAGCCTGCGGTTGTCGTCGTGCTGGGCCGTGAACTCCATGGCCCGGATGCGCTCGAAATAATGCGCGTCCACCGGATGCAGCTTCTCTAGGTCATTGGCGGATTTCAACTTCGTTTCTTTCTCCAAAAACCCGACCAAACCGCCGATGAGATCATAATGGGGGATGTGCCGGGCATCGCACAATTCCCGAACCAAGGCCTTGTGATCCGGCGAAAGCACCCCGTGAAACACCAGATGACGTTCGCCTTTGAGATGCCCGATTTGGTCCCGGATCTCTTTTTCCCGATCCGCGAACAGGTGGTATTGAAGTTCAAAGCGATCCTCGGGAAATTGCGTCAAAACGGAATGGAGCATGTGACTGCCCAGATTTCCCGTCGCATCCGAAACAATATGTAGAATCCATTTGGATTTTTTCGCGGCCATTTTTTCTCGGTCTCAAGTATAATAAGGGTTGGTGCCGGCATCGTGGTCCGTGGCATCGTACACATTGCGAACCTGGGGGACCGCCTCGCGAATGGCCCGTTCAATCCCGAACTTCATGGTGGCCCGACTGCTGGCGCAACCTTGGCAGCCGCCGCCCATCTCCACATACACGTCCTGCCCCTCGATTTTCCGCAACTTCACCCACCCGCCATGCGAAGACAGGGCCGGGTTGATGCTTTCTTCCAAAAGATTTCGGATGAGGTCCGGCACTTCGGCGTCCAACGGCGCGGTTTTCATTTCATTGCGACGGGTCTCGTCCAGAATCGGGGTCTCGGCCGCCAACTGGCTTTTCAGCACCGGAATCAGACGCCCCGCCAATTTGGGCCAGGCGTCCGCCGTGTTTTTGGTGATGGTGAAAGTGTCCTGGTGGATTTTGACGTCCGCGACCCCTTCCACGTCAAAAAGCGCCGCGATCAGGGGGCTGCCCGGCGCGTCCGCGGGCGAGCGGAATTGAAAGGTCCAGTCATCCTCGAAAACGGGCCGGGAAACAATGAACCTGCAAATGTTCGGATCGGGGGTGAATTCCCCGCGAATACGCAATTCGGATGTTTGGGTGGTTGTCATGGGCCCACCCTACACCCCATGGCGCGAGGATCAATGTCAATCAGGCGCGGATTTTCGATTTTCTCAAATAACGCCGTAACATGGCGAAAAAAAGGTGGGTGTCGTGCAGGGGGCGAATGTGGCTTTTCTCGTTGCCGTAAATCGCGGCCACGGGCACGGACCCCATGCGAATGCCGATTTCATCGATTTTCAGAAGGATTTCCGATTCGGCGGCGAACCCCTTGCTTTCGGATTTCACCATGGAAATGACGTCGGTCTGGTAGAGCCGCATCCCGTTTTGCGTGTCGGCGATGTATTGCCGCATGTGCCGGTTGATCACCCGGCTCATCTGAAAATTGGTCACCCGCCGCAACCAAGGCATGCGCTTCCGATCCATGGTGCGGTTGCCCACCAACACTGGTATCCCGGTACGGTTGTAGGTGTCGAAAAAACGCAGCACATCGGCGGGATCATGCTGCCCGTCGGCGTCCATGGTCACCACGGCGTCGTACCCTTCCTTTTCCGCATGGACAAACCCGGATGCCAAGGCGGCGCCTTTTCCTTGGTTGGTCTCCAGCCGAATCACCGTGGCCCCGGCTTCCTTGGCCACGTCTCCGGTTCCGTCCGTGGACCCGTCATCCACCACCAAGACGTTGAGTGACATCGCCCGCAATTTCCCCACCAAATCCTTGACGTGCTTGGACTCGTTGAACGCGGGAATGATCACCAGGAAATTCTGGAGAATCAATGGGTCGATCGGCACCGGCGCGTCCAGCACCGCATAGGCTTGGGATCTAAACCGCCGCATGGACTGTTTTCCCCTCCCGCCAGGCCAACATTTCCGCGTAGAGGGTCTCCGCCTTGTAGGAGGATCGAACGAAGGGACCGGAGGCCACGGCGTGAAAGCCCATTTCCCGGGCGCGTTTTTCATACCGTTCAAATTCTTCGGGCGGCACGAAACGGTGCACGGGCTCGTGCTTCGTGGAAGGGCGCAAATATTGCCCAATGGTCAGCATTTTCACGCCGTTGTCCAACAAATCCGCCAAGGTTTCCATGATTTGCGCCTCGGTTTCCCCCAGCCCCACCATGATGCCGGATTTGACTTCCACCCCCGCTTCCCACTCCGAAGCCCGGCGCAAGGCCCACAAGGAACGCCCGTAATTGGCTTGGGGGCGAATCTGGGCCTGCAAATGCCGCACGGTTTCGATATTGTGGGAATACACATGGGGCGCGGCCCGCAACAACGTGGCCAAACTCTCCTCCCGTCCCTCGAAATCCGGGGTCAACACCTCCACGGTAATGCCCGGACAGGCCTCTTTCACCGCCGCGATGGTCTCGGCGAAAATCCCGGCCCCGCCATCCAATTGGTCGTCCCGGTTCACGCTGGTGATGACGATGTGCTCCAAGCCCATTTCCTTTGCGGAAATCGCCACCCGGCGCGGCTCCAAGGCATCCAACGCCGGGGGACGTCCGGATTTGACCGAACAGAAACCGCAACTGCGCGTGCACGTGTCCCCCAAAATCATCATGGTCGCGGTACCGCTGTTCCAGCACTCGTGGCGGTTGGGGCATTTGGCCTCTTCGCACACGGTGTGCAAATTCAGGTTTTTCACCAAACCATGTACTTTGGTAAACCCTTTGTCGGTTTGCAGCTTGCGGCGGATCCAGGGGGGCAGTCGTTGTGATTCCATGGGAACTTTATAAGCGAATGGTGAGCAGAGTCAATCGTTTCGGACGCATCAATCGTTGCGTTCCACCCGAATCCAGCGCGCGCTTTCGGGGCCGACCTCGATCGCATTCAAGGTTACCGCCTCGCCGGTGACCGCGTCCACGACCTCCCCGACCTTGGCATTCGCCAGTTGCAGTCGGGCCAAAACCTCGCGGTTCTCTTCGTTGACAAAGAAATAATGCTCCGCGCCGGGAACGGCAAGTCGATAGGTAAGGGTCTCATCGCAACGGTACGGCAATCCGTCCGCCCCCACCGTCCACTCCCGGACCAGGGACTCCAAAAAGTCGTTGCCGGGCAAATGACAGCCAGCCCCCGCTTCCACGCCCAACAACACCGCGGTGCCGTCCTCCAAACGGTTTTCCGTGATCGCGGGCCAGTCCCGGTCATCGTAAGTTTCCAGCACCTTCGCGGTAGTGGGGGTCAAATCGCATACAAACCCATCCAGCGCCTCTCCGCGCAGGCGGAACAAGGTGTTCGACGTCCGGGAATACGCGTATTCATTGAGCTCCACTCCGAAAAGGGTCTCGAATTTCGAACCCGCCCCGGTGGGCAGCAAACGCCCGAAATTGTCGAGGTACGCCGAAGGCATGTCCATGACCACGCGCCCGCCCTGCTTCACATAGGCGATGAGATCGTCGATCAGGGTCTCCGTCAGACAAATGAACGACGAGATGAAAATCGTCGCATAACGCGGACCCAATCCGGCATGAACCTGCTTCGCGGTCACGTGCTCCCAGGGAATATTGCCATTGATCAGTGCCCGGGACGCGCCAATGCGGGCCCGAATGGGATCGGATTTGTATTTGTCGCGACCGGTGACCCCCATCGCGGCCCACAAGGCTTCGTTTTCCCAATCCTGCAGCACGCCCACTCGCGGTTCTTTGTCGGCATTCCAGAGTTCGCGACGGTATTTCCGGGCCGCCTTTCCTATGGCGCCGGCCAGACGGGCGCGGTCGGTGATCTTGTTGTTTCGGTCCAACAACATGAACTCCCCGGTTTCCCAACCCGCCGTGCGACCGTTCCAGGTCCACAACCCAAAACCCCGATATCCCGCCGCCAGCCAACTCAGCATGAGGATCGACTGAATCCCGGCATGACAGGTATGCCCCGGCGTTTTGTCCGCCGCCCAGGGGACGAAAGGCGATTTCCCGCCCGAAAACCAACTGGGACCGCCGGAACTTTCCCAGGT
The DNA here is from genome assembly GCA_020831635.1 of Verrucomicrobiota bacterium. Taxonomy (GTDB): domain Bacteria; phylum Verrucomicrobiota; class Kiritimatiellia; order SS1-B-03-39; family UBA6053; genus PXAS01. The sequence continues at coordinate 10,114 of JAFIGC010000002.1, read as the reverse complement.
CGCGTTCCAGATCCCCTTGCCCCAGTCCGTGGTCAACGCCGCCTGCATGTACACCGGACGGGCCACCTCGAAACGCACTTCCTCGAAATGCCAGGTCAAATGAATGGACGGATAAAAACTGCCGCCCTCGGCCATGGCCTCGGCAATGCCTTCCATGTCGGTGCCACGGGACGCAAAGGGCAAAAACAGGCCCATTTCCCCGCCCGCCCGCGTGGGAATGTTGGTATCCCGCGCCTGGGTCCGTTTTACCGCCGCTTCGATGTATTCCCGAATATACGTGTCGGCCCGGAAACGCATTTTATCCCGCAAATTTCGATAATCCCGTCCATGCACATCGGTTTCGACCCCATTCAGCACATCCGACCAGGTTTCCCAGTCCAACAGTTTCCCGTCCAGCCCCACGTGCTCTACGTTCCACGCCTTTTTCAAGGTTTCCACGTCACCGTATTGCTCCTTCAACCAAGCCACGAAAGCGGGCACCGCCTCGGGATGAATGTCGTGTCCCCGAATGTCCCCCACCACGCCCGGCGTGCGTTCCGCGTTGGCCCGGAGTTCTTCCTGCGTCAAATTTTCCGTGGCCGCCCGTGCCTTGGCCTGGGCCTCCTTCTGGTCGACAAAACTTTTGATTTGCCCGCGGATGACCTCCTTTTGGTGGGCGATCATATCCGGATGGGCCATGGCCTCGTCAATGTCCATGTCGGGGTCCAAGCCCAATTGGGTCAACAATTCCGGGGTGATATCCTCCCACCCGCCTTCGGCGTACCAAAAAGGATACACACCCTCGTCCAAAGCCAGATTCAAAATGCGATCCTCCGGCCATTCGGGCAACAAAGGCATCGTTTGCTTCAGACAGGTGAACCCGGTTTCGCGCATGCGGCGCAGTTCCGCCCGCGCGGCGGCCTCGGTCATTCCCGGCCAAGGTAAAAACACCGCCCCCACGGGCATGGGCGCGAGCTTGCGCAGCTTGCGCTGCATCGGCGTGTCGGTGAGATCAAGAATGCGTTGACGCAGAAAAGGGTCGGAAGCGGAATCGGATGACATCAGGTTTACCTTGCGTTTGGAGTGAAAATGGTGAGATTGTGTCCTATACCTACAATTCACGCGGGGGACAAGGCAAGTTTTCCGTCAGACCTGTCGGATGGGTCAACGCGTCCGACCAAAATCACACAAGCCTGAAGAACAAGACGGTCTTCCGCACAAAGCATTCTTTGAAACTAATATTCATTTGAAAGCGGCGGGATGACTTTTCCTCATTTTCATTGGCAGGAAGCCAATTCCGAAGTAAGATCAAAGTCATGAAAATTCCGCAATTTCTTTACCCCATCGTCTCCATGCTCCTTTTCGCTTCCTGTGCGACCGCCCCCTCCCCCGCATCCGGTACGGGTACGGCACGGGCCCGCACAAATCCCCGCACAAATCCCATGGAAGCGCCCCATGCCGAACTTTCCTTGGAAGACGCGGTTTTGCTGGCTCTCTCCAATAACCCGGATCTGGAGGTGCAACGCTTTGAACCATTGGTGGCCGGCACGTTTCTCGCCCGTGAACAGGCGCGCTACTCTCCGGAAATTTACGGGGAAATTTCCCACCGGGAAAGCCGCAGCAGTGAAACCGCGCGGGCCACGGGTGAGCAGTTTGACGCGGAAGTGGAGCAAACCCGACTTTCGGCGGGTGTCCGCAGGGAGTTCGCCACGGGAACCGAAGCAGAGCTTTCCGCAAGCCACGGCGCCGATTCCTCCAACCGTTCCCCGGATCAAGAGGAGGCGCGTCTTTCCCTGTCCCTCACCCAGTCCCTGCTGCGGGGACGCGGAAGGGAAGTCAACCTGATCGGCATTCGCCGGGCCGAACTGGGACTGGAGATTTCCGAAGAGGAATTGCGTGGATTCACCGAAGCCTTGGTCGCGGAAGTGGAGACCGCCTACTGGCGCTTTTGGCTGGCCAATGAAACCATCGCCATCACCGAACAGGCGCTGGAAGTGGCCGAACAACAGTTGTCCGACATTCAACAGCGCATCGAGGTCGGCCAACTGGCCCGCAACGAGGACGCTCCCGCCCGCGCCGAAGTCGCCCGACGCCGGCAGGCCCTGATCGACGCCCGCGCGGAACTGTTCCGCGCCCGCATGTCCCTGGGCACCCTGATTTCCCCGGAACTGGATCCCGACGCCGCCCCGCGGATGGCCGCAACCCTCCCGGAACTGCCCGAACCGGAAGGGAACGTCACCCCGGACAATCGCATCGAACTGGCCCTCGGCTATCGTCCCGATCTGCGCGAGGCCCGGCTGCGGCTGGAACAAAGAACACTCGACACCCAGCTCAGTCGAAACGGACTCCTGCCGCGCCTCGATTTTTTCATGGACCTGGCTAAAACCGGTTTCGGGCCCAAAACCGGGGACGCATGGTCCGATCTGAGCGAGGACAACTACGACGTACAGGCGGGTCTTCGCTTCAGCCGAAGCTTGGGCGAACGGGTGGAAAACGCCAGGGACGCGGAAACCCGCTTTCGGGAAGACCAGGCCCACGCCGCCGTCCTCAATCTGGAACGCCTCATTCGCACCGGCATTCACCTGGCCCTCAATGAATTGGACCGGGCCGAACAACAGGTGGCCGCCAGCGCCGAAACCCGTCGCTTGCAAGAACTCACGGTGGCTTCGGAGGTGGAGCGCTTCGATGTCGGCGCCGTCACCGCCCTCCAAGTGGCCCAGGCCCAGCGAGATCTGCTCAACGCCATGATCGAAGAGCAAAACGCCAAGGTCAACGCCCGCATCGCCCTGCTGGAACTTTACCGCGCCGAAGGCAGCCTGCTGGACCGCAGGGGCATCGGCAGATAGATCTCGTCTGAATTGTGTTTTCCGAGCGTCGGAAGACTTTTCCAATGGCGTTCCGAGCGTCGGAAAAGGCCGCTCATCCCGATTTTCCTTTGCATCCTTTGATCATGTCGGTTATGGTGCTTGCATGTTTGGATTCATCAGATTCGTTATCGTGTTCGCGGGGTTCGCCCTTTTTTTTCCTGTCAGCTTGTTCGCCGGCGAAATTTTAAATGCGCAAAGTCCTTGGCGGGTGCATTACACTTGGGGCGGCCCCATTCTGGGAAGCCGGGAGGAACCCGACTTCCGTCCGGGTCCGGAAACCCCCGCGCCGGATTCGGAATGGGCGGAAACCGATTTCGAGGACGCCGATTGGATCCGGCGCAGCGGTCCTTGGTTTGCGGGCAATGACGGCGAAGGATGGGGCTTCAACGCCCCCGCACAACTCAATCTGCTCACCCTCCGCGGGAAATTTCAAGTGGACGATCCAGACGATGCCGGGGATCTGATCCTGCGCCTCCGCTACCGGGGCGGTGTCGCGGTGTTCGTAAATGGCGAGGAGGTGGCCCGGCGGCATCTGGAAGACGGGGAACGGGACCGGCAAACTTTGGCGGAGGACTATCCCGATGACGTATACCGTCACGACGACAGCGCCATCCCTCCCCCGCGCGAATGGCAGGGCGGGGATTTCACCGAGAACGTCAATCGCCGCATACGCGATGCCGGGGAAATCCGCATTCCCGCCCGCCATCTGCGCGAAGGCGTCAATGTGCTCGGCCTGCAACTTCATCCGGCAGCTTACCGTTCCGACTGGGCCCGATACGCGGGGGGACGGGCAAACTGGTCCACCCTCGGGCTGATGGCGGTTCACCTCCAAGCGGAACGACCCGCGGCAATCACACCCAACCTGACCGCGCCGGAAGGTATCAACGTTTGGGGTGCCAATCTCTTGGAGCGGGTCGGCGAATCCATTCCCTATGCGGACCCCTTGGAAAACGGGGCCCCGATCCGCTTGGTCGCCCCTCGGAACGGGGTCGGCAACGCCCAAGTGGTGGTGTCCACCCACGACGGCAGTGACGTGCCTTCCTACAATCTCACGATCTCCGATCTGGTCACCGAATCGGGTGACCGACTTTCCTCCGATGCGTTTCAACTTCGCTATCCCGGCCCGGGACTGCAGCCGCAATTGACGGATCGCAGTTCCCCTTCCGCCGCCATGCTCACCGTCCGCGTTCCGCCCGACACCGCCCCGGGGCGCTATCGCGGCACCCTCACGGTCGAATTGGAGGGACACCCCGACCGGGAACGCCCCGTCCAAGTGGACGTCGGTCCTTGGCGGGCTCCCGATCCGCGGAATTTCATTTCCGCCCTCGGCGTGCTGCAAAGCCCGGACACGGTGGCCTCGCAGTATCGGGTCGACCTCTGGTCCGACGAACATTTCGAAGTCCTCGAACCCTCCATCCAGTTACTCGGCGAACTCGGCAACGACATCACCTATGTCCCGCTCATCCGCCGCACCCACCTCAGCAACGAGGAGACCATGGTGCGTTGGCGGGAAGGACGCGACGGCAACCTCGAACCCGACTTGTCCGTACTTCGGCGCTACCTGGAAATGGTGGACCGTCATGCGGGCCCCCAATCCGCCTTGGTGCTCTACCTCTATGAAGGCGGAAACCGTCCCGTCAACCTCGTGGTCACCCGCGTGGATGCCAATGGAAACACCTCGGAGTTTCAAGCCCCGCAATACGGCAGCGAAGGCGCGGTTGCGTTTTGGAAACCCGTCTTTGACGGCATACGGGAAATCGTCAACGATCTCGACTGGTCGGAGGAGGCCCTTCAATTCGGTGTGTTCGGGGATTCCTGGGCGCAAAGCCAGTCCATCCGCGACTTTTTCGAGGAAGCCGCCCCGGATATCCGTTGGGCAATGTTCACCCACGCGCGCGGACATCCCCGTCCCGCAGATGGCGAATTAACCGTGGACGGCTGGGACATCGGCTATCGCGTTTTGCCTTACTGGCCCGATTTCCGACGCTTTCCGCAGGAGCGTTTCTTGGACGGCTTTTTGCGCATGGGACAGGACTTCCATTTTTACGACCTCTCCTCCGCCCGCGCACTCATGAGCAACACCTCCCATCCCGGCACCTACATGACCGCCATGGAGATGATGATGACCACCGAACGTTTTGTCGGCCTCTCCCGCATCGCCCTCGATTTTTGGGCGGTGGATGGCAACAATCCCATCATCGGACGCTATCAACGCTGGCACAATCTCTACCGGGGCAATCCCCGCTATTTCACCCATCCCGGCCCCGAGGGCGCGGTGGGTTCCGTGCGCTATGAGGCCCTGCGGACCGGTCTCCAGGAAAATGAAGCCGCCCTCCTTCTGGATCGGGCCTATCATCACCATGCCGACCAACTCGACGAGGCGCTCCTGGACCGTGTCCGGGCCAACAAAATCGAGCGGATCACCCACTTTGTCATCGGCGAAGGTTCGGAAGACACCTGGGACTGGTTCGCCGGCTCCGGCTGGCAGGCCCGCGCCCTTGAATTGTATCAGCTCGCCGCCGAAGTCGCCGACGCCATCGGCGAATGATTTTTATTGATTGACAGATCGAATCGGATTTTTCAAATGACATTGGATCCAACCGTCCGGATCCCATGTCCTTTTTGATGCGCTGGGTGAATTTTTCACTCAAGTCCCGATGAAGACCTATCAATCCAAACTACTCCACTCGAATTTTCTTGCGACTCTTTATCGGTTGCAGGGGACGGAAGCCTTGTCCAAATACATCATGGCCCGTTTGCCCGAATGGGTTCCGGGTGACAACGTGATGATCGGACGGCATGACGCCTCTCGGCGCAAGATGACGGGCATCTTGTTGAAAACACCTTTCCACGCCTCGCAATTTTTACCAGAGGCGAATGAAACCGGCCTCTTGGGATGTCATCCCTTCTGGACGCGGATTCTGGATCCGGTGAACCGGGTGAAAGTGCTTTCGGAAATGTGCAGTGGTCCGACGTGGCGGGAGAATCCGTTTTATCGGGAGTTGCTGCGGGCGGACCGGGTCCGGGATCATATTAACGTGGAGTTTGGAGCATCCTCCGCGGATTTCACTTCGGTGGGGGTGATCCGCTCCCGTCCGGGCTTTACGGACGCGGAACAAAAATGCATGAGGGAACTGCAACCTCATTTCCATCGGGCCTTTGCCAATGCGCGCGTCATGGATGAATTGGACGCGCGGCGGGAATCCCACGGGGACCTGCACAGCGCGCATCACACGGGTTTGCGCGTCAAAGAAGTGGAAGCCATGGCGGTGTATTTGCTGCGCAATCTTTTTGAGGAAAACACGGAGTCTTGGATCCCCTCGCTTTGTCAGTGGGTGCGCAGGGAGACGGACAAATTGAATCGGGGCGCTTTTTGCCTGGATCCCAAGGGGTGGCGGGTAGAAATCGGGAGGACTTGCTTGAGTTTTCATCTGTTTCGGGATTACCGGCGCATGGGGTATGTCTTGGGCCATCGCATCCATCACGCGCAGGGTCCCCGGGAATCCACGCTTTTGACTCCGCGAGAACAGGAAGTGATGGCTTGGGTGGTGCGGGGAAAACGCAACTTGGAAATCGCGGCCATTTTGGGCATGGGCCCAGAAACCGTGAAAACCCATCTGAAACACTCCTTTCGGAAATTGGGCGTGGAAAATCGTACCGCCGCGATCCGGGCCATGACGCACACGGGGCTTCCTTCGTCTTGATTCAGGGAGATCATGGAAAAACCACTACATGATTTTCTGATGAATTTGTATGAGCTTCGCCCGGAGGAGGAGTTGGCGCTCTGGCTGTTGGAGGAATTGCCCAGTCTGATTCCGGGTGAAAATGCGATCGTCGGATTGCACAACCCGCAGGCAAAGGAAGCGGTGCAGTTGCGGTTGAAACATCCGTTTACAACCCCGAATTTTGTGGAGGCGCTCAACGAATCCGGCGCCGCGAAAGACCATCCCATTTGGGCGGCGGTGCCGGGTCAGCCCTATGCAACCAAAGCGCTGTCCACCATGATGGGAGATTTGGACTGGCGGGAGCATCCGCTGTACCGTGATTATTTGTTGAAGGACGAAGTCCGCGACCATTTGACCTTGGATATTGATCGTGGACATGGTCACAAAGTGATGATCGGCATTCTTCGTTCCCGGCGGGGATTCAGGGACAAGGAGTCGCGTTTATTGTCTCTGTTGGGCCCCCATTTAGAGCAGGCCTTTGCCAATGCGGCCCTTTTTCAAGTGAAGAAAGATTTACAAGAGGCGGACGCCGGGCATCGGCTTGTTCACCACGGGAAAACGGGGTCCGAGCTGCAGGCGCAATTCCTTCTACACTTTCCCCGCTGGGAAAGCTTGACCGGAAGCCGCTTGGAAGCTCTGCGGATGAAAGGGCGCGCCTGGGTGCAAGGTGAAGTGGACGCTTTGCTGCGAGGTTGTTTGGAACAGCAGCTTACAGGGTTTGTGATGTCGGGACCGTGTGCGGACATCCATTTGAGATTGAGAAGAAATTGGGGCGCACAAGGTTTTATATTGATCGAACAGGTTCAGAGGACCGCAACTCACCCTTTCACGCCCAGAGAGTCTGAAGTGTACAGTTGGGTGGTTGAAGGGAAAAGCGACGGGGAGATCGCCATGATCCTGGGAATCGGATTGCACACGGTCAAAGGGCATGTGAAACAACTGCTGCGGAAACGGGGAGTGCGCAGCCGGGTGGAATTGGCCGCGATGTCGAAGATGTGACGGGAAAACAAAGTCCCCCCCTCTTTTGGGGGATACCCGAAGGATTGGAATGTGCGTATTGTGCCGATCATGTCGTCGTCCATCCATAGGAATTGGCACCAGTCATGTTTTTCTATGATCAGTACTTTCAAACCCAAAACGGAACCCCTCATGAAACCCATCCAGATCCTGTTTTTAGCCTGCCTCGTACTCACTTCCCCGCTTTATGCTGCGGACACCGATTTGGGTGGCTCAGGCAACGATGTGAGCGGCATCGGCACAAACAACAATACCGCCGGGGGCTCCGACAACAACGCGTCGGGGGGGAACTCCAGCAACACGGCTTTGGGTTTTGAGAACAATGCCTCCGCCCCCACGACCGGTTCCAACACGGCGGTGGGCAATTCCAACAACGCCTCCGGCGGTCTGAGTATCAACACCTCGGTTGGAGGGTCCAACAACGCTTCCGGGGACGCGTCTTCGAACCTTTCAGGTGGATGGAGCAACAGTAGCAGCGGAACGAATGCGGCGAACACGGCACTGGGCACGACAAACGACGCGAGTGGGAACAACGCCTCAAACTTGGCCGTGGGTTGGCAAAACGTCGCCTCGGGAAACGACTCCATCCGCACCGCCGTGGGGTATGGAAACAACAACGACGTCGTGCGAAACAACCTGGGGTTGATTGTTCCGTTTTTGGATCCGGGCGAAAACAGCACTGCGGTGGGATATGTGAACAACGCGGGGGGAAACAACAGCACGGCGGTCGGGAGCCGGAACTATGCCCTGGGTTCAGTCAGCACGGCGGTCGGAGACCGAAACCGGACCACGGATATCCGTTCGGTTGCCTTGGGAGGACAAAATTCCGCGTTGGCCCTCGCGGCAGTCGCGGTGGGTGACGGCAACCTGGCCTCTGCTGATCGAGCGCAGGCATTTGGGTACGACAACCGGGCGCAAGAAAATTTCAGCAGTGCGTTTGGGGCCCGAAATACCACCAGTGGCCGGCTGGCAAACGCCATGGGATTCGAGAATTTCGGCTCAGGGGAGGAATCATCCGCGTTCGGGGTGTTCAATCGAAGCACTGCCGAGTGGGCCAGTGCCATGGGGAACCGGAATCACACACAAGGCATACGCTCTTCAGCCTTTGGCTTCGGCAACAACAACGACATTGAGCGGGCCAACGCCGGGTTGGCGGATCCGTTCCTGGACGCCGGGGAAAACAGCAGTGCCGTCGGGTATTTGAACAACGCGTCCGGCCTGAACAGCACGGCCCTGGGCAACCGGAACTACGCGTCGGGAAGCCGTTCAGTCGCGGCTGGATATGGGAATAACGCTGACAGTTTCACCAGCACGGCGATTGGGGTTGAAAACGAGGCTTCGTCCGATTTCACCGCGGCTTTGGGGCATCACAACGTGGCCAACCAGATGAATGCGGTTGCGGTTGGAGGCTACAATTACGCGTTGGGAGATGGAGCGTCCGCCTTTGGCACCTCCAACTTGGCCAGCGGTGAGCAAAGCACCGCGATCAGCTTTGATTCCGCCGCATCCGGAGACTTCAGCCTCGCGGCGGGATCTTCCGCGATTGCCATCAGCGAAGGTGCCATCGCCATCGGACGCAACGCGAACGCGGCCTCCGCCGGATCGGTGGCCATCGGTGACGGCGCCACCGCCCTGTCCTCGGTGGCCGTGGGCGTGGGGGCGCAGGCAACGGGCCCACCACCACGGCGGTGGGCGATTTCGCCAACGCCTCCGGCAATAACTCCGTGGCTCTGGGCGCGAACAGTGTGGCGGATCAGGATGACACGGTGAGTGTGGGCGCGGCGGGCGCCGAACGCCGCATCACCAACGTCGCCCCCGGGGTGGACGGCACCGACGCGGTGAATGTGAACCAGCTTCAGGGGGTTCAAGACGGGGTGAATGCCAACAGCCAGAAACTGGAGGATCATGAGGTCCGCCTCAATTCACATTCCCGCCGCATCAGCCAGAAACTGCAGGATCATGAGGTCCGCCTCAATTCACATTCCCGCCGCATCAGCCAAAACCGTAACCTGATCAACGAAAATCGTGCCCTCATCGAGCAAAACGCCGCCGCCATCCAGCGGTTGGATCGGCGGGTGAGCGATGTGGAAGGCAAAGCCTACAGCGGGGTGGCCGCCGCCCTTTCGCTGGCGCCGATCGTGCCGCCGATGGACGAAGGCCAGACCGCGGTCATGGCCGGAGTGGGACACTACGAAGGTGAAAGCGCCGTGGGGGTGACGGTGACCCACCGTTTGAACGGCGGCGAAGGCAAGCGGAATGTCTATGTCAATGGCGGGGTCTCCGTCACCACTGAAAACACCGTGGGCACCCGGGCCATGATCGGGGTGGTGTTTTAGGATCGATGTTTGCTATCGAAAATGAATATCGAATTGGAATTGCCGCAATGCGTGTTCCCGCGTTTTGCGGTTTCCTTTTTATATAATAGGCATGAAATATACTCGATAAAAATAATAGAACTTAAACGCTTGACTATTAGACTGAAGTTCACGGGCTAATTCCGCACAAACCTCTACATATAAGTAACAT
>JAFIGC010000054.1 GCA_020831635.1 Verrucomicrobiota bacterium | reverse complement strand
CGAGCGCATATCCAGCGAGCTTGCGAGCGCATATCCAGCGAGCCTGCGAGCGCATCTTCGCGCCGAAGGCGCTCACAGTCGCCAGACGGTGTGCCCGGCGTTTTGGATGGATTTGGCGTCGTGGATGGATTTGATGTCGGTGAAGACGCCGCCAGGTTGCAGTGGGGCGAGGAGTTCGGTCAGGGGGCTTTCGAGGTATTCGCGGTGGGCGACGGCGGCGACGATGGCTTGGACGGGGGGGATGTCGTCCCAGGGGGTCAAGGTGACCCCGTACTCGTGTTGGGCCTCTTTGGGGCAGGCGAGGGGGTCGTGGACGATGACTTCGCATCCGTAGTCTTGGATTTCGCGAATGACGTCGATGACTTTGCTGTTGCGGAGGTCGGCGCAGTTTTCTTTGAAGGTGAGCCCGAGGCACAGGATTTTCGCGCCCCGGATTTGAATGTCGCGGGCGATCATTTCCTTGATGGTTTTCTCTGCGATGAATTTGCCCATGCCGTCGTTGATGCGGCGTCCGGCGAGGATGACCTGGGGATGATAGCCGAGCATTTCGGCTTTGTGGGTCAGATAATAGGGGTCGACCCCGATGCAGTGTCCGCCGACGAGTCCGGGGAAGAATTTGAGAAAATTCCACTTGGTGCCGGCGGCTTCGAGCACTTCCCGGGTGTCGATGCCCATGCGGTCGAAAATGACCGCGAGTTCGTTCATGAGGGCGATGTTGAGGTCGCGCTGGGTGTTTTCAATGACCTTGGCGGCTTCGGCGACCTTGATGGTGGCGGCGCGGTACACCCCGGCAGTAATGATTTCGCCGTAGAGGGCGGCCACGGTTTCCAGGGTGTCGGCATCATCGCCGGAAACGACTTTGGTGATTTTGGTGAGGGTGCGTTCTTTGTCGCCCGGGTTGATGCGTTCGGGACTGTAGCCGACGTGAAAGTCTTGTTTCCATTTGAGTCCGGATTCCCGTTCGAGCACGGGGACGCAATCCTCTTCGGTGGCCCCGGGATAGACGGTGGATTCGAAGACGACGATGGCCCCTTTTTTCAGGTGTTTTCCGGCGGTGGCGGTGGCGCCGAGGAGGGGACGCAAATCGGGGATGCGGGCTTCGTCGACCGGCGTGGGCACGGCGATGATGAGCACGTCGGCAGAGGCCAGATCTTCGGGTCGATGGGTTAGTTTGAGGTGGGCAGAGGCTTGGAACTGATCTTTGGCCACTTCACCGGTGGGGTCGATGCCGTTTTGATAGGCGTCGATTTTGGCGGTGGAGAGATCAAAGCCAATGGTGGGGCGTTTTTTGCCAAATTCAATGGCAAGGGGGAGACCGACGTAGCCGAGGCCGATGACGGCGATGATGGGGGAGGGAGCGTTGGGGGAGGGCATAGAGAGAGGTCAGAGGTTAGAGGTCAGGGAAGAAGGAAAGAAGGAAAGAAGGAAAGAAGGAAAGAAGGAGAGAGGGAAGAAGGAGAGAGGGCAGGGATTGCAGGGTTGCCGCTTCGCGGCGCAGGGATTGCAGGGGGGAGCGAAGCTTATTTGGAGTGCGGAAGCTTGCTTCCGCTTTGGGAACGAAGAAGCTTGCTTCGAGGGGGGAAGAGCGGCTCCGCCGCGGATAAGGGATAAGGATAAGGGATATTGAACGTCGAAAAACGAACGTCGAACATCGAACTTTGAAAAATGTGTGTTGGCCGAAGATTGCTCCGGGCCTGAAGGCCCATCGCTGAAACCGCGTAAACGCGGGACTCCGAACTATTTATAATAATATTTGTACCAATCCACGAAGCGGCCGACGCCTTCTTCGACGCTGACCCTGGGGGTGAATTCGGTGGCGATGGCGAGTTCGCTGACGTCGGCTTCGGTGTCGGGGACGTCGCCGGGCTGGAGGGGGAGGAGTTCCATGGTGGCTTTTTTGCCGAGTTTTTCTTCGAGGACTTCGATGTAGCGGAGAAGGGGGACGGTGTCGGGGCTGCCGATGTTGTAGATGCGGTAGGGGGCGTTGCCGGTGGCGGGGTCGGGCTGGTCGGAGTTCCAATCGGGATTGGGTTGGGCGGGGCGGTCGAGAATGCGGACCACGCCTTCGACGATGTCGTCGACGTAGGTGAAGCTGCGTTTGTGGTGTCCGTGGTTGAAGACGCGGATAGGGTCGCCGGCGAGAATGGCCTTTGTGAAGAGAAAGAGGGCCATGTCCGGGCGTCCCCAGGGGCCGTACACGGTGAAAAAGCGGAGGCCGGTGCAGGGGAAGCCGTAGAGATGCGCGTAGCCGTGGGCCATCATTTCGTTGGCTTTTTTGGTGGCGGAATAGAGGGTGAGGGGATGTTCGCAGTGGTGGTGTTCCGAGAAGGGCATGGTGGTGTTGGCGCCGTAGACGGAACTGGTGGAGGCGTAGACGAGATGCTCGACGCCGTGGTGTCGGCAACCTTCGAGGATATGGAGGAACCCGGTGACATTGCTGCTGACATAGACATGCGGATTCTGCGCGGCATAGCGCACACCCGCCTGGGCGGCGAGGTTCACGACCTTTTTGGGGTTGTGGGTGCTGAAAAGCGCTTCCATGGCGTCCCGGTCCGCGAGGTCGGCATGGACGTGAGTGTAGTTCGGATGATCGGCAAAACGGGCCAGGCGGGCTTTTTTGAGGGTCACGTCGTAGTAATCGTTCATACAGTCCACGCCGATGACGGTATCGCCGCGTTCGAGAAGGTGCAGGACCACATGGGAGCCGATAAAGCCCGCGGAGCCCGTGACCAGCACGGATGTATTGGGGACGGAGCCTTTCGGGTCGGAAGAGGAACGTGGCGCGGAATCGATTGAGGAGGTTTGGGGATTGGACATGGGACTTTGGGGAGGGAGCATGAGGAAAATTGAGCAGGCTACGCCCGGTGACATCCCGGGGAAACGGGGCCAGGCAAGGAAGAAAAAAGAGTGAAAATGAGCGCAAAGCGCATGAAATCATTCATATCAGGACGGGAGGGGGGAACAAGTGTAAAGGAGGGGAATTCAAAAATATCTCCGGGGGAGAGAGCGCCTTCGGCGAGGAGATTGCGGCTGCAAAAGGGGAGGCGGACTGGGAATGGGAAAAGGTACAGTCCTTTCCACCTTTTCGGATGCGGATGAAAGCTGCGTTGGGGTTTGCATCGTACACGTGCGGTAGGGTTATTCCCCGTGGCGAAACGAAACTTGGGGCGCTATACTGGCTTTTTCCTGCGAAACGCCGCTTCGACCTCAAATCCAAAAGGAATTGCCCCATGAAAACCCATACGATGATAGATCCCAACGGCGGAGATGCCGATTTGATACGCACAGACGGCCCGCGAGTGTGTGCCGGCAGAGCGCAAATGAGGCTCAGTTGCCTTTTTTTGGCAATGGTCATGGCGGTCCCTGGCGGAATCTTGTCGGCGGCAGGCACTGAACCCGTCGACCTTGGAACCGCTGAAAATTTCGGTGCCTTGGCGGGCGGGGCCATTTCGGGAACCGGCCATGTCGAAGGCGATGTGGGGTCGGGCACGGGCGCCATCGCCCCGGCCATCACCTCTTCAGGTACAATTTATCCCATGGGTGATGCGGTGGTCATGACCGCGTTGGACGATTTTGCCACGGCCTACAATGAGGGGTTCAATCGGCCCTATGATATTCTATTGTCCGCCGCCGCGTATGAGCTGGGCGGAAAGACGTTATCTCCCGGCGTGTATAAAATAGGAGGCGCCGCGACTTTGGCCACCCCGGTGACTCTGAATGCCAAAGGAGACCCGGATGCGGTTTTTATCATACAAATCGAGGGAGCGCTCAGTGCGACCGCATCCGTTGGGAATGTGCTGCTCACGAATGAGGCGCAAAGCGCGAATATTTTTTGGATCGTTGAAGGGGCTGTTTCCATGGGGGCAAGCACGCATATGGAGGGGACGGTTCTCGGGGGCGCCGCCATCGCATTTGGCGCGAGCACAACGATTAACGGTCGAATTATGGCCGGCACAGCCGCGGGCACCATCGCGATCGACACGACAATTTTAGTGCCGGTGGAACCTTCCCTCGTGGGTGGACGGGTCTGGTTGGACGCGAACGACGACGGCATTCAAGATCCGGCAGAAACCACCGGGTTCGCCAATGTGCCCGTCGCCCTGCTGCAGTTTGTTTCCGAAGGGTTGACCATCGACCTTGGAACCGCCGCCCAGTTCGGAGCCCTGGCCGTCGGAGCGATTTCCGGAACCGGCCATGTCGAAAAAGACGTGGGGTCGGGTGCGGGCGCCATCGCCCCGGCAATCACCTCGGATGGAACCATTTATTCCACGGGGGATCCGGTTGCAACCATCGCTTTGGACGATGTTTCCGCGGCATACAATGAGGGAAAGAATCGATCCTATGATGTTCTCTTGTCCGCCGCGGCGTATGAGTTGGGCGGAACGACTTTAACCCCCGGCGTGTATAAAATCGGCGGGGCCGCGACTTTGGCCACCCCGGTGACCCTTGATGCCGATGGAGACCCCGAGGGTGTTTTCATCATACAAATCGTGGGCGCTTTCAGTGCCGCCGCCACCGCGGGAAATGTACTGCTCACGAATGAGGCGCAAAGCGCGAATATCTTTTGGATCGTCGACGGTGCGGTTTCCATGGGAGCTGGTGCGCACATGGAGGGGACGATCCTCGGAGGCGCCACGATCTCATTCGGTGCCGCCGCAACCATGAACGGTCGGGCCCTGGCCGGTTCGGCGGCCGGCGCAATCGCATTGGACACCACGACAATTTCAGCGGTAACCGGAACCCCGCCCGTGGGCGATCCTCCGCCCGTGGTTGTGGCCGACACCGTGACCGATGCCGACGGAAATTATCTGTTCGAAGGTGTGCAGCCGGGCATTTTCCTCGTCCGCTGGGATCTTTCAAACGTCACCACCGATTACCGCATCACCAGCGACGGGATGTCCGGCGACGTGGGCGAATTTGTTTCGACGGCGGCGTTTGAGGTTCAGGGCGGAACCACGCACCTCGGTATGAACCTTGGGCTGGTCGAGACGTTGCCGGCGATCCAAGCCGCGGCGATGGACGAGCTTGATTCGGCGCTGGCGATCTATTTGGAAGCCAACTACTACACCTTCGCCAATTGGACGGCGTTGAAAGCCGCCAAGGCGGATGGGGACACGGCGATTCAAGAGGCGCCCGATCCGGAAGGCGTGGCGGAGGCGAAGGAAGCGGCGTTGGCGGCAATGGCCGCAGTGCCGACGTTTGCCGAGACGCTGAAGTTCACCGACATCTCCCGGTCATCCGCAGGCGATGTGACCCTGGTGCTCAGGACCGCTCCGCATTATCCCTTGACCCTTCAAACCAGCACGGATCTCCAAAGTTGGTCCTTCGTCACCAGCGCGACGCCGGACACCGAGTCGTGGACCTTCGTCCATGATGCCGAAACGGCAAACGGTCCAAAGCGGTTTTACCGCGCGTTTTTCGATTTGTAAGAGAGTGGCATCCCGTTGGGATGCTGCTTTTTCATGTTCGGACTTTGCGGAAATGGATTGTCGGGAACCCTCGTCAGACCGCACGGGTATGGCACGGTTTCCGACAATTCCTTTCGCTCCATGATCTTGCACGCCTTCTTTGCAAATCTCTCACGGATTCAGGGCTAAATCCGATAATCGGAATTCAAACCGAACGCGCCGGGGAGATGCCTGATTTCCGGGCGCGGTTTGCCGGGCGAGCCGATGACCTCCACGATATCGAAGCGAATGCCCGCGGGTTTCGGACGCAGTCTACGCGCATAGCGTACGGCGGCACGGCTCAATCGGCGTTGTTTTTCGTAGGTGACGGATTTTCGCGGAGGTTCCAATCCCTCTTGGCTGCGGGTTTTCACCTCCACCACCACCAGCAGATCCCCGGACCGGGCGATCAGGTCCAATTCATCATGACGTCCCACCCGCACGCGCCGTCCCAGAATTTTCAATCCCTTGCGCCGCAACATTTTTTCCGCGCGTTTCTCGCCCCAAAGGCCCAGAGCCAAATGGTCCGGGCCTTTGCGGTGTCCAAGGGAAGATACAAATGCCAATAAATTCATTTCAGTTCCCTTTAAACGGTTTTCCGACGCTCGGAAAAGCTTTTTTTCTGGCTTCCGATGCTCGGAAAATGCGGTATGGGGGTTTGATGAACCGAATTTTATACGAAAAAAGCGATTGTGTGCAGAATGTGGTGATTTTCCGGACGGAAAAAGCGCGTCACATCCGGGAAGTGCTGCGGGCCGGGGTAGGGGACTGCCTGAAAATCGGTGAAATCGAGGGACCGTTGCGGGTGGGGCGGGTTTTGCAGGTGACCGCCGGCGAGGTGCGGGTGGCGGTGGAGGCGGGGGACGGTCCCCGGAAACCGTCGGTGGATTTGCTGTTGGCGCTGCCGCGTCCGAAGGTTTTGAGACGTCTGCTGCCGCAAATCGCGGCCTTGGGGGTGGGCAATCTCTATCTCACCAACGCCTCGCGCGTGGAGCGTCCGTATTTTGATACCCATGTTTTGGAGTCGGAGACGATGCGGGACCTGCTGCTGGAGGGGCTGACGCAGGCGGGAGACACTTTGTTGCCGACGGTGCGCGTGGTGCGTCGGCTAAAGGTGTTTTTGGAGGATGAACTGGATGGGTGCAGTGATGCCGGGGAGCGGTTGCTGTTGCATCCGCATGGCGGCGCACCATTGCTTCAAGTCTTGCAGGAAAATCCTGCGCCTTCTGAACGCCGTTCTCTGCTTGCCGTGGGGCCGGAAGGAGGCTGGGTTCCCTTTGAACTGGATCTTTTTGAAACGGCCGGATTCCGGCGGGTGGGGATGACGCATCGGATTCTGAGATCCGACACGGCCTGTGTGGCGGCGTTGGCGGCGATGGCGATGCGGGCGGATGCGTCATAGGGGGCTTGACTTTCAGCTGATTTTCAGGTGGATGGGTGACCATGTCAAAACGTCCTTTTCTGAGTGCCTATTATTTTCGTGCCCATCTGTACACCCAAGTGCCCCGTCATGTGCGGGAGGATCTTCGGTGGATGGCGGATTGTGGCACCAACGCGGTGGTGCTGGGGATTCTGGAGCAGGATCTGACCGCCGCCGTGGAAAACGTGGATCTCATTTGCCGGGAGGCGCGCGCCTTGGGCATGGAGGTGTGGCTGACGCCCTCGCGGTGGGGCAATTTGGTGGCGGGGTGTCCGAAGGTGCCTTGTTTGTACACGGCCTTGCATCCTGAAATCGCGGCCCTGCAGGAGGATGGCTCGATCTGGTACGGGGGGTTTGGTCCCTATGCCTCGGTGCACCATCCGGCGGTGTTCGAGTTTTTTGCCAAGTCCATGGAAACCATGCTGAGGCTGTGGCCGGTATCGGGCATCATTTGGGACGAGTTGAAGGCCTTGTATGTGGTGGACCATTCCCCTTCGGCGAAAGAGGCGATGGGCGAATCCATTGCCGACCCCGTGGCGCATCTCCGGGCCCAGGCCGATTTCTTCGGGCGGGTCAATGCCCATGCTCTTTCGGTCAAACCCGACCTGAAAACGGCGGCGTTTATCTATGGACACTGTCCGCCGGACCAAATTCAAGCCTGTGCCGCGATTTCGCCTCTGCACGCCTTTGGTTGTGATGGACGTCCCTGGCATCGCGCGGATGGCGGCATGGATGACAATGGTTCCGGGGGGGCGCCCTCGAAATTCCTTTTGGATCAGGGCGCGGAGTTTATCCGGGCCGCCCGCGAACAGGGAAAAGAGGCCTACGCCCTGATCGAAAATCATGCCTTGCCCGCCTCCTGTCACGAATTGGTGCGCAGACGCTTGCCCGAAGTGTTTGCCCAGGGCTGGGATCATTTGACCTATTACTATTATCCGCGCTCCTGCGAAGCGCCCGACGCGGCCATGGCCGTATTCGCTGAAGCCTTGCGGGCGTTATCCTCCGCGGAGTGAGGCGCATCACTGGCGACCCGCCACTGGCGGCAGGCGGTCTATAAGAGTGGAACCCCCGTTTCCAGCCATCGAGATTTTTGAATGGGAGGACGTAAAGGAAGCAGAAGGAGGTGGATTGAGAAGGAGGGAGGCAGAGGTAAATGAGGGCAAGGAGCGTGGGGCATGGAGCGTGGGCGTGGAGCGTGGGGCGAACATCGAACCCTGAAACTGGCAACAGACAACCCACAACACACTCCGCATTCCGCACTCCGCACTCCGCACTCCGCACTTGAAATCCCCTCATCAAAAAAACATAAAAATGAATTTTGCGTGTTTGGTATGTCAAACAAATGCAAATCATTTTTCAGCAATGATTTACATCCAAAAAACGCAAAAACCAAAAACGTGTTTTTTCGAAAAAATAGGGGAGTTGCCCCGATATGCAGGACGGGCGACCTATGGTATGATGTTGGCGTGATTCTTGAAACCTTTGCGTCAATTCGTTCTACGGGTTGGGGCATGAATTCCAAAGGAACCCGAACATGAAAACAACCCTGATGAAATCCATCCTCTTCTCCGGTCTTTTTGGACTGGGGATGCTTTCCGCCACGGCCCAGGACAGCTTCGGCTCCGGCGCGAATGCCTTCAGCATCGACTTTGTCGGGATCGGAAATCCCGGAAACCTGGCCCAGTCCAGCGATAATCGCAGTCACGGCGAAAGTGGTGGTGACGGCTATGGATCGGTGGGGTATGAATACCGGATCAGCACGTATGCGATCAGCACGGCCATGATGGAAAAGGCCGATGCAGAAGCGGGTCTCGGCTTCACCCAGACAACCCGAACCGCCGACCAGCCCGCAACAGTTGTGAATTGGAATCAGGCGGCGCGGTTTGTGAATTTTCTGAATGAGCAGGCTGGGTATTCCCATGCCTACAAATTCGAGCACCAACCGGGGGATGACGGATACGGATCGAGCCAGAACATTCAGCTCTGGGACATCAACGATCCCGGCTACGATGCCAACAACCTCTTCCGCAACGCCAACGCCTATTATTTCCTGCCCTCCGAAGATGAGTGGTACAAAGCGGCGTATTACGACCCCTCCACCGGAAACTATTCCCTCTATGCCACCGGAAGTGACACGGCACCAACGGCGGTGAGCGGAGGCACTGATCCCGACACAGCAGTCTTTGGACAGTCCAATCAGCAGGGTCCTGCAGATGTGGACAACGCCGGCGGACTGAGCTTTTACGGGACCATGGCCCAAGGCGGAAACACATGGGAATGGCTGGAAAGCGCCTTCGATGGCGTGAATAATGTAGGCAATGAGGCCCGCAGCTACCGCGGCGGGCCTTGGAACGCTGGTGAGAGCGAATTGCGTTCCTCGATTCGGTACAGCCAGAGTGTTGGGCTCGGGACCGGCACCACCGGTTTCCGCGTGGCCAGTATCCCCGAACCGTCGACCATGGTGATGCTGTTTGTGTTCCTGGGCGCGTCGGCGCTGGTGCTGCGGGGGAGGAAAGGGTGATGGAACCGTCCCTCAGCATCATCTGGTTTGGCAATGTGAACCTGTGGATCACTGACGGGGAGGATTCGCTGCTGAATGAAGGGTGGGTGAGCCGGTTTTCCGTATGGAACCTCCTGAGAGGCATCCATCCCAAAGAAGACTCCCTGACGAATGCGATCAGCAGGCTTCCTCAGCCTCTCGAAACGCTGCGGGCGGTTCTGGTCAGTCACACCCACTACGACCATGTTCTCGACGCTCCGAACTGGGCCACGCATGAGGCGATTACGAATGACCCGAAGAAAATCCCCCTTCTCGGACCGCCGAATCTGGAGCGGGTGGTCAAGGCCTATACACCGCAACCCAAGGTCATCCTCACCGACCCGGCGACGGATCACACGACCTTTCACGGCGAACCCGCCACTGGCTATTCCTTTGGCAAATTTTCAGTTCGCCCCATTCCCATTCATCACAGTGAGGGTCAGAGTCGGATCAAACGAATGGTTAAGAAACTGTCCACCGGAGAAGTGCCCGAAGATTTCAAACTTCCCACGCCGGGAAGCAGACTGAAAATGGACCACACCCTCGCGTATCACGTCACCCATGCGGGAACGGGCAAAAGAATCCTCATCTACGGCAGCGCCGGGTTGCCCATTCAGTCGTTAACGGAGGATGACCATGCCGATGTCCTCTACCTGTCCCTCGCCAACTTCGCCGACGCAGGGGAGGGACACATGTGGAACATGCTCTCCAAGGTCATCCTCGCCTCCGGTGCCACAACCCTCGTCCCCGTCCACTGGGACGACCTCTTCCAAGAACCCGGCGATGACCCGCAATTTATGGGACGATTCATCTCCAACATCCCGAAAGCGCTCCAGTTTCTCGAACGACACACCGGCCCCAACTCTCCCAATCCCTCGGTCACCCTCGCATGGCCTGGGATGTGGGAGGCTCTGCAATTCAAAGGCAAAGCAGGTACAAGTTCCATTTAACCATTACTTGAAATGACAAACACTCAAAACAAAACCATGCATAATTTCATGACCAAAACTGATCTGGATTTTATCCGCCACCTCGTCGCCAAGGGAGGTCCGGATGTTGAGGATTATCCTGATTTTGAGGCTTGGGTTTCCCGGCTGAAGCAAGGGACGGATGCCGGGCTTGTCTCGGAAACAGACAAACGGCAAATTGAACAGGTGTTTGGGGACGCCCTCACCTGTGAGACGATGCAGGGCTTCGCCTATCGAAAGCCCCATGGCTATCCCGGCGATTTTGAGATTATTGACCGGATATACACCCACTGGAAAAGCCCGAGAGAAGACTTGCGGAAGTGGGATGATTATTTTCACCAGCAGGTAGCACCTGAGGCAGTTCGGAACCGAAAAAACGTGTTTTGCCGTTGCATAGACGATTTGGGCCAGGTCCCAAAAAGAATCCTGAATTTGGCCAGTGGCCCGGCACGTGATGTTTACGATTGGATGGGACCTGAGAAGCCCCGTCATCACATCACCTGCTTGGACATGGACCCCAAATCGGTGCAGTACGCCAAGGAACTTGTCCGTGAAAAACATCAATCCCTGAATGGGAATTCCCCTGACATCACGTTCATTGTGGGAAATGCCGTTCGCTACCGAGCCGCGCAAAAATATGACCTGATTTGGTCAGGGGGATTATTTGATTACTTTTCCGATCGGGTATTTGTGGCAATGCTCAAGAAATTCAGATCAATGATTAACCCCGGGGGGGGTAATTATGGTTGGAAATTTTGGAAACAACAATCCATCGCGTCCGTACATGGAATTGGTGGGGGAATGGGTTTTAGAGCACCGAACAGAGGAACAGCTTCGTGGCCTCGCCCATTCGGCGGGTGTCTCCCCGGACCGCGTGGAGATCACCAGCGAAGAATCAGGCGTAAACCTCTTCTTGCGGATCTTGGGGGAATAGGGTGGAGCTGCATATGATTCCAGCCGAATTGGAACATCCGGCACTCGAGCAGACTCCCCATTTTATCCAATGGGTGGAGGCATTGCGTAAACAGACCCGGACTGGTGAGTGGAGGAGGTATGTCCGCCAATCACCAGAGATACTGAATTGGCGATATTTTCTTTCTCACGATCCGTATACACGTTGGGGCTTACTGAAACCCAGGGGATTTGCCGGGGATGCGCGAGTTATGGATTTTGCGTATCGGCATCGAGTTGTGGAACCCCTTGTGCGACATTCCGGAGACCTGGGAGAAGCTTTGTATCGGCAGACTTCCGGATCGGTTCAATCCGAATCGGCCCGACTACGTATTCAATTGATTGCGGAGGAACTTGAGGCCTTCTGCACAGGAGAACGTCAGGCCCGTATCGCCTCCTACGCCTGCGGCCACGGAAGGGAACTCGAATTATTATCGTCTTCGTGCCGGTCTAACATCGAATTGTTCTGCGGGATCGACACCGATCAATTCGCACTGAAAGATATCCTTGATTCGATAGGGGATATCCCCCACCAACTTGTGAACCGAAATGTGTTCCGATACAGCCCTTTGGATGGCGAGGGGTTTGACTTTGTCTATTCTCTTGGACTGTTTGACTACCTCACAATGAAACAGTCCCGGTTTCTTTGCCAGCGCATGGCCGAGGCGGTTCAACCCGGCGGAAAACTACTGATCGCAAATCTGGACCCGGATGCCGCGAATCTGGGGTATTGCGAGGCGATCATGGACTGGTGGATGATCCCAAAATCCAAAAACGATTTTGAAGAATTAGCGTCTTTATTGGGCGATGACTTTGAGTCCGTTCAGATCACACGGAGCGGATGTTTCAATTATCTTGTTTGCAAGAAACTACTTCACAAATCCAATACATTGCAGGCGACGACATGAATTTCTCTCCCCACGCTTTTTTGAACTCTAATCTGAAGGGCATAGACATGAAGCGAATATTAAAAATGAATACACACCAATGTAACCGGGTTTTATTTTTATGTATGACTGTACTCGGGTTTACCGGCTGCGGGACGGTTCCAAAAAACCTGGGCACATTTGAACCGGACTCTATTGTGGTGGTGGATGGTCGAGGACGACTGATGCAACCGGTGGGGAATGCGGGTCAGAATCGCTATACCTCCCTTTGGGCAATGAAATCCACCGTCCCTCTTGACCGGGAAGAAAAATATGTTCAGGCCGTGGCAGAGAATATCAAGAGGCAACTTGAAGATGGAAGAGACGTTGTGGTGTACATTCACGGGGGACTGAATCTGCAACGCACCTCCATGGAGCGGGCGGCGGCGTTGCGGGATTGGCCGACCGGGCCTCGTTCTTCCTCCGAACCCTACATTCTTCCCATCAACTGGCAAAGCTCTCTGTATTCTAGTTATCGGGACAATCTGTTTTTTATCCGCGAAGGAAAAGATTATCGTGACCGTGGCGGCGGCTCGGTTTTGTGGGGTGTTCTTACCTCCCCGATTGTCTTGTTTCGGGATACGGTCGGCATGGTTGGGAGTGCGCCTTATGTCTGGGAGAGGAATATGGCAAACTATTTAGTCGGTGCGTTTCCCAGCACCTACGAAGACCGTATTTCAGATCGAACCCTGCAGGATTTTTACTTCGAATGGCACCAGGGACAGGGGCATCTTCCCGAAAGCGCCCTTCCTGATCAAAAAACTGGTGACCTCGGCTCCTTGTTATCCACCGTCTTTACCCCCATCCGCATGGTTTCCTCGCCATTCGTCCGTTCTTTTGGCGAACCCGCCTGGGACATCATGCGTCGCCGGACCACCCTGATGTTTCATCGGCCTCCGTTTGATTTGCACGCCGGGCCGGAATGGACGGAAGGCGTGATGTCGAAACTGGGTGCGCAGTTTGTGGAGGTTACCCATCACATGCAAACTGAAACGTACAAGTCGTTATTAGAAGATAAAACTGAAGATTCAGACCCCAAGCTCATCCTGGTCTGCCACAGCATGGGAGCCATCATCGGCTCGAAACTGCTCCGGCTTTATCCGGAAATGAAATTTGACGACATCGTTTTCATGGGTGCGGCCTGCACAGTGCGGGACGTGGGGGAGTACGTACTGCCCTACCTTGCGAAACATAGGGAAACGGAGTTTTTCAATCTCACCTTGCACCCCAAAAACGAGGTCAGGGAAAACAATTGGTTGTTTATTGCCCC
Source organism: Verrucomicrobiota bacterium (assembly GCA_020831635.1). GTDB lineage: Bacteria > Verrucomicrobiota > Kiritimatiellia > SS1-B-03-39 > UBA6053 > PXAS01. The sequence continues at coordinate 17,109 of JAFIGC010000054.1, read as the reverse complement.
CCGCGGGTCCCTGCTGGTGTACATCGACAACATGCTGGTGCATCCAGACAACTTGCTGGATCGCACGGCGGGCCGCTATGAGAACTTCGCCATGTCTCTCCCCTACTTGCAGGAGGAAGCCGAGCGACTGGCTTCCAGATACGCGGATCTTACCGCCGACGACCTTCGCAAGAGGGTGTATCTGCGAACCTTCCCCTATGGCAGAAACTTCGAGACCTACGTTCCACGAAAACACGGCCATTTCAGTCAGTTTAACTTCTGGCAGCGCTCCTTCTATGATCCGACGGCCACCTATATCGGCTTTAATCTGAAAGAAAATCCCACACCTGCAATCATGAGGATCACACCATGAAAAGACGACTCCTGTTTATTCTTGTCACCTGCACGTTGACTTTTTCCACGCGCGCACAAACGGAAAATCCGGAAATCATCCGCGAACTCGGGGAAATCCGAAAAAACATCGAGGCCATCGAAAAACGGTTGAAGCGCTCAGACGAGATCAAACTCATCCGGGTGAACCGGGAGGCCGAATACCTCTACCACCAGGTGTTCGGTCGGGAGTTCAACCCCATTCTCCCGATCAGCCCATACCGCGCCCCCGTCAATCAACTTCTTTGGCGTTCCATGCAATCCGAAGACGAAACCCAGACTGTCTCCACGTTTCAGATGATGGATCAGGCGAGGCAGGCCAGGCCTCGCGATCTACTGATTGCCGCCGCGATTGAAATGAATCTTCGGCCGGAGCCGCCCACCCCGGCGGGCACAACCCAATCCGTGGAGATGACCGGGACGCTGGACGACAAAGACGTCAAGGGCACCCTGCAAATCACCAATTCGACACCTGTCAATGGCGCCGCTCCCGCCAGATCTGCGGTGCTCAAAGATTACGATCATGTGAGCACCCGGGCACTTATCGAATCCTTGCACAAAGAGCTGAATAACCCCGAATGGCTCAGCAACACGGTCCGCTTCGGCATGTTGGTCAACTATATCGACGAACCCGATGCCCTTGCGGCCCAATTCAGCATGAGAATGTATCCCGCCTACCATCGGCACTTTGACGGACACATCTTCTCGCTGCGGAATTTTGGCCGGAGGCTGTCCGGTGTCATTGCCGCAGGACCGGTGCTCACCCACAACAGCGACAACTTCAGTGAACTCAATATGATGTACAGCGCCGGTATCGGTATCGACATCAACCACGGGGCCACATTCGTCGTCAGCTACAGCGTTTACGAGGGCAAGCGCGATGAGAAAGACCAATGGGAGGAGTCTGTCAGTTTCGGCATCTCCATCAACGCCGAATTCTGGGACAGATTCCGGGGAAACATGGGGAAATAAAAAAATGAAAACACTTCGACTCGGCTGTGCAATGGGCGGAGGCTCCTCTTTGGGGAGCTTCTCCGGCGGCGCGTTGACGGAAGCCATTATGTTGGCGATTCTTCACGCGTATTCTCAAACAGATAAAGAAGGTGAACCTGTCTATGATGATGTGGTCCTGGACTGTGTGTTTGGGGCCAGCGCGGGCGCGATTACGCTGGGTTTGATGATTCGGATTCTGGCTGATCCTGACCCGGATGCCTGGGCTGCGGCCGAGGACAGTTTGCGGGACCGCTTCAATGGGAATGACCCGGCATCCAAGGCTGTTGCGGACATGGACAGCGAGCCACACACCCCTGCGAATCAGGCGAATCGGAAAACCCGCTTCTGGAACAAGCTTGTGGCGATGGAGATGGTGCAGGAGGCCCAGCGGGACGTGTGGACGAATCGGACGGGGATTCGTAACCTTTTTCGGAAACAGGCGGGTTCCGCTGTGGACCCCAAGCATCTCGCTTATCAACCTTCTTTGCTGAATCGGGGGGTGATTGACGAAATTGCAAGGGACTACATGGCGTTGAAGCCGGGAACCCAAGGGTTTGACAGGCGCGCCCTTTTGGCCCCCAGGGTTCTGTATGGGTGCACGCTGTCCAGTCTGGTCCCGATGGATTGGGGTTCCGATTTGCCTCCAAATGCCACTGAGGAGATCGCAATGGGATTGTCCGATGTCACGCGGAACAGGGTTCACCGTGAAGAAAGGGTTTTCGACCTCTTTTTCCAGAAACGGGCTGGCATAGACAACAAATCGGCATCGTATCAATTTTTTCCTGATCCCAAAGAGGTGAAAAAAGAGGCAAAAGGAGCGGATACCGCGTTTCCGAGTCGCTGGTTTCGACTGGCTGAAGCGGAAGATAAACCCGGGACCCGCGGAAGCTTGTTGGATCAGTCCAGTTGGGAAAAGATCGCGGCCACCGGGCTTTCGTCTGGAGCTTTTCCCGTGGCCTTTGAACCCGTGCTTTTGAAGCGTTACGACTGGGAATACCCCGACCGGGTGCAAAAACGAGTCTTTGCCAAAGATAAAACCCGCATTTTCCCGTACATTGACGGCGGCACTTTCAACAACGAACCGCTTCGCGAGGCATTCAAGCTGGCCAATTTTCTCGACAGCCTGGCCGGACCCGATGATGAAATCGAACGATGGATGCTCTTTGTGGATCCCTGGGTGGATGTGGAACCCACGAACATGAATATCGGCCATTTGTCGGAATTCGCGGGGGTGAACAGCGTGTATCGGAAAGGAAGCCTTGAACGCCTCATTCCCTGGGTGCCGAATGTGGGGGTGGCCCTGCGGAATCAGGCCAAAGTCAACGAAGGACAAAAAGCCTATGCGGTTCGGAGAAAATTCGCGGCCCGGACCAAAGCGCGGGCACAGATTTTCCAAGCCCACCTAAACCCCAACGAGGGACCGACAACAAGCATTGGTGAGGACAAATTGCTTTCCTTTCGGGATGAATGCAAAGAAGTCCTTGAACAGATTGGATCGGAATCGGTGTTGCCCACCCATACCCTCTCTTTGGTCAGTGAAATGATGCGGGTGGGCCGTGAGGAGGATGCACAAGGAAAAAATCTGGCATTCTTCCGTGAGTTTTGCAGGGAGTTTGTGGCTGTTTCAAAAAGCAAACTGGCGACGTTGCTCAAAAACCACAAGCTCTCAATGGATCAAGTCTATACCGTTCTCTCCCTTGTGCATTTGGACATCGGCTTCGACATGAACGGCAAGTCGGAGATGGCGATTCCCCTCGTGATTACCCCTTTGTCCTATGATTTGAAAAAACCTGAACCTTCTGAAAACTCTGCATCACCTGAAAAACCCGAAACAGACGAACAATTAAAGCCGTCCCTGCAGGTTTTAGGCCATTATTTCAATGCCTTCGCCGGGTTTATGAGTATAGAGGTTTCCACACACGACTTTGAGGTTGGGCGGATGATGGCAACCAAGCGGGTCAATAAATTTACCGGGAAAAGCTTCGTCAGTCCCGGTGCGCCGAATCCAAATCAGCTTGGTGTTCTGACGGCGGCCATGCAAAACGATATCGAGAAAGGTCGGGATCTCCTGGCGAACCGGATTGTGGCGATGCTGAAGGGGGTGAAAGCCTTGCCTTGGTTCCGCCAAGTAGGAGCCGTAACGTTCAAAGGCCTCATCGGAAGGGAATTTAAAAAAACGTCCCCTTTTGAAAACAAAAGATTGGTGGAATTACGGGTACCCGTCACGTGGAATCGCGGCTATCGAATCCATGCGGGCAGATGGGATTGGCGGCGGCGATCCATCTATCTGACCAATCATAACAACGACCAAAATGCATTCCCCTTTCATATCGTGACCGTTTGCCAAGAAATTCGGCTGGATGACGCCACCACCGGCGGAAAGGCGGTCCAAAGCTGGGGAGGTGTTGGAGTGGCTGACGATAATCAAGGATGGCATTTAATCCTGCGGAGAGACAACGAGGAACCCAGCACGATTATGATCCCCATGCCCACGGACGCTCAGGTAAACAATCTGTCGCATTATGTGGCACCTGTTTTTGTGTGGAATTGGAAAACCGGAAACATGTCCAATGTAAAAGCGGGTGAATGGGAAATCCATGAGAGTCATCAGCAGCCCACGTTAGCGGGGAGTTTTTCTGAGGTATGAAAAATCTAACCTACAACCAAATTCACCCACATCCGGGACTATCCGATATCCGCAGATCGGATTTTGGTGCACCCTACATCGACACTTTTGAACAACAACAAGTAACCACCGTAAAGGAAAAATGAACATGAAGAAAAATATAAACATATTATTTACGATTTCCATGTTAAGTTTGTTGTCATTGCCCGTCATAGCGGGAATAGAAGAGTTTCGGTTAATTTTTGAAAATGACATTTTCGGGAGTACTGACAGATACTATACCCACTCAACACGCTTTGAGTTTATGCTTAATGAACGGAATGCCCAGGATCAGGCGAGGTTCAAACCCCCAGAGAAAATATTGCCTGAAAACGCATCCTATTTTCATACACTATACTTTGCTCAGCACATATACACCCCATCGGATTTAACAGTGTCGGAACGAATGGAGGACGACAGACCCTACGCTGGATGGCTTTATGTGGGTGTTGCAACAAATGTCCGCATATCTGAAAAAACCGAAAATGTTTTTTCGGTGAATGTCGGGCTTGTGGGTTCAAGTGCCCTGGCGGGCCAAACTCAAACAGAGTTTCATCGCTGGATTGACAGTCAAAAGCCTATGGGTTGGGACAATCAGCTTCTGGATGAACCCGCGGTTGATGTAAGTTTTGTCAGAAATTATCGCCCTTGTGGCCGGCCTAAGCCTGGGCTTGCTTATGATGCAATATTTTCCACTGGAGCAAATATTGGAAATGTCTTTATTCACGGAAAAATTGGTTCTGTTGTTCGTATAGGCATAAATCTACCCGATAATTACGGGCCTGTTGGAGTTCCTGATAAAATGTATGCTCCACACAATGAGGTTGGATCAACTCAGAAATCATTTTATTTGTTTGCGGGTACTGAAGTCAGAGGAGTCTTAAGGAACATATTCCTTGACGGAAATACTTTTCGATCGAGTCATTCAGTGGACAAAAAGCCTTTGGTCGTCGATGCCTATTGTGGCTTTGAAACGAAGTTCTGTGAAAAAATATCATTGTTATACATGTACCAAATTCGCTCAAAGGAATTTGAGGGCCAAGAAGACTCGCATCGGTATGGGACTTTTGCATTCTCATATCGATTTTAAGTATTTATCCTACAACTCATATAAAAAATTACAAAAAATTTAACCATCAATCTAACACAGATAACAAAATTTATGAAAGAACAGATACAAATCGGGCTTTTGGCAAACCATTTAAGAAAAAATGGGGTTTTCGATATAAACATAATCTCAGAAACAATACATAAAAGGAAGGAAAAAGATGTTTCTGATAAACGTTTTGTCTATGACCGATATGCTGAGTACGGGAGTTCCAGCAATGTAATGTTATCAGATCTAAATGGTAATTCCAAACAGTGCATTTTATGGACGGTAAATCATTATCTGGGCCTTAATCGACACCCCGATGTCATTCGAAGTGCTGCGGAAGCTCTTCATCTGTATGGCTCGGGATGTGGCACTTCCGCGATGTCTGTTGGGTTTAACGGTTTGCACATTAGGTTGAAAGAAAAGTTGGAGAAAATTTACACAGGTAAATCCGTTTTACTTTTTCCTACAGGATATACAGCAAATTCCGGAAGTCTTTCCACACTTGCAAATTCCGGTGATCTGGTTTTGTTTGACCGAGAGGCGCACGCCAGTATTCTGGAAGGTGTAAAGAATTCCGGTGCTAAATATTTGCCATTTAAGCATAATGACTTGGTCGATTTGGAAAAAAAGCTGGCAAAATATTCAGATGTTTTTCAAAATGTATTTGTTGTTGTTGAATCAGCATATTCAATGAGTGGTGATTTCTCACCTCTCGCTGAACTTTCATTGCTGAAGGAACGTTATAAATTTCTACTTTATTTGGATGAGGCTCATACCTTCGGTATTTACGGTGAGAAAGGAGCCGGGTTAGCCCATGCTTTAGGAATTCAAAGTGAGGTTGAATTTTTGGTAGCAACCTTATCAAAGTCTGCTGGCTCCAAGGGTGGAATAATGGTTGCGGATCAAAAATATTGCACATATCTCCAATGCAACTCGTCAACATATATTTTCCAAGCCTGTTTGTCGCCAGCAGATACGGCAGCGGCATTAAAGGCTATTGAGCTGTTTTCAGATAACGACACGTTTTCAAAAGAGCTTCATGAAAAAAATCAGTATTTCAGGAAATCTCTCATATCCTCGGGTTTTTATTTAGGGGAAAGTCTGAGTCCAATTGTTCCTGTTTTTATTCCTGACCTTCAAGTTTTGTACGCAGTTTCTGAAAACCTGTATCAACTTGGTGTTTACACAACGCCTGTCGCTTATCCGGTAGTTGGTGCCAAAGAGGGAAGGCTGCGGTTCATTGTGAATACCACACACAGCACTGAAGAAATTGATTACACCGTTAACGCGTTGGTCCAATCTTTTAAGGTTGCAGGTGTAAACAATATAGATTCATATTTTAATAATTTCAGAAATCTTAAAAAGGGATTGGTATGTTAGACTTTAGTGTGAATATTTTTAAAATAATGAATAACCATAATAGATGCGATATTAATATTTATAAAAATTAAGGCATCCTTAATGAATATTGTGTTTAAAATAATGCGATTTTATCCTCATGGTTTACTCTTGCTGGCATTTTCAGTATGGGTGTTTTTAGTCATGCAACTGCCCGGGATGAAGTTTCAGACCGGGTGGACGGATCAATTACAATCGACTGCCGGTTTGGTTCATGAAAAACAGGTCGTTGACGATTTTCTGGGTGGTTCGAAAGAGTATAGTTCTTTCTTTTTGTACTCAGAGTCCCCAATGGGAGTCTTTTCAGATTCTTTTCTTGATGCGTTTTCTTTTCTCGTCGCTTCGGTTGAAGACTCTGGTTTCTTTGAGATCGAATCCCTTAAGTCGCTTGCTCATCTTCGGGCTGTTGATTTCAGCACCGGGCACATTGATTCCCGTGCTTTCATCGATTTGGATTTTCCGCCTGAATCTCCCGGAGAGTGGGCGGAAGTTCGCCGCCGTATTGAGCTGGCCTCTTTTCTGAACGGGTTCCTGGTGAATCCGGATTTATCCGGTTTTGCCTTGATTGCAACGTACCTCGAAGATCCCGAAGACCGGATTCGTGTGTTTGAGTGGCAAAGGGAGATGCAAGAAACCTTTCGCCAGGATTTCGGTTTGCATCTGGATATTTTGGATGATGTGTACCTGAATGCATCGTTGGATGTGCGGGCAATCCGGGAGACAGTTGTTTGGCCGGGGATCGCGGCGGTCACAATCGCCCTTGTTTGTTTCTTGTTGTGCGGGAAAAAGCTCAAGCATGTGTCCGGCTTTTTCCTGCTGGCGTTTTTGTCGCTCTGCAGTCTGTTCGGTTTGATCAGTTGGTTGGGGTATCCGTACAGCATTATTTTTGTGTTTATCCCGATTCTGTTGATTATTACGGCGGGTTCGGATTATCCCTATTTCGCTTTGTTGGATACGGGTCTTTCTCCCAAGGATATGTTTCAACGTTTGCGCGTGCCGATTGCGCTTGCGTCGGTCACGACCGCCATCAGTTCTTTCTCTTTGGCCCGATCTGAAATCGATCAAATCCGTCAGTTCGGGATTGTCGCGGGTTGCGGGGTGTTACTCACCAGTTTTTATTCTTTGTCGGTTCTGCCGGTTTATTTCTCATGGGTGAATCAACGATGGGGCGTGGCCGGTCGATCGGCTGTCGTTCAGACCTCTGTTCCGGGCATTGTTCTTTGGTGGGAACGGTTTTCTTCTTCGACGAAAGGGAAGGTGACCGGGCTTTTCCTGTTTGCTTTGGGGACTGTATCCGTTGTTCCCTTCGCGGTCCTGCTCCCGTGGACCGATGATGTGGTTGTGGATTATTTTGATCCGTCCGATCCGGTGGTGCGGGCGGCGGAGCGTGCGGGGACGGAATTCGGGGGCATTGACTATCTGAAGGTTTTGGTGCGTGATGACGAGGGTTTCCGTTCCCTTGAGAATCTGAATCGGCTTGAGGCGTTTCAGGTCGGCATTCGCAATCTGGCCTACCTCCCTTTGGGGGGCGCGGATAGAACGATGGCGCTGTTGGATGTCATGAGCGGGGAGTCGAAAGGTGGCGGTGAATCTCCGGCATTCCTTCTGAAGGTTTGCGACTTTTATGATCAATGGGTACAAATGCGTGAACCGAGAGTCTATCAGGATCAGGTTGTCAGCCGGGTTTTGTCGATTGTGGATCTGGTTTCGTATGTTTATCAGCAGTTACAGGGACTTGAGCAACCTTCGCTCCCGGAATCCCAGGCGGTGACGGATTATCTCATGGACAATTTTCTGGGAGACTCCCTGCACGCCTTCCAGGATGATTTGTTCAACCAGGATTTTACGGAAGTCACACTGGATGTTTTTATATCCTCTTCGGACACACGCCTTGCCGAGCAGGTGGTATCGGGCGTTCATCTGCTGGCGGCATCCCACGGATTTGAGGTTTGGGTTGGCGGCTACAATGTAAAATGGCTGAATTACAAACAACATATTGTGGGATTAAAATTTTCCGGAATTTTCGGTATCCTGACGGTGGTGGGGCTTTTGGTCTGTGTCTGTTTCTTCGCGCTGACCCGTCGGTGGTTTGTCGGGTTGTTTTCAGGTTTTGCGATTACGGCTGTGGTGGGCGTGACCGTCATATGGCTGCTTGCGGCCATGAGCGTGTTCGGCATCCAACTCAATATCGCCACGGCAACCGTCATGGCCATCGGGATTGGCATCAGTGTGAATTTTTCGGTCCATTTGTTTTTCGCCTTGTTAAAATCGAATCGGTTCAGGGATTGCGGGCACACGTTGCGTTCCCTGGCAACGGACTTGGCCACGTCTTCGTGTTTTTTGTTTTTGGCGGGTTCCCGTCTGGCGTCTCTCCGGCATACCGGTGTGTTGATTTCGGTGTCCGTTTTTCTTGCGTTCGTGTTTTCGGTTTTTCTCTTGCCTCTTTTGTTCACCCGCAGTTTCTATGGCACTTTAAAAGGAAAATAAATGTATAAATATTTCAGATGTTTTTTGTTTTTTATGGCATGCAGTCTCATTCCTCACCTACAGGCAGGTGACGCATCCACCCCGATGGATCGTATGCGTCGGAACGCGTCGCATTTTCTGAATCAGGGTGGGGAAGTGGCCCGGATGACCATGACGCAGGAGGATGCAAACGGCCGGGTTTTGCGGACAAACCGATTGCTTGCGGTGACACATTCAGCAGAAACCGCCTACCGAACCGTGATCTGGGTTAAAGATGATGGCACGCTGTTCTTCTCGGAGCAATCGATCTCGGAGACGGCTCCATCCAACACTTCATGGATGTACATTCCCCCTCTGCCCGGCGTGCAGAATTCCGGTCGCCTTTTCCGTGTGAATCAGAACACCCTTCGACAACCGTTTATCGGGTCGGACTTCGATGTGCTTGATTTGGAGCGCTTGAATATTTTTGATGGCGAAACCTATGAACCGGATGATGAGGAAGGGTGGATCCGCGCGGTTTCCGACCGGTATGGGGAGCGTAGATTGCGTCTGGATGATGAGGATAATATCGTCGAAATCCAATATTTCCACCGAGGCAATCTGGTGAAAATCTCAAGATGGGAACAGTTTTCCAGCCATCGTTCGGAAAGGTTTGTGATGGAGCGCTATCGCCGGGGAAATCTAGTGCGGAGAACGGTCATTGAAGCGGAATATTTACAGGGCGTGGAACTGCCGGAGGCGGTTTTTGACCGGGGAAGGCTTCAAAGCATACGAGGGGTCATGGAGGAATTGGAAAAAGGCTTCGAACCATGAAACACTGTCTCTTCATTCTTTTGTTCTTTGGTTTTGCCTGGGCATCAAACCCTTTGCAATCTTTAACGGCTGACGGGGTTGCCGGCAGGGATACAGAATGGAATGCGACGCTTGTTTGGAAGCCGATTCAGAATCAAGCGTTGCTTGAAGGGGATGCGGGAAGGTTCGGATACCATATTGAGCCCTGGCTTCGTTGGAACAGTGAAGATAAATTCAGGGGAGTGTCCCGCCCAAGAATGGAACAAGCCCCCGTTATCGATTTCCGGGAGGTCTATGGTCTTTGGGAGGGAGAATCACTGAATCTTAAGATGGGGCGCGTTGTCCCAGCGTCAGGATTCAACCGCATGATTAGTCCTTCATCCATCGCCCCCCTGAATTTTCATGACCCGATTCATCCGGACCGAACGGGATTGTGGGGAGGGACACTTCATTTGGATTCGAGGGCCTGGTTGATGGTTTACCAAACTCAAGCCTCGCTTGTTCCGGATCAAGGCCCGCGCCGGGTGATTCCACCACCGTTTGAACGCGGAGAGGTTCTATATGGCCGTGATACAGGTGTTTCGATTGGTATTGCCGGGGGGAAGGGAATCTTTCTATGGCAGTGGACGAATAACTGGGGTGTCACGGACATCCCATTGCCTGAGCCGTCCGAAAACAATCCCGGTCAGGTTGATTTGTTTTATGACCGCAGTTTCAGCAGTTCATTTTCGACTGAAATCAGTCATGACTTGGTCGGAATACGGAACGACGTCCGATATGAAAGGGTGTCTGGCAGGGATGATCAATGGTGGGGCGTTTTCGAACTGGACAGGACCCGTTATTTTCATTCATTTGACCGCACGCTGAATCTAAATCTTTTTTGGGCCTATTCCAAAGGGTATGATGGATTGCCCGCTTATGAACGATTGAGAAGGAACGCGCTGGGAATGCAGTTCTCGTTTGATTTGACTCCTGACTCCCGACTGAAAATTCTACAGGAGCTTGTGATCGGAACACTAGAGAATGATCTCTACTCCAAAAGTTCCTTTCAGTATGCCTTAGCCTCAAGTCAATGGATCACATTGAGTTATGAGCATCGTGAGTTCAAGGAGTTCACCGGGGATCAGGAAGGATTGTGGAGTCTCGTTTACCGTCAGTGGTTTTGGTGATCTAACGATTGGCGCGGGGGGATCCATCGGCGGCGCGGGATTCATCAATGGGGACCTGACGCTGGCGGCGGGGGGTCTGTATGAATTCCAGTTCGGAAACATGCTGCTGGTCAGCGGCGCGGTCCAGTTGGATTCCTCTTTCGGGGTGGGCAGTCTGCTGGGGGTCGATTCCTCCCTGGCCGAAGGGATCTACACGCTGATCGACGGCACGGCCACCGATTTCAGTTTGTTGGGCATTCAAAATTGGGGCGTGGAAAACGCCTACGATCTGGGGGACGGCAAAAGCGCGTATTTCTCCCAAGGCAGCTTGCAACTCACCGTCATCCCCGAACCGGGCACGGTGGTGATGATGGTGATTTCGATGGTCAGTGCCCTGGGGGTTTCGTGGGTGCGGAGGGGGAAGAAGATCTGAACCACCCTTCGATGAACTCAGGGCAGGCGGATGAACACGGATTGTGAGGAGGGGGAAGAAGGTTTAGACCGGTGAAAACCGTACCTGAATTTGAAGGGTGAATTTGGCTAAAAGGATTGCAGATTCAATGGTGTTGTTCGGGCCAAAGGTCCGCACAGATTACCGATGGCATGGCACAGGGTGATTTGCGAGGATCCAGCGGTATCGGCGTGGACCTTTGGCCCGCAAGGTTCTATCCTGAATGTTTTCTGTTTGACACAACGTCTATTTCGTCGTAGTCTTACTATGTCTTACCAACCAAAGGCCGAATATGGACACCACAACGTTATCCAGCAAAGGACAAGTGATTATTCCGAAAGCGATTCGGACCGCCTACAATTGGCAGTCGGGGCAGGAGTTGCAGGTTTTGGAGTCGGGAGACGGGATTCTGTTGCGGCCGAGATCCCGGTTCGAGACCTCCACTTTGGATGAAGTCGCAGGCAGTCTTCCGGCTTCCGGGAAACCGAAGTCATTGAAGGACATGGAAAATGCGATTGCAAAAGGCGCAAGGGAACGGGCGAAATGACATCGGTGGACACCAATCTGCTGGTTCGTTTCCTGACCCGGGATGATGAGGCGCAATTCGAGAAAGCCTACCGGGTATTCCAGATGGAGGAGGTTTTTCTTGCGGTCACGGTGATTCTGGAAACGGAATGGGTGTTGCGCTATGCCTACGATTTCCCACGGGAGGAGATCCTGGTAGGATTCCGAAAACTCTTGGGACTTGAGAATGTCTATTGCGCCCAACCGGAGGTATTGCGCAGTGCTTTGCTTTGGTTTGAAAAGGGGCTGGATTTTGCGGATGCTCTGCACTTGGCGAACAGTCGTCACTGCGAAGTACTGAAATCATTCGACAAGTCTTTTGTCAAAAAGGGCAGGGGGCTCTCTCCTTGCGCGGTGGAAATTCCTGTCTGATGTTTCCCGGGGGTGTGCCGAGTTCGGAGGGGGGGGGAAGGGTTGGCGACGTGACGCGAAGCGTTTTTGGAGTGCGGCAGCGAGTGCTGCGATGCGAAGGGGTAAGACTTTCATTCGTACACGTAATCCTGCTCGTAACCGAAATCATAATCGGGTTCGGGGTCTGGGTCGATTAAGATTAAGATTACGATTAGGATTACGATTAAGACTTGTGCGCCGTGGCGCATGAAGAGCGATCATCAGGCAAGTCCCATGCAAGGTACAGGGTGATTCACAACGGCGCCCCTACTTTTTTCGTTTTCACATGGAAGGGTGAGGCATCCTTTCAGGATGCACCTCGTTTTCGCTCGGAACCCGGGGGTATTTCACTTCGCTCAAACCCCCGGCCAGGATGAAAAGCCCTTTCAGGGCATGAAAAAACCCATGTTTTCCGATGGACAAAATATGACTGGTCATGCATACTGGTCTTATGCAAATGACCGCGACCGAATTTAAAGCGAAGTGTCTGAAAGTCCTGGATCAGGTGAATCAGACCGGAGAGCCTTTGGAGATTTCCAAACGGGGACAGGTGATTGCGATGTTGGTGCCTCCACCCCGGAAACAGCCGTGGAAGGCGTTGCGCGGGAAAGGGCGGATGTCGGGAGATCCGTTTGCTCCGGTCGTGGGAGAAGATGAGATCGAGGCCCTGAAATGAGTCACGGCATCTTACTGGATACACACATTTGGCTTTGGTGGTTGTTGGGGGATTCCAGGCTTTCCCCCAAGGAAGTTCAGGTGTTGGATGAACTTCCGCCCGAACAGCGACCCGCCCTGAGTGTAATCAGTTTGTGGGAAATGGCGATGCTGGTGGAACTCGGTCGGGTTCAGTTGGATCTCTCTTCGAAGGAATTTCTACACAGTGCCTGTTCGCCGGAGACGGTTCGCCTCATTCCCCTTTCACCGGATGTCGTGGTGGAAATGAACACGCTGCCCTCCTCATTCCTCCGGGATCCGGCAGACAGGTTGATCGTTGCCTCCGCGAGAGTTGAGGGTTTGGTGCTTGCAACCCATGACCGGAAAATCCTGGAGGCCGATCTTGTGCCGATTTGGTGATTGCGCTGGCCGGTGCTTTGGGTGTTTCGTGGATTCGGAGAGGGAAGAGGAATTGAACCACTGATGAACAGATGGACACGGATTGTGGGGAGGGGGGAAGGGTTAGAGACGCGACGCGAAGCGTCTTTGGAGTGCGGTAGCGAGTGCAACGAAGCTACCGCTTTCGAGTGCGGAGTGACGAGTGCGGAGTGACGCTCTGTTCTCCGTCCGGGGTGTTTTGTGGGGTCAAAGGTGGGAAAAGCGGTAGCTTCGCGGTGCTCGCTACACGCACTCCAAAGCGGCTTCGCCGCGCTCATTACTCCGGACATTGCCCTCTGATGATGATCGATCCTGGGGATGAAAAGTCCTTTATCTTGTTATTTTTGAACAGAAGGACGCAGAGAGCGCAGAGGGAAAAGGCTGTGGCGTTTGTTGTGTTCTCAGCCAAATCGAAATGGGATTGAACCCTCTGGTTCGTCAGGCGACGCTGCGCGGCGCTCCCGGATGGGTTTTCCGCTGATCCGTTCATTCGCGTGTTAAAGCTTTGCGACTTCGGCGCGCAATCGAAGAAGGAGTCCCGGCAATTCATCCGACGGCAGAATATCCGCCAGCGACTGCAGAAAATCGTCTTCATCAAGCCGCATGATTTTTTCTCTTAAAAACGAGTAAAACGCCTCAAGGACGGCGCCGTGAAATCGGTCGTTGTCTTTCACCAGTTTCGAATATTGCGGTTTCAGCAATCGTTTTTCCAGTCTGGCAGGATCCGGACGAATCCCCATACGAAGAAAGAAAAACACGTCATAAAGGTCCCTGGGCAAACGGCGTTCGTTCCATGCGGCCAGTTTGTCCGCAAGCGCCAGCGAAAGATCCACAACCGGAAGGAGCCGTGGAGGAAGTCCCATCTGCTCCGCGAGGTATTTGGTGCTCAGAACAATCACCGACTCATCCATCGCGGTTTTAATCTCCACCTGCACGGCGGTTTTCGCTTGGAAAACTTTTATTCTGAGGCACTTGGAATTCATGCTGTGATCCAGCGTCACCCCGGAGAGTGTCCGCAAAGCCGCGAGGACGTCCTCCACGATGTCCTTTTTTGAGGCGTAGGGCACAAAGACATAATCGACATCATTTGTATATCGTTCGCACCCCAGGATGCGGAGAACCATGCCGCCTCTCAAAATCGCATGTTTTCCAAAGCGATCGTGAAGTCGATTGATGATTTCAAAAAGAAGTTTTTCTTCGGCGGTCATTCCAGGCCTCCTTTATTCCTGAAGAAATGAACAAAACGGCGGTCGTAAAGGGCAAGGTACGCATCCAGACGCTTTCGATTCAAGTCTTCGCGGGCCACATCCGAACATAAATCGAATGAGAATTTCGCGCCTTTGAAGGTGAAATACCATGCATCCAGGTACGCCTTTTCCGGCTCCGCAATGCGAAGCCCTTCTTCAATCTTGAAGCCGAAATAGAGTTCGGGTTTCAAACTGAACACATTCACCGCTCCGAGGGGCGTCTGATATCTCCGCGGTCGGCCGACCCGCGCGGCATAGACCTGTTTTTGAGGAATCGATCCAATGAGAAGATGTTTTGCCAGGGCGGTCGCACAGGTTAAGTATGCTTCGGGATGAAGTCGTTGGCATACCCGGAACAGATCCGCTCCCTCTCCGGCATACACGCCCCGCACCATTTTGGTTAAAATTCCCCGGGAGATGAATTTGTTGACCAACTTATACAGCCCGCTATCCGAGTATTCGCCATACAACACGCGTAAATCATCCAGGGTGTATACCTGATTCACGTCCGGGGCAATTTGCGTGAGCCTTTTCTCATTTGTCATGATCATTACCAATAACTACCCTAAACGGGTAGTATTTGTCAACCTAAAATCTTCATCGTAATTCTAATCCTAATCCTAAACAGGAGATTGCCAAGCGGGATGGGTGGGAAGCGGTGGGAGCGGAGGGTGCAGGTTGTGATCAGGTCAACACCACAAGATGTTCGGGCTTCGCCTTGCACACCGGTTCCAGAGAGATTCCCCGGTCGAAAGTGACAAGGCGCAGGTCATGGGATACGGCGAGGCCGAGGAGATACAGGTCGGTCAGATGGGCGGTGCGGATGTGCGGTCCGATACGGAAAATTTCTTCATCCCGAATGCTTGGGGATTCCCGGAGAAAGGTGTGGTCGGATTGCCGGGTGAAGGCCCTGAGCCGATCAAGCACCTCCATGCAACTGAAGGGATGGTCCGGGCTGTATTTGGGGAGGGATACGATGCGGATCAATCCGTTTTCGGTGACGGGGCAACTGGCCCAGCCTTCTTTTTGATGTTCCCGCCACCAGAGGTGGGCCTTCTCATGGAAAAGGTGGTCGGGGTCGAGCAGGGCGATCAACATGTTGACATCCAAGAGGGCCCGCATGGCTCAGATGCCCTCCTCATCCATGAGATTGCGGATGAATTCCGGTGTCCGCACGGAGCCCCGACGGGGAAGCAGCGGAATGCCGGACCTCTCCTCGGGGACCGGAGCGGTGACGCGGGCATGAATTCCCTTTCTCGCAAGGTCGGAAAGGACTTTTCCCGCCGTGACCTTTTTCGCTTGCGCCAATTCCTTGGCCGCCTGAAGGATATCGTCGTCAATGGTCAATGTGGTTCTCATACACATGATGTTACTGCATCAGATGCAGTCATGCAAGCGATTTTGAGGGGTTGAATGCCTTTCTTTCCTGACAGGTTTCCTCTTGGCGCAACGTCGATTCTTATCTGGTCGAAGGGATCTACACGCTGATCGACGGCACGGCCACGGATTTCAGTTTGTTGGGCATTCAGAATTGGGGCGTGGAAAACGCCTACGATCTGGGGGACGGCAAAAGCGCGTATTTTTCCCAGGGCAGACTACAACTCACCGTCATCCCCGAACCGGGCACCGTGGTGATGATGGTGATTGCGATCGTGGTTAGACCTTGAGAACAATCGTGTTTGGTAAAAGCCTTGCGGATTTCTCGAAGGTAACCAGCGGGGTTTCGGCTCTTTCAGACGCGCCATGGATGAGGCGGTCCACAAAGCCGGGTTTCGCGGTGGAAAGTTGTGGCAGCGCGAGAGTCTTGTCCGCGCATGTCGATACAGAGATGGCGGGATGACGTGTAAAGCTTAGCAGCGCTGACAGTGCGTCTTCCTTGGAAAAGCTGTAGTGGTGCTGCAAGGCGAAATATGTTTCCGCCAAAACGAGATCGGGAACGAGAAATCCCGGCGCTCCCGTTTTCCACTGACCCAGGAATTCGGCGGCCCTTCGAAAGAGCGGGAGCGGGTCACGAGTCAGGAGCCGGATCACAAAGGAGGTATCCAGCGTGTGGGAAACTTCGGGCATTACTTGGCGTCATTCTTGGAAAGGTTTTCGTTGGTTTCGGTAGCCCATCCCCGGGCAATCGACACGCGTATGTCTTCCATCTCGGAGCTGATGCCGGGCTTGATGTACTTTTGGCTGATCGCCAGCCACGGAAATTCAGCCAGTTCCTCCGGACCGGGTGCCTCGGGCATCTGAACAGGAGGGTCTGGTTCGTTGCACATCCAATTTTGGAAAAGCTCGATCACAACCGCACGCAATGTGCGTCCTTCCAAAGCACTGCGCGCCTTGGCACTGCGGTATAGGTCCTCTGGTATATCAAATGTTGCTTTCATGCTTTACAGCTACCTGTATATATAATTTTTGTCAAGTTCTGTCGCACTTTCCGTCATATT
>JAFIGC010000053.1 GCA_020831635.1 Verrucomicrobiota bacterium | reverse complement strand
AGCAACAAGCAACAAGCAACAAGCAACAAGCAACAAGCAACCCATTGCCATTGTAACCGGCGGAAGCCGTGGAATCGGCCTCGGCATTGTCAAATGCCTCATCCAAGACGGTTTCGCGGTCATGCTCAACGGAGTGCGCCCCGAAGAATCCGTGGCCGACGTAATGACGGAACTTCGCGACGGCGGCGCCACGGTGGCGTATTGCGCCGGCGACGTTTCCGATGCCGCCGCCCGCGAAAATCTCATCAACGCCACCCGCGAAACCTTTGGCGCCCTGCACGTTCTCGTCAACAACGCCGGGGTCGCGCCCAAGGTGCGAGCCGACATCCTCGACGCCACCGAAGACAGCTACGATTGGGTCATGGACATCAACCTCAAAGGCCCCTACTTTCTCACCCAACTGGCGGCACGCTGGATGATCGAGCAAAAGGACGCAAACCCCGAATGGTCCGGCGCCATCGTCAACGTTAACAGCATCAGCGCCACCGTCGTATCCGTGAACCGCGGCGAATACTGCGTCTCCAAGGCCGGACTGGCCATGGTCACGGGCCTGTGGGCCGCGCGCCTCGGCGAACACGGCATACCCGTGTACGAAGTGCGTCCCGGCATCACCGCCACCGACATGACCTCCGGGGTCACCGAAAAATACGACAAACTCATCGCCGAAGGCCTCACCGTCACCCCCCGTTGGGGATATCCCGAAGATGTTGGTAAAGCCGTCGCCTCCCTCTCCCGCGGCGACTTCCCCTACTCCACCGGACAAGTCATCATGGTCGACGGTGGACTCACGATCCCCCGGCTCTGATGAATTTTCACGCGCTTCCCGCCTGAATACTGGACAAGCGCCCGCAATGGGTTTAATTGAATCTTATGTCATTTATCGAGTCCAGAGAAAGTCGGGAAGCCTTGGAAGAAGTGGTGCTGGCACATTACGCCTGCCGCAGCGCTTTGTCACGCGGGCGTATTCACAGCGAATCGCGTCATTCCAGACGGGTGGAGTTTCAGCGCGACCGGGATCGGATCGTGAACAGCAAGTGTTTCCGACGGCTGGAATACAAAACCCAGGTGTTTGTCAATGGGACCCAGGATCACTACCGGACCCGGCTGACCCATACCATTGAAATGTCTTCCGTGGCCCGCACCTTGGCCCGGGCTTTGCGAGTGAATGAAGATCTGACGGCGGCGATCTCTCTGGCACACGATATCGGACACAGTCCATTTGGTCACGCCGGAGAGCGGGCCTTGGATGAACTGATGAAAGATCACGGCGGCTTCGATCACAATTTGCAGAGTTTGCGTTGGGTGGAGCTTCTGGAGGAGGATTATCCCGAGTTTGACGGGCTCAACCTGACCTGGGAGGTTCGCGCGGGACTGCGCAAACACGTGAGCAAGGAGCCGGGCGCGGAATTGGATGGCCATCCCATTGGTCCCTGGCAATTCGTGGAAGCCCAAATCGCGGATGTGGCCGACGACATTGCCTATCAGGCCCACGACGTGCAAGACGGTTTGGAGGCGGGTTTAATCACTTTGGATCGCCTGCGGGACATTGAACTTTGGCGTTTGGCGGAAGCACGGGTGATGGATTTGTACCCGACCATCGCTCCCGATCGCATCGCTTCGACCACCATCCGCATGCTGTTCACCCTGCAAATTGAAGACGTCCTCGCCAGAGCCCACGCCAAGTTGCGGAAATGGCATCCCCAAGATGCCGCCGAAGTCATGAATGCCCCCGATCGGCTGGTGGATTTCAGCAAACCTTTCCGGTCGCTGCTGAAACCCTATCGCAAGTTTCTTTTTGAAGAGATGTATTTTCATCCAGACGTGAAAAACGCCGGGGACGTGGCCGTCCATTTGATGACCCGCTTGTTCGACCATTATCTGGCCCATCCCGATGACATGGGCAGCAAAGCGCGGGGACGTATGGAACGCGAGGGGCTCCACCGCACCGTCTGCGACTATGTGGCCGGTTGCACCGATCGCTTCGCCTTGGAGGAATGTGAGAAATACGGGCTGCGGTAGCGTCCGTTTTGAAGACATATCGGAGGGGCGAAGGGGGCTTTCGAGTGCGGAGTGACGAATGCGGAGTGCGGAGTGGTGGACGAGAACGCCGAACATCGAACGTTCAACTTCGAACATCGAACGAATACCGTCGGGGCCACGGGGACAGGAGCGCCGGTCTCCGCACCGGCAGGGGCGAAGGGGGCGCTTTCGGGTTGGATGTCCTTGAAAGTGGAGGGTCCTGAATAATGAAGATCCAATCAAATATTTCATTGCGAATTTCCTCCCTTCATTCTATGGGTTTCCCATGAAAGAATACATTCAAAAACTGATTGAGGGACACGGGTTGACTCGTGACGACGCGTACAAGGCTTTGGGCATGATCATGAAGGGCGAGGCAACGGACGCGCAAATCGCGGCTTTTTTGGTGGCGTTGCGTTTGCGCGGGGAAACCCCGGACGTGGTGTCCGGCGCGGCCCGAGCCATGCGGGAGGCCAGCACCACGGTTCGTTGTCCCCATCCGGATGCGGTGGACACCTGCGGCACGGGCGGGGATGGCTTGCATACCTTCAACATTTCCACCACCGCCGCTTTTGTCACCGCCGGGGCGGGCGTTCCCGTGGCCAAACACGGCAACCGCGGCGTCTCCAGTCCCAGTGGCAGCGCCGACGTGCTCAAGGAACTCGGCGTGGACATCACCGTGTCCCCGGAAGTCATGGAAAACTGCCTGCGGGACATCGGCATCGCTTTTTTGTTCGCCCCGTCCCTGCATCCGGCCATGAAACATGCCATTGGCCCGCGCCGTGAAATCGGCATTCGCACCCTCTTCAATATTCTCGGCCCCCTGAGCAATCCCGCCCAAACCCAACGCGGGGTTCTGGGCGTCTACAACGTGGCCATGGTGGATCTGGTGGCCAACGCGCTCGCGGATTTGGACACCAAACACATGTTTGTGGTGCACGGGGAAGACGGTTTGGATGAAATCACCACCACCGCCCCCACCCACATCGCCGAAATCCGCGGCGGCACCGTGACCCGATTCACCTTGTCCCCCGAGGAATATGACATTCCCCGATCCACCATCGAAGATCTGCGCGGAGGCGATCCGGCGGAAAACGCCCAAATTACCTTGAGTATCCTCCGTGGCGAGGAAGGTCCCAAACGAAATGTGATCCTGCTGAACGCGGCCGCCGCCATTTGCGCGGGCGGCAAAGCCCCGAGTCTGGAAGCGGCCCTTCAGGTCGCCCGCGAATCCATCGACTCCGGGGCGGCCCTGAAAAAATGCGAGGCACTGATCGCGGCCACGCAATCCAAATAACATGCAAACGCTACTCTCGGTTCCCCCCGCGCTTTCGTCCGGCAACATTCCCCTGCCCGCCACGGATTTTGTCACCCACGATCCGCCCGGACAAAAACTGGGATCCGGCGGGGGCACGGCCCATTTGCTTCGCGAGGCCGCCAATTCTTTGGCCCCGGAAATCTCCTTTGCGGATTGGGTCCAACAGGGTCAGAATTTACTGCTGCACGCGGGCGGTCAAAGCCGTCGGCTCCCCGCCTACGCGGCTTCGGGCAAGGCCCTGATTCCGGTGCCCGTCTTCCGATGGAGCACCGGACAACGCCTCGACCAAACCCTCCTGGACTTGCAAAAACCGCTCCTTTCCGCGCTTCTGCAACAAGCGCCCCCCAGCCTCAACACCTTGGTGGCCAGCGGGGACGTTTTGGTTTGGAACGACGCCCCCCTCCCCGCCCTGCCGGAAGTGGACGTGCTGTGCGTGGGACTCTGGGACAGTCCCGAAACCGCCACCCGCCACGGTGTCTTTTTTACCCCCCGGGCCCATCCCGAGCAATTCGAATTCATGTTGCAAAAGCCTTCCACGGCGGAAATCCAACGCTTGGCTTCGGAATTTCTTTTCCTTCTGGACGTGGGCATTTGGCTCTTCTCCCCCAAAGCCGTCGATGTGTTGATGCGCAAATGCGGATGGGACCCGAAGACAGGGGCTTTCGCGGGTGGTCTCCCCGCCGAATTCGATCTCTATACCACCTTCGGACAGGCATTGGGTCGACATCCCACCCATGCCGATCCCGAAATTTCCGCCCTGAGCTGTGCTGTTCTGCCCTTGGGTGAGGCCAATTTTTATCATTTCGGCACCAACGCCGACATGATCAAATCCGCCTTGGCCCTGCAAAACCGCGTACACGACCAGCGGCGCATCCGCACCCCGCTGATCAAACCCCATCCCTCCATTTTCGTGCAGAACGCCACCACCGCCTGCCGTTTGGATGCGGCCAACCACGAGATCTGGGTCGAAAACGCCCATATCGGCGCGAACTGGACCCTGACCCAACGGCATGTGCTCACCGGCATCCCGGAAAATGACTGGACCCTGCAACTGCCCCCGGGACTCTGCATCGATTGCGTGCCCGTCGGCGATACCCAATACGGATTGCGCGTCTACGGGTTTGACGATCCGTTCCGGGGACAATTGGACGACCCGGAAACGCAGTGGATGGGCCAAACCGCCTCGGCTTGGTTTCAGGACCGTGGTCTGCCCCTCCCCGAGGTCACCGACCTCCAACAAGCCCCCCTGTTTCCCATACTGTCCGCGGACCAATTGACGGAAAACATGGTCAATTGGATGGTACATGGCAGCTGTTCCGACCCCGAGTCGGCCAAATCCATTTACGAATCCGCCCGCAAATGTTCCGCCGAAACCCTGGCCACCGAAGCCAATCTGGCCCGTCAATTCCACGGCCGGAATGAACGACTGAACGCGTCCCTGCCCGCCCTGGCCCGGAATGCGGAGCGCAGTATCTTTCATCAGATCGATTTGGACCATGCGGCGGAACGCTTTGCCCAAACCGGTGCGGACCTTCCGGAGGAACATCCCGATCCGGTGCACAATTTGTTTGGGTTCATTCACGACAAAATGTTTCGCGCCGAAGTCATGCGCCACCGAAACGTGGCCGACAACCGGGATGCCGGGGCTGCGTTTTCGGCGCTGCGGGAGGCCATCATCGCCCCCTATCGCGACCAGAACCTGTGCCCGCGCAACACCGCCATGTCCGATCAGGTGATTTGGGCCCGTTCCCCGGTGCGGCTGGATCTCGCGGGCGGTTGGACGGACACCCCGCCGACATGTTTTTTTCATGGTGGTCAGGTGGTCAATTTGGCCGTGGAACTCAACGGACAGCCCCCGATCCAAGTCTTCGCCCGTCCCTGCGAGGAACACCGGATCACCTTGCGCTCCATTGACTTGGGCATCACCGAACACCTGGACACCTACGAAGACATCGCCGCGTATGCGACGTTGGGCGATGGCTTTTCCATTCCCAAGGCCGCATTGGCCCTGGCCGGCTTTCACCCCGATTTTCAAACCGGGCGCAATTGGCCGACCCTGGCGGATCAGCTTCGCGAATTTGGCGGGGGCATCGAACTGTCCCTGCTCTGCGCGGTTCCCAAGGGATCGGGCCTCGGCACCAGCAGCATCCTCGCGGCCTCGGTCCTCGGGGCGCTTTCTGAATTGTGCGGTTTGGGCTGGGACATCACCGAAATGGGCAACCGCACCTTGGCCTTGGAGCAAATGCTCACTTCCGGCGGCGGCTGGCAGGACCAGTTCGGCGGCATCACCCGGGGATTGAAACTCCTGCGCACCGCCCCCGGTCTGGACCAAACCCCGGAAATCCGATGGCTACCCGATCATCTCTTCACGGACCCCGTCCACAAAAACAACTTTCTCCTCTATTATACCGGTGTCACCCGAGTGGCGCACACCCTGCTCGAGGACATTGTCCGGGGCATGTTCCTCAATCGCAGGGAACAGGTGCAAACCCTGGAACTGCTCGGACACCACGCCCGGGAAACTTATGAAGTCCTGCAAAAAGGCGATTTCGCGGCCTTGGGACGAAAAATCCGGCGCACCTGGCAACTGAACCAACAACTCGACGCCGGCACCAATCCACCTGTCATTCGGGACCTGATTCACCGCATTGACGATTACGCCCACGGCATGAAACTTCTGGGAGCCGGAGGTGGCGGATATCTACTCATCGCCGCCAAGGATCCCGCCTGTACCGTCCGCATCCGGGAACTTCTGCAAACGAATCCGCCCAACGAACGGGCCCGCTTCGTCGATTTCGATTTGTCCCGACATGGTTTGCAGGTGACACGGAGTTAATACAATGAACAGAATATTATTCGATGATTCCACAAAAGCGGCCCGCCATGGGTAAGCTCGGCATCGCCCTCGGCAGTGGCGGCGCCCGGGGGCTGGCCCACATTGGGGTGCTGGAGGAACTGGCCGCCATGGACATCAAACCCGAACTCGTGGCCGGAACCAGCATCGGCAGTTTGGTGGGCGCCGGATATTGCACCGGACATCTGGAAGAAATGAAAGCGTTGGCCTTGGAGATGGATGTCCGCACCTTTCTGTTTCGCTTCATGGATTTCGGGATCCCACATAGCGGCATCATCGAAGGCAAACGCATCAACGAAATGCTGGAAGAGTTGATGCCGGAGGCCACCTTCGAGGAATTGAAAATCCCCCTGCGTTGCATTGCCACGGAACTGAAAACCGGGGAAGAAATCACCTTTTCCACGGGAAAATTGCAACCTGCCATCCGGGCCAGCATCTCCATTCCCGGGGTCTTTTCCCCCGCGCAACATGAGGGCAAATTGCTCGTGGACGGCGGACTGGTCAACCCCATTCCCGTCGATCAGGTGCGCGACATGGGTGCGGGGATCATTCTGGCCGTGGACGTGAATCACGGATGTTTGCAACGGCAGGTCGATACCCCGAGAAAATCAAGAAAGCCCAGCGGAAAACTCGGGGACTGGCTCACCAAGTTGGAAGACAAATGGCGAGAAAAAGACCCCGACCAATTGGCAAAAATCAAAGACTGGTTTGAACCCAACCCCATTCCCAATCTCGTGGATGTGATGGGCGACACCATACATATTATCGAAAATCAAATCGGCCGCATCCGCCTGAAAATCGACAAACCCGATCTTATGCTCACCCCGGAAGTCGGCGACATGGAAATGTTCGATTTTCACCACGCCGATGAAATCATCGAGGCCGGACGTAGATGCGTCCGGGAAAACGCGGAAAAAATTCGGGAATGTTTGAGTTGAGGATCGGAGGAATTGAGATTCCAATCCACCGTTCCAATCCACCGAAGTTTTTGAACAGGAGGACGCGGAGAGAGCAGAGGGAAATGGTGGTGGTGGTGCCTTTGCTTCCTTTGCTTGCTTCTGTTCCAATCCTTTGTGATATTTGAACAGAAGGTCGCGAAGGAAGCGAAGCGTTTCAGTGGCGTTGCTTGTTTGCGATGCCATTTTGGTGCAGGAAATTCGTGCCCCGCCCCGGGTGTGCGCACCCGGGGGTTGGGGGAATCCGGCAATTATTGTTGCCGTCGCGGTACGATCAGGATGGCATCCTGCTGCACTTCGATGGTTTCAATCGTTTCTTGAAAGATCCTGCGGTTTTCTTCATCCGCGAAAAACTCCGCCATGAAATCCTCGTTTTCGAGTTCTTTCATGATGAATCTCGGAATGCCGAAGGGTCCAAAACGGGCGTCTCGCAAACGGATTTCGACACGATCGTTCACCTGCACGACATACAGGGTTACTTGCACGACAAAGTGTTGATCGGAGCCTTCTTCCCTCGGAACGCGAATATCCGCCCGAAACAGATCGGGCTCCAAGTGCAAACGCACTTTATCCTTCATGTCGGGGTTTTCCGCCTCCAACAGCGCGATCAATTGGCTGGAGGTCAGGCGTAGGCCCTCGGCGGGCAATGCGGCCAAGAAGTCCTCTTCTTCGGACAATTTCAAAAGCTCGCGGGTTTCCTCGACCGTGGTTTCATCCTCTGCGGTCAGCACCAACGGGGCATGTGCGGGCTGGTTTAAATGACTCTTCAAGCGTTGGGTCATGACAAAGCCGGCGATAATAAAAATCAACACCACGCCCAGGCATCCGCCACAGCCGTAGAACCAGCAACCTTTGCCGCTGGATTTGGGTGGCGGGGGCGGCGGCGGGGCGTCGGGCGCCTGGGGGGTGCCGGGCAACGGGGCGTCTTGCGGATGGGGCTGTACGGGGTCTGTCATGGGGTTTCTCCTTGTTCGTAATGTTCCACGCCCCGGTCGTGTTGTCGATCCATTTCGTACTTGGGATCGGACTCGGCGGCGGCGCGGCGGTCGGCATGGTCTGGAAAGCGGGGAAGTTGCGGGGGCAGGCTGCGGGCAAAGGCCTGAATGCTTGCACGGATGTCCGCCATGGATTCCATGACGCTGAGTTCGGGTTTGGCGGCTTTGGCACCGGGATATCCCCGCACGTACCACAGCAAATGCTTGCGGAAGCGGATGGCCGCATAGAGCCCTTCTCCATAAAACGCGCGATGATAGTCGATGTGACGCAGCAGCACGTCTTCCCATTCGGCCACCGTGGGCTGGGTGTCCTCTCCCTGAAGGATCCATTGAAACACCCACGGATTGCCCAGACAACCGCGGCTGACGAGCACCCCGTCGCATCCGGTTTCCTCCACCATCCGGCGGGCGCTCTCGACATCGAAGACGTTGCCATTGCCGATTTTCCAAATTTTCCGTCCCCCGGACGCGGCCTCGGCGGCGTCAAATCCAGCTTTGATGAGGTCATATTGCACCGGATCGCCATAGTTGTCGTCGCGAAAACGTCCGTGAATGGTGATCATTTCGGCCCCGTTTTCCGCCAGCGCCGTACACACTTCGGCGACGGTGGCATGTTTTTGAACAAACCCCACTCGGATCTTCGCGGTCACGGGCACTTCCACGCTTTCGCGAACCCGCCGCACCATCTCTCCGGCCATGGCCGGATCGCGGACGATGGCGCTGCCACATCCCCGGGAAACGATTTTGCGCACCGGACAGCCCATATTGATGTCGAGGGTATCCACGGGCAGGTCTTTTTCCATCAGCAAGCGCGCCCCTTGGGACATGATGTCCGGGGACGGCCCGGTCATTTGTGCCCCCAAACGCGGTTCGGAGGCATCGCGTGCCAGCAATTCGTCGGTTTTGCGGGTATTGTGGGCCATGCCGGCGGCGGAAAGCATTTCGATATACCCCAAACCCGCCCCCAAATCCTGACAAATCCGACGAAACGGCACATCACTCACCCCGGCAAGCGGTGAAAGCAACACGCGGTTCGGAACGGTCAGATTACCAAGTTGGAAGGGTTCATTGAGCATAACGCGCCTTTAAGCATCTAAAAGTCGTTAGCTCAAGGATATTGAGGTCCGCTTGCAAACTTCTCGGAACCGTCATGAAAATTCGCAATGCCAATTTCGGCCATCATGCAAAATTTCCGACGCTCGGAAGCTTTGGGAAAAATCCTTCCGACGCTCGGAAGCCTTGGAAAAAATCCTTCCGACGCTCGGAACATTTCAATTGGGTGCTCAACCGTTTTTTATGGGGCCGTTTTCCGCCGCAATCCGTATCCGGTCCAGTGCAGTTCGGGATTTTCCGTTGCCTGCGGCGGTTTTTCACAGAGGAAGAGCACCCAGGGACCAATGGTTTGGGTTTCGTAGGCCCAATTCGCTCGGCCGAGAATCGCGCGGGTGTCTTCGGCTTCAAAGGTTTTGGACAAAAAGGCGGTGTGTTCCCGCAGATACACCGTGCCGTCCCCGGGGAGTCCGCCGCTTCGCGAACGCATGGGGGTGAGGGAGACGTTGAGGGTTTCGCCGCGTTCCAGATGCACCCGGTTGGAGACCCAGCGGTCCGCATACAGGTTGCGGACGTTTTGCGCTTCCAGAAGGTCCAACAATTCCGACAGGGATTCGCTTTCGGAGGGCAGGGTTTGATCGGAGGGGACGAAGGCGGCGATTTCGAGCAATTGCCATTGCGGTACATGGCGGTCGTGAAATTGGAGCCGCACGCCCAACGCTTCGCGTCCTTCGAGTTGAAGTTCCATGCGCTCCCCTCTTCCGGCGTTGTACGGGCGGGGCCCGGACCAAAACAGGCGGGTGGCGGGTTGTCTGGGCAGGACAGGAAGCCATTCCCCATCAATGGTTTCCCGGATTTCCACGGAGAATTCGTGGGGAAGGTTCCAGGCGTCGGGAGGCCTTCGGGTTGCGAACAGCAGTCGAAGGCGTTGCAGGGCTTGGGGTTGATCAAAATGGAAAGTGATTTCGTGGTCCCGCCGTTCGGGGTCCGGTTCGGGTTGGGGGTTGATGTTCAGATCGCGAAGTCCGGGCGCGGGGTGACCATTGAAAACAACTTCGCCCCATTCCGAGGAAGGCACGGGGACAAGTTGCAGGGTCGGCGGGGAGAAGTCGAAGTGGAAATCGCTTCCCGGCGGTCCGCCATGTCGGGCCGATCCGCCCGCAACCCTCAAAAAAGCGCCAATCCCGGCGTGGTTTTTCAAAAACGCGGGGCTGTCGGTGAATTCCAGGGCCTCGAAATGGGGTTCGTAAAAGGCCTTGTGACTGTCAGTGAAAACATACTGTTCTTTGAGTGTGAAATTCAGGGGGTAGGCATTCAGGGCCGCATACAGGAGGGTGATGTTTTCGGCGTCGAGGGCTTCGGCCAAGGCCTGCTCGCCTTCCAGACGCTGGGGAACCATGCGGTGTAAGTCCCACAAGGAGGGGAAGACCGCCAGTTGGCTGACAATCAACAGCAAGGCCACAATTCCACCAGCGCGCCGTAGAACGGCCTTGGGCGCGAGGGAAATCCCGAGGGCGGCAAACAAGGCCAGCGGCGGCACCAGCGGCACCAGATAACGGGAGGTGTTCAGGGTGGCGAATTGGGAGCGGGCGAAGATGATCACGGAAAAAAGGAGAAACAAGAGCGCCGAGGCGCGGGCGGCGGTGGGGCGATCCCACAGGCGGCGTTTGCGCAAGTCCAAGAGGACGAAAACCAAGCCCAGGCCCGCGAGGAGAAAATAGCCGACGGCCACGAGCAGACGGGCAAAATCGGGCCAGTTCGGCAGGTCCACCAGCCGCAGCCAGCGTTGCCAAAACCAATGGAGGCCGTGGGTCCATTTCAATCCCGAAGTGCTTTCCAACATGGACAGGGACGGCCAGCCTCGGGACGCGTTATAGATCAGGAAAGGCGCGAGGCCGACCACGCCCCCGACCACGCCCGCGAGCAGGGCTTTGGGTTGTCGCCAAAAGGCGCCGCGGAATCCGATGCACAGGAGTACGGCGGCGGCCATGACGGCGGAGGCGAGGATGGTATGGGCCCAGAGTCCCAGTCCGGCCACCAGCCCCAATGTCAGAAATCCGGAAATGGACGGATGTTGCCCCTCCCAAAGGGCCACGGACATGCGGGCGGATTTCCACAGCAAAAAGGCGCCGAACAACAGGGCCACCATATACCCGCCTCGGGGGTCGAATTGAAAAAAGAAGTAGCGGGCCGGGCCGACCACGCAGAGAGCCAGGGCCACCAGACCCGTGAGGGGGCCCGCGTCGGAGCCGCCCGCGTCTTTTGCCCAGAGCCAAAGGGCCCAAAGCGCGGCCACCGCCACCAGAGCCGGGCCCAAGCAGACCGCGAAGCCGGTCGGTCCCAAGAGGAACACCATCAAGGCGCTGGCCATGGGTTCCAAACTGCCCATGTAGTCCTGGCCGTAAAAGAACACCGGCCATTCGCGGCCTTCGGCCATGTGTTGGGCCATCAGCGCCACGACGCTGCTGTCGGCGTCGGTGATATAGCGCGAAGCCCAGGCTCCGAATATCCGGCTGGCGGCACCCGCAAGAAGGAGCAAAATCAAAAGGAGGCGTGTGTGTTGGGTTTTCAATGGTTGAAAACTGGTAAAGAAAAGCAAAGGGTTTTCAAGCTTTTTTCCCAAGCCGAGACCTTAAATACAAGGACTCGATTTTTGTATATTTATGTATATTTTCACACTTCATGACTTGCATTCCTTGTTTTTAAATGGCAACGGGGGAGAGTAAAAGATTGATTTGAATTTCAGCCAAGCGAGGACCCACCAACATGAGCGCCAGCCTATACGGCATCCACAATTCCAACCGAAATTTTGCCGACCCCTATTATTGGGGGAAAAACCAGTTTAATTCCGCGTTCCCCGTGGCGCTTTGTTGCTACATGCGAGATCAGAAGATCCCGGCAAATTACTTGAAACTGGAAAAAACCTTGGATTTAGCGCAGGTTCCAGCCTCTTTTGATGAAATTTTCAACACGAGTGAGCCCAACGAAAAACTGAGTTTCTCATTTGAATCAAGGTATCCGCCATTTTCCACCATGGTACATGACGATCTGAAATCCATCGATTTGGTAATTAAGCTTCATGGGAGCGAAACCTATTTTAGACCATTGGAAGTGAAGCTCACCACGTTGCCTGACAGTGTCACCTGTGAACTGGATGAATCGGAGTATGGTTCCGAATTGGTCGTGCGCAACCCCACCACCCGGTACATGGCCCTCAATATGGCGGCCTCCTGTTCAAAAGACCTCCCCATAATCCGAGACATTTTGGAGCCATCTTGTCACAACGTGCGGGATTGGAACAACCTCTCCGAAATGTCCTCGAAAAAAACGCAAATCTTCGAGGCACTGGAAAATATTTTTTCGGAATTCCATCACCGACAACAACCCCTCTTGCTCCAGCCGATCTGGAAAACGGTGGGAAAATCCGCTGAACTCGCCCATCATTGTCTGGATGTGTTTGTCTGGAGCGATTTCGCCTTGTCTCGTCTGTTCATGGGAGGGGGTGGCAAAATACCAGATAAAATCAACCGCCAGGAACGAACCGCCTTGAGGTTGGCCCGATGCCTCTATGAAATCGGGAAATCCGGCAGGGTTTATCAGCAATCCATCTATGATGGAATGACGTTTGACAATCTCAACGACAAGGAATTTGCCGTTTCAGGTGCTCGGACCAATCAAATGATGAGATGTGAACGCCTGACATCCCCGATCATTACCAAAGACAAAATCCAAAAAATCATTTTGGGTGGCGGGCAAAAGCATCTAAGTCCCGAAAGAAGATTTGACGCGATCATTTATTTTTCCAAGGAGCTGTTTGATGACGAAGAAACCAGATGAAAACATGAAAGTCGTGGATCTGTTTGCGGGTGGAGGTGGGCTCTCCCTTGGTTTTATGAATGCCGGATTCGATGTGGTGGCCGCTTTCGACCATTGGGATTCCGCCATTAGGTTTTATCGCGAAAACATTACTGATCATCCGATTTTCAAAGAAGACCTCAATGACCCCGACTGCGCATCACGTATAGCCGCCTTCCGTCCTGACATGATCGTGGGAGGGCCGCCTTGCCAAGATTTTTCTTCGGCAGGTTCCCGTGATGAAACCAAAGGACGTGCGAATTTAACCATCTCTTTTTCTGAAATCATCTCGAATTTGAAACCAGCGTATTTTGTCATGGAAAACGTGGAACGCGCGCGCAAAAGCAAGGCGTTTCAAGTCGCCAGAGACAATTTCCTGGCCTCGGGGTATCAACTCACCGCAATGGTCCTGGATGCAAGTCTATGCGGAGTCCCGCAAAAACGGAAACGCTTTTTCGTCTATGGGGAGTTGGACGGGGAAATGAATTCGCTTTTACCTTATATCATGAAAAATCAGGCGGACCGCCCCATGACCCTTCGGGATTATTTTGGCGATCGATTGGATTTTGACCACTATTACCGCCATCCCAGAAGTTATAAAAGACGAGGGGTCTTCAGTGTGGATGAACCAAGCCCCACAATCCGTGGTGTGAACAGGCCTGTACCTGACGGGTATCCTGGCCATGCTGGAGACACCACGCCAGTAACCAACGGAGTTCGCCCACTTACAACCAAAGAACGCAGTTTGGTGCAAACATTCCCCGAATCCTTTGAGCTTGTCGGCACGAAAACCGATTTGGAACAAATTGTCGGAAACGCCGTTCCTGTAAAGCTTGCGGAGTTCGTGGCTCGTGCGATCCGTGAGTTGCATTGGGACCGAAAACAAGGGGTTTACCCAAAAAATGCGAATTTGGATGCCCAACAACTGATCTTATTCGAACAGCGACAAGCATATGCGCTTCAGTGTAGTTAAAATAAACAAAGGCAAGCCTCATGAAGAACGACCCTGAGCGCGCCCCCCCCTCAACCGCAATCCTCGGCGGCGGCATTACCGGCTTGGCGGCAGGGTGGGAACTGCTGAAGAGAAACTCGGAAGCTTCTTTTCAAATCTTCGAAGCTGCCCCGCGCTTTGGCGGGAAAATCATCACCCGACGGATGGAGGGATGTCTGCTGGAGGGCGGACCCGATTCTTTGCTCACGGAAAAGCCCTGGGCTCTGGACCTTTGCCGGGAGTTGGGGCTGGAGGACGAGCTTTTGCCCTCCAATGACCACCAGCGTTCGTTTTCCATTCTTCACAAGGGGACCCTGCACCCCTTTCCGGCGGGCTGCAAACTTTTCATTCCCCAGAAAACCCTGCCCATCCTCACCACGCCGCTGCTTAGCCTCCCCGGGAAGCTGCGCATGCTGATGGAACCCTTTTTGCGGCATCGTCCCCCGGAAGGCGACGAAAGTCTGGCGGAGTTCACCCGCCGCCATTTTGGGCAGGAAACCCTGGACCGTCTGGCGGGTCCGTTGTTGGGCGGCATCTACGGCGGAGATCCGGAAACCATGAGCATGGAGGCGACCTTTCCGCGCCTGCGCGAGTTGGAACGCAAACATGGCAGCCTGGTGAAGGGCATGGCGGGAATGATGCGCCAAGCCAAAAGCCAACTAAAACAGGGTCAGGCCCCGTCGTTGTTCACCAGTTTGCGGTCCGGCATGGAAAAATTGCCCGAAACCTTGACGGAAAAGCTTGCCGGTCATTTGCGTCCCGATCATACCGTACAAATCATTGAAAAGGATGGAGACGGCTGGCGGGTGGACGGCGAGCGGTTCGACGAATTGATCGTGGCCCTGCCAGCGCGGCAGGCGGCGCCGTTGTTCGCGGAATTGGACCCGGAACTGAGCCAACGGCTGAATCGTCAGACCTCGTCCAACTCCGCCACCCTGTCCATGGTCTTCAAACGCGGGGACGTTAGCCCCCTGCCCTCCGGTTTTGGCTTCATGGCCGCGCATCCGCTCACCGGTCTGCTGGTGGGTTGCACTTGGACGGGCAACAAATTCGAGGGCCGGGAAGCGGAAGATCGCTTCGTTTGCCGGGCGTTTCTGGGCGGTCCCCACGCAGCCGACCTGATACGTGACCGCAATGAAAGCGCCCTGATCGACCAAGGCTTGGCGGCCTTGCGGGACATTTGCCCCTTTATTCCCGAAACCCCGTTGGCCACATGGCTGCAACCTTGGCCAGATGGAAATCCCGGATACACCCTCGGGCATCTCGAATGGGTCGAGGACCTGCGTCGACGGGCTGAAGCTCTGGGCGGTCTACACTTTATCGGCAGCAGTTTCGAGGGCATCAGCGTCTCGGATTGCGCCCGCCAGGCGAAAACCCTTTCGAAAAGCCATTTTGTGTGAGTAAGTGTGAGGTATGCCTTTATTCGGGGCCATGGGGAGAGGAGCGCCGGTCTCCGCACCGGCAGGGGCGTAGGGGGATGTCTTTCACCCATAAATCGTTAGACTTTCCCCCGGTTCTGTGGCAATGAGTTCCCCATGAGTTCGACGAAAACCTCCCCCACCCGCCCTGTCCTTGGCGACATTCCCGCTTTTCATGTGATGACCAAGCCGGTGGGCCCCATCTGCAACCTGAACTGCACCTATTGCTTTTATTTGGAGAAAGAAAAGCTCTTCGGGGAAACCGAACAGTTCCGCATGTCCGACGAGGTGTTGGAGGCGTATATCCGTCAATACATCGAACAACAAAAAGTCCCCGAGGTTTCTTTTGCCTGGCAAGGCGGGGAGCCCACCCTACTGGGCGTGGAATTCTTCAAAAAAGTGGTGCTGCTGCAAAAGAAATACGCGGGGGGCAAGCGCATCACCAACGCAATTCAAACCAATGGCACCCTGCTCAACGACGAATGGTGCGAATTTTTGGCCCAACACGATTTTCTCGTGGGCCTGAGCATTGACGGCCCTCCGGAATTGCATGACGCCTATCGGGTGGACAAACGGGACCGTCCCTCCAGCGACGCGGTGCTGCGCGGCCTCGAATTTCTCAAAAAACACAAGGTCGAATTCAACACCCTCACGGTGGTGAGTCGCAAAAACAGCAAACATGCCGCCCGGGTGTACCGCTACCTCAAGGAAATCGGTTCCGGCTACATTCAGTTTATTCCCCTGGTGGAACGGGACGCGGACGCGGTGGCGAAAAACCTCGGTCTGGATCTCAGCCTGCCTCCGGATTTGCAGAAAGTGGAGCGAAACCGCATGGTCACCGAGTGGAGCCTCATCCCCGAGGATTACGGCGAGTTTCTGGTCACCATCTACAACGATTGGGTCCGCCACGACGTAGGCAAGACCTTCGTGCAATTTTTCGATGTGGCCTTGGGCAACTGGATGGGCATGAGCGGCGCCTTGTGCGTGTTCAGTCCCACCTGCGGCACCGCCATGGCCCTGGAGCACAACGGGGACCTGTATTCCTGCGATCACTACGTGTATCCGAAATACAAACTCGGCAATATTCTCAACCAATCCATCAAACAAATGGTGGAAAGTCCGGAACAGCGGAAATTCGGACGCGACAAGCAGGATTCGCTAC
The DNA here is from genome assembly GCA_020831635.1 of Verrucomicrobiota bacterium. Classification (GTDB taxonomy): domain Bacteria; phylum Verrucomicrobiota; class Kiritimatiellia; order SS1-B-03-39; family UBA6053; genus PXAS01. Next base: position 14,861 of record JAFIGC010000053.1, on the reverse strand, counting down.
CCAAATTCTGCCGCGAATGCTCGGTGCGCTTCGCCTGTCATGGCGAATGCCCCAAACACCGCTTCATGAAAACGCCTGACGGCGAGCCGGGGCTCAATTATCTATGCCCCGCCTACAAGCGTATTTTCAATCACATGAAACCGACCATGGAGATCATGACCCAATTGCTGCGCGCCGGACGTCCGGCCTCGGAAATCATGACCCTGGTGGCCCGGCAGCCCAATTTGGCGTCCATGAAGCCACCCAAGCGAAACGACCGTTGCCCCTGTGGTAGCGGCAAGAAATTCAAAGACTGTTGCGGGCATTAAACCCGCCGGGAAAATCCCGTCTGAAATTCTTTTCGGGCCAGACTGGATTTCATCCACAAGATTCGATATGAGGGACCCATGCAGACCCAATCCCAATTTTACACCCTTCCCGAACCTTTTGAATGCCGTGCGGGCGGCATCATCCCGAAAGTCACCCTGGCCTACGAAACCTATGGGGAACTGAACGCGGACAAAAGCAACGCCATCCTCGTGTTTCACGCCCTCAGCGGCAGCCAGCATGCCGCCGGGATTTGCGAGGACGTTCCCGAGGCGCATCCCTATTGGACCGAAGAATGCGTGCCCGGCTGGTGGAATCTGTTCATCGGCCCCAAAAAAGCCATCAACACGGATAAGTTTTTTGTCATCTGCGCCAATTATCTGGGCGGATGTTATGGCACCACGGGCCCCTGCTCCCCCCATCCGGAGGACGGCAAGCCCTACGGCAGCCGCTTTCCCTTCATCAAAACCGAAGACATCGTACGTAGCCAGGCCATGTTGCTGGACCATATTGGCATCGATAAATTGCACGCGGTGACGGGTCCTTCCGTGGGCGGGTTGTTGTGCCTGAGTTTCGCCACCTTGTATCCCGACCGCGTGGACATCGTGCTGCCGCTGGGCACCGGCCCGCAAATCACCCACCTGCAACGCCTGCAAAATTTCGAGCAGATCACCGCCATTGAAAGTGACCAAAACTTCAATCACGGGGATTATTACGACGGGCCCTACCCCGAAAACGGCCTCATGCTGGCCCGAATGATCGCCCATAAGACCTACGTTTCCCTGGAAACCATGGCCGCTAGAGCCCGGGGGGAACTCATCCAGCCCAAAGACCGTTACAGTTTTTACCAGCTCGGACACCAGATGGAATCCTACATGTTCCATCACGGGAAAAAATTCGTGCAACGCTTCGATGCCAACACCTACCTGCGCATCATGGCCATGTGGCAGCGCTTCAACCTCAAACGAGGGGTCAACGCCCAGACCCTGACCGAGGTGTTCGAACGGTGTACCCACCAGCGGTACATGATTTTCAGCATCGACACCGATGTCTGCTTCTACCCGGAAGAACAGGCCGAACTGGAGCGCATCCTCAAAGCCGCCAAGGTTCGCAGTCTGCGGGTGACCGTTCACAGCGAAAAAGGGCACGACAGCTTCCTGCTGGAGCCCGATCTCTTTACCCCCCATATCCGCCACACGCTGGAATATGACTGGTAACAATCCCAAGGAATCCGGTGAAATAAAAAGATGCTTTTTTCCCTTGAAACCTCCCGGATTTCACGTATCTAGTCCCGCATCGCAACACTCCAGCGTGGCTCAATGGTAGAGCGGGTGACTGTTAATCACTAGGTTGTAGGTTCGAATCCTACCGCTGGAGCCATCTTCCCACCGTCTTGGTATCCCCAAGACGGTTTTTTTCTGCCCACATCCTTCATTTCACAAGATCATTCTTCGACGCGCAATCGTTCCGGCCAGTATGCCGCCTGTCTGCGGATTTCGGGTGAATCACTTTCCAAGATGCGGACCCTGCGTCGATAGTGAGGTCGGTAAATCCCGATGGACAAGCTTAAACTGCCGGGCGGAAGATTGGCTGGCAGGGTGATTTGACGGTTGTTCTCCACGAATTCATCCAAGGCGGGGAGTAAATTTGGATCGCTGAGACGCACCGGAAGCAGGTAATCTGACTGGGCTACAATCCGTCCGTTTTCATCCTGCAAATGAATGAAGATGGTGTCCCGTGAATCCCGCTCGCCTTTGTCCGCCGTCCAGTGGAGCCGAACGTTCACGGTTTCCCCGGGGGCAAGCGTTTTGGGATAGACTTCCACGCCTTCGAGCCGGATCCCGTTGGAAAAGGTCACCGAACTGGGGTGCCGCGGCGTGTAGGCGAATTCACGACGACGGTTCGCCGCTTCTTCCCCACCCCAACGCAACACCTCTTCTTCGGTCATGGCGGAAAGCGCGGATGGACGGCGACGCACCAGGTCGGCCAGCAGGGCCGCACGTGTGCCCACGGACAGTTCCCGGTCGGATCGGATGCGGCGGATGGTTTCATCGGCGCGGGCCAGGGTGTGGCCATTGAAAAGGGTTTCGCCAATCCAATAAATTGCCGGGGGAAGGTTGAGACCTTCGGGGTCCCAGTCTTCGGCATCCACTTCGAAAACGGCCCAAGGACCGATTCTCAATTCCCGCACGTCCCCGCCCTGTCCAGTGAGGGTATAGCGCAGATCCACGGCAAAATATGGTTCGACCACAAACACCACCGGACGTTCCGGGTCCACCCACCCGGTCCGACTGGGATGTTCGTACGGGCGGAACACGCGAGCGGAGAGCCCGGCGAGTTTGGATTCAGGCACCCAATTGCGCAGGAGCAATTGGTTGGAAAGCCAACGGGAGGCGAACACGACGGAGGTAGGCTCGTAATCACGCAGCCAGGCCCCCAATTCATCGACATCGTCCGCATTCAAAACCATGGGAGTGTCTCCATCGCCGGCAAAGGCGGCGATGTGGGCCAGTCGCCAGCGGGTTCGGTTGACATCATCACGGGTGTCGAAAAAAGTGGCCCGAAAGCCTTCGACCCCCTTGAGATCAACGGGATACTCCAACCGCGCCGGGGCTTCGGAGGGATACACATTGGGGCCGGACCACTCCAAGGGAATGATGGGCCCGTGAATGGAGGTCTCCTCCCAAACGCCGCCGCGCTTGGCCTCGATTTGAATCTGCCGGGGAAACGAATATCGGTTTCCGGTCATTTCATGCGGAAAAACCAGTTGCACAAGGGACACATCCTGGGGTTCGACGAAAATCCATTCCAAGCTGGCGGATTGCCGGGGTCCGTCAAGATTCTCCGGGGACCACCACGTGTCGAGATTTCGGTCCAAGAGCATGGATCGGCAATCCCGCCCCGCATCATCGGTCACGGAGGCGTAGATTTCCTCGGGCAGGATGCGCACGTTGAAATTATGCCGCCGCAAATTCCAGAGAATTCGGTGGGCGCCGGATTGGATCGAATCCCATTGCGCCCGGTGCTGTTCCAAAAACACCTCCATTCCCAGAAATCCCGCCGCGAAAGCCGGGTTTTGCGCGAGTTCGGCGGCTTTTTTGATGGGAAGATAGAAAGTTTGAAACCCGTCCGAGACGGGGATCCGTTCTTGGTTGGCAAAATTGAGGGCGTACAGTTGCAGCGGGGCCATATACGCGTCCGCGCCAATGGAGGCCAATGCGGTGTCAATTTCCAAAAAAGCTTCCAGACAAACGGGTGCTTGCCGGGCCTGCTCCCGCAAACGGGGCGCCAGCAATCCGAACTGCAAGGAAATCATGCCCAGCAAGGCGACGGTGCCCGCCATACGCCAACAACGACGCAACCCCTCGGAACAGGTCAAACACATCAGAATCGTGAGTCCGGGCATCACCGGCACCCAATAGCGGGCGGAATTGACATGCGTGAATCCAGATGTCACGAATACGATGGAAAAAACGAACACCCAAAGCACTGCGGCAATTCGGGTATAATTTTGCAGGAGCGTGGCCTTGGGCCACTGTTTCCAGATCAGAAACATCCCCCACCCCACCAAGACGATGATGACCAAGGTCAGAAAAAAAGGCATGCGCCCTCCTCCAAAACCTTGGCCGTCTCCCTGCAACATGACGAAGCGGGACCATGCATTTTGAAGGGCCTGACGCAAGGGTTCCCTCGCTTGAATTTGAGACATGTCCAAGGAAGCCCAATCGTTGCGAAGGTTGTACAACAGCCATGGAGCAAAGCCGATCAGGGTGCCGATCAGCCCCGCGAAAATTTCAACGAGATACCGTCCAAAGCGGCATTGCATGCCATTGGCCAAAAGGATCGCGGCCACGGCCAAAGCGGGCGCCACCGACAGATTGGACCACAATCCCACCCCCGCCAGAAGTCCCAGCCCAAAGAAACCGGGCCAACTCAATTTTTTCGCCATTCCCGTCACCGTTTCATGCATATGGAGACGCGCGGCCATGCGCGCGGAGGCGAAAATCAGCAGGGTGATGACCCAAAGGGCAACCATGTAACCGCCGCGGGGGGCTATTTGAAAATTGAAATAGACCAAGGGCCCAACCAAGGAGAAGACAGTCCCCGCCAGACCGCCCCAAGGGCCGGTGGCGTTTCGACAACAACCCCAAAGAAAAGTCAAGGCAAGCATGGCGAAAAACACCGGACCCAAATTGAGGGCGAAACCCGAAGAGCCCAACAGTCGAATCATGACCGCGCTGGCCATGGGCTCGAGACTCCCCATATAGTCCTGCCCGTAAAAAAACACCGGAACATCTTGAAACGTGGCCATGTGACGGGCCATGAGCCCGACCACGGCCGGGTCCGGTTCGGTGATGCAACGCATGGCCCAGGCCGCCCATACGCGCAAGGCCAGAGCCGCAAACAAAACGCAAACCGCCAAAACGTCGGCGGGATGCGGACGATTCCAATTTGGTTTGCGTGGCGTCTTTGTCATGATTCTTGGATTCAGTGATGAAAGGTTCCGTCAAAATTGGGTTCAACGGGCGCCCAACGCGGACGGTAGCGAATGTCCACCTTTTCATTGCCGCCTGGTTGAACGGCAATGAAGCGCAGGTTTTCATCCACGTCATGCGGTTGGATGGTGGCCCCCGGCGTTTGGGTGTAGAGACCTTCCCGCCAATTGTAGCGCAGCACCACCTGCTCGGCATCGGGATCGTCCGGCCAGACCTGCAAACGGTTTTCGGCCGCTTCGACCCGCCCTCCCCCTTCCAGAAACCGCGAGACGGGGCCGGGATTACGCAGCCGATGCAGTTCGATGTCGCGTCCGAGCAATTCAAAGGCATCGATGCGCTCGAATTCGTCGGGATGGGCGGAGAAAAATTCCATGGCGGCGGGGTGGGTCGTGGTCCAGTGGGTAATGCCATAGGCCCTCGAAAAGTATAAATAGCCTTCCAGGCTGCGACGATACGCGAGGGGTGGATAATTGAATTCGATGGTGCCGGAGGGGAAGCCGTAATAATCGTCGGCCATCATTTCCCGTCCGGTCATAATGGGAAAATGGGCGATTTTCCCGCCGCCATATGCGTGGACCGCCGGACCCGCAAAGCCGAGGCGTCCATCTTCGGGCACTTCTTGGCGAATACGTTCCATGAAGGTCGCGATTTCTTCGGGCATCAGGCGAATGGGCGCCACGCCTTCGTTGGCATAATGCATGCGCACCACCCGGAATCCCAGGAAAAACGTGGCCAGCACCACGCCCCGGGCCAGATTCAGCGCCAAAGTGCCGGCGAGGGCTTTCCGGCGAAGGCCGACGGCGGCATTTTCCGGGGGAGCCCCCCGTTCGGACATGGCGAACAATCGGGCGCACATCATCGCTGCGGGGAAAATGCCCACCACCGCCATGGGGATGGCCATGCGCTCCAATTGCGACAACGGCTTCCATTCGATATACCAGCCGGCGATCGCCCCCAGCGTCAACAACACCGGCAATGTCAACCTCCTCGTTTCGCGGGGCAAACAAAAAGCCGCGCCGAATCCGCCCAGGATCAGCGCCACCGGATGCCATTCGCCAAAGGTGATCCACAAGCGATTTGCGCCGCGCATGATCTTGTCACTCACGGGAGGCCTCTCGGTCACCGTCCCGACATTCGTCCCCACGTATTCAATGACATTGCGGCAGGGGAACATCGTGTGCCAAATCCAGGGAGAAAGCAAAAGCAAGGCCAGAATGCCCGCCACCACCAAACGCCGGTTGTCCCGCCAAGTCCAAATCTGATAATTACACAGCCAGCCCAAGCCGAGGCCGCCGGCAATGAAAAACCCCGGGGTCCAGAGACACATCAGCCAAGTGGCCAGGCCCAAAGCAATGACCGTCCCCCACCCGCCCCGTTTCGAAACCAGAATCCGATGGCTCAACGCCATCACCGGCACCACCATCATCGCCGAAGTCATGGCCCCCACGGTGCCGAAATGCCACATCCAGATGATCACCCCTCGGCTGGCGCCACACAACAACATGCCGCCACAGAAAGCGCCCGCGGCTCCGATTTTGGCCGCAGACAAACTCGCCACCCCCAACCAGGGGAATGCGAAAACAAACCAAAAAATCAAGGCCGCACCGTAGAACCGATGCGCATCCATGACCAGGAGCAGCGGTAAGTTCAATATCGCGTATCCATGGGTGCCGCTCGTGACCCCTACGAAATGTTCGATGCCCGCGTTCCAATGGGGCGAATACCCGCCCAAGGCCCGGGGAAACACCTCCACGAGTTCCGTCACCCGAAACATGAAAGAAGGATGATCATAGCCCCAGGGAATTTGACCGCCCAAGGTTTGCCAGGCCGCGCGGGCAAACAAGACCTGACTTCCCAATAGAAGGAGCGCAAAGCCCCAAGCGAACATTTTCGGAGAAACTTTGCAGCGGAATTTCCAGAACCCCTCTCCCGCAAGCTGAAATCCCATCGCCAAAATCACGGACAACCCCAGAAACTTCACGCTGGTATTCGTCCACCATGGACTTAGAAAAAAATAACGTGCCCGAGTCTGCTCACTCCAAGCCATGGTCTGCCCCATCCAAAGAATATAAACCGTCAAAATGACAACGGACGAAATGACCCCAAAATTTAGCCAGTTTAATTTATGATTTTCTTTGCAATTACGCTCCATGTCATAAGTTTACCAAATCTCCAAGAATGCACAATCCTTAATCCATGAAAGATTCATAGGCAATGAGGTCGTCCCCTTCCGCGGGCGTTTCCGGAACGGGGGCAAAAGCGGCGAGATAGTCTTTCAGCGCGGCCACATCCTCCGGACTGTCTTTCCAACTTTTGTAATCCACCAAGCCCTTTTCAAATGAAACGGAATGCCGAGGATTGACAAAAGGCGATTCAAAGCACAGGATCATGACATGGAGAACCCAACGGTGAACTTTGAGGAAAAGATTGGAAAAACGGTCGTCGTCGTGGGCGCGAGCCCGAATCCCGAGCGTTACGCCAATAAAGCCGTGCGCGCCTTGCTCGATCATGGACATCGGGTGATCCCTCTGCACCCGGCCATCAAAGAGGTACACGGACTCCCGGCGATCAAAACCCTGGAGGAGATTTCGGAAGATGTGGACACGGTCACCCTCTACGTGAACGAGGCCCTGTCCTCCAAACTCCGGGACGCGCTGCTGGACCTGCATCCCGGGCGGGTCATTTTCAACCCCGGCGCGGAAAACACGGATCTGCGCATCGCCCTGGAACGTGAAAACATCGAATGCCTCGAAGCCTGCACGCTGGTGATGCTGGGGACGGGACAGTTTTAGCAATTGTTCCGAGGTGGGGTCAAAACGAATTTCGAACATCGAACGTCCAACTTCGAACCTTGAACGGAAAGTAGATCGGCAGTCCCTTGCCGATAACCGTAGGTAGTCAGTCCAAATTTTTGAAAAACGAACGTCCAACATCGAATGTTGAAGGAACGGGGTACGAGGCGGGGGTGCTTTTGCTTTGCCCTGAACTTTGCCTCAAGCTTTGCCTCAAGCTTTGTCGATTTTTCACATCCTCTCCGTGCTTTCGTGCCGCTGTGAGCGCCAATCATACATGATGATTCCGAGCGTCGGAAACGTCAGGATTGACAGATAAAAAGATGGCTGTAGGCTAAAATTGACAAGGAGATGAACCCATGAGTCTGAAATCCGAATATCCGCTGTACCTCGCCAACCGCGCGGAAACGCCAAACCTGGATCTTGAGGTCGTCGACAAATATTCCGGAGAGGTGGCTACACGAGTCCCCCTCGCCTCCCCGGCGTTGATCGACGAGGCCATCGGAGCGGCCGACCAGGCGGCGGGCCCCATGGCCGAAATGAAACCCTATGAACGCCAGGCGGTTTTGAAGCACTGTGTCAAACGTTTTACAGAGCGCGTCAACGAGTTGGCCGAATCTCTTTGCATCGAAGCGGGCAAACCCATCAAAGACAGCCGCGGGGAGGTGGCCCGCCTGATCGACACCTTTCAGATCGCCTGCGACGAAGCGGTCAAACCGCACGGCGAAATGCTGAATCTCGAAATCGGAGAGCGGACGAAAGGCTATCGCGGTTGGACCAAACGGGTCCCCATCGGACCCTGTTCGTTTATCTCGCCCTTCAATTTTCCACTCAATCTCGCGGCCCACAAAATCGCCCCCGCCATTGCGGCGGGATGTCCCTTTGTGCTCAAACCGGCCAGCAAAACCCCGATTGGGGCCCTGCTGATCGGCGAAATCCTGGCCGAATGCGATTTGCCCGAGGGCGCGTTTTCCATCCTGCCCTGCAGTCGCGACGGCGCGGATCTGTTCACCACCGACGAGCGCTTGAAGCTCTTGAGTTTCACGGGCTCGCCCGACGTGGGGTGGAAGCTGAAGGAAAAGGCGGGCAAGAAGAAAGTCATCTTGGAACTGGGCGGAAACGCCGCCTGCATCATCGACGACGGCGCGGATTTGGACGACGCGGTTTCGCGGGTCATCACCGGCGCCTTTTATCAGTCGGGCCAAAGCTGCATTTCCGTGCAGCGGATTCTCGTGCACGAGGCGGTGGCGGAGGCCTTCGAATCCAAACTGCTGAAGGCCGCGCGCGCCCTCAAATCCGGCGATCCCAAGAACGAGGACACCTTCATCGGCCCCATGATCTCCGAAGCGGAGGCGGAACGGGTCATGGACTGGATTCAAGAGGCCAAGGACGGCGGCGCCGAGGTCCTCTGTGGCGACACCCGCAAGGGCAACATCGTGGAGGCCACCCTGATGAAAAACGTCCCGCGCGACGCAAAACTGTATCGCGAAGAAGTGTTCGGCCCAGTGGCCTTGTTGGAAACCTTCGGCGATTTCAACCAAGCCATCGACCAAGTAAACGACAGCCGATACGGCATACACGCCGGAGTGTTCACCCCGAGAATCGACCACGCCATGCGGGCCTGGGACCGAATCGAAGCCGGCGGCGTGCTCATCAACGAAATCCCCTCCTGGCGTGTCGACCACATGCCCTACGGGGGTATCAAAGAAAGCGGACTCGGCCGCGAGGGCCTCAAATACGCCATCGAAGACATGACCGAAATCCGCGCCCTCGTCATCCGTCAGACTTGATAAAAATTGAAGTTTCGATCCAAATTCTGATTTTCGGAAGATAGTTCTTTTCATCAATCTTACCTTCATTATAGGTGGATCATGATGTCATCTGACAAAGTGGCGTGTCTGGTTATCTCACAGAGAGGGCACTGGAAAAAATCCTTTAAAGAAAAAAGAATTGGGCAAATTTCACTATGAAAACCGTTAAAAACGCCTGTAAACTTCAAGAGAACGCGCTGGATATCCATGTAGGCGATCAAATCGAACAACTCGATGAGATCATTCGGGAAACCAATGGACGTGAGTATTTCACAAAGACCCACATCACGGCGGGCATGGAGGAACTGGTCCGCCGCAGCATTTCCCGGCTGGCCGCGAAGTCGAATGACACCGTTTTCCATCTGAAACAGGCCATGGGCGGCGGTAAAACCCACTTGATGGTGGGTCTCGGACTTCTGGCCAAAGATCAAAAACTCCGCAGCGAGCTGATCGGGGAAGTGCCCCACCAAGCGGCATTTCAGCAGGCGAAGGTCGTGGCCTTCAATGGGCGGAACCGCCCGAAAAATTACCTCTGGGGGGAAATCGCCAGGCAGCTTGGCGATCAGGAGGCCTTCAAGGATTTTCAATCCGGCGTGACCGCGCCTGACGAAGAGGCTTGGCTGAAGCTTTTCTCGGGCGACCAGCCGGTCTTGATCCTTCTCGATGAAATGCCTCCCTATTTTCATTACTACAGCACTCAGGCCCTCGGAGACGGCACCATCGCTGATGTGATTACGGCCGGATTTGCCTGTATGCTGACCGCAGCCCAAAAGAAAAAGAATGTCTGCATCGTCGTTTCCGACCTCGAGGCGGCCTACGACACTGGCGGCAGGTTGATCCAGCGTGCGCTGGCCGATGCCACCCAGGAACTGGGCCGCGCCGAGATCAACATCACCCCCGTGAATCTCGAATCCAATGAAATCTACGAAATCCTGAGAAAACGGCTGTTCCAAGAGCTTCCCGACCAGGCGGAAATCAATGAAATCGCCTCGGTGTACGCCGAACGCCTCGCGGAAGCCGCCAAAGCGAAGACGATCGAACGTAGTGCGGAGGCTCTCACCGAAGAGATTGCCGCCACGTATCCCTTCCATCCCCGCTTCAAGAATCTCGTCGCCCTCTTCAAAGAAAACGAAAAGTTCAAGCAAACCCGCGGTTTGATGGAACTGGTTTCCCGCCTCCTGAAATCCGTTTGGGAATCCCCCGACGATGTTTACCTGATTGGTGCCCAGCACTTTGACCTCTCTTTGGCGCCGGTGCGTGAGAAACTGGCGGAAATCTCCTCGATGCGGGACGTCATCTCCCGCGACCTCTGGGATTCGTCCAAGAGCGCACATGCACAGGTGATCGATTTAGCCGCCGGAAGCAACTACGCCCAACAGTGCGGCGCACTTCTGCTCACCTCAAGCCTGGCCACCACCGTGAACTCCGTCCGGGGACTCACGGAAGCCGAGATGCTGGAATGCCTTATCGATCCCAACCACAAGGCGAGCGATTACCGAGGGGCCTTTGCCGAGCTGCAAAAGTCCGCCTGGTATCTCCACCAGACCCAGGAAGGCCGACACTATTTCGACCACTCTGAAAACCTCACCAAGAAACTGCAAGGGTATGCGGACAAAGCTCCCCAGAACCGGGTGGATGATCTGATTCGCGCCCGCCTGAACGAAATGTATGCGCCCACCACCCGCGAGGCGTACGAGAAAGTTTTGCCCCTGCCGGAAATCGATGACGCGGATGCCGCCCTGAAAAGCTCGCGATGCCTCCTCATCATCAGCCCGGACGGAAAAGTGCCGCCCGAGGTGGTCACCCGCTTCTTCAATGGCTTGGTCAATAAAAACAATGCCCTTGTGCTCACCGGCGAGAAATCCTCCATGGCCAGTCTGGACAAAGCCGCCCGCCATGTCTATGCCGTCACCAAAGCGGACAACGAAATCGGCCCGTCCCACCCGCATCGCCGGGACCTTGACGAGAAAAAGGCGCAATACGAGCAGGACTTCCAATCCACCGTCCTGGCCCTCTTTGACAAACTGCTCTTCCCGGGCCATCAGGCGGGCAAAGACATGCTCCGGTCCAAAGTGCTGGACAGCACCTACCCCTCCAGCGACCCCTACAACGGCGAGCGGCAGGTTATCAAAACCCTGACCGCGGATCCCATCAAACTTTACACGGATATCCCCGCAAATTTCGATGCCTTACGGGCCCGCGCGGAAAGTGAATTGTTCGGTGCCCAGGAAGATGCCCGCAAGACCGACCTGATCGACAAAATGCGCCAAAGCACGGCCATGCCCTGGCTGCCGTCCAAGGGGTTGGATCTCCTGCTGCAGGAAGCGTACAAACGCGGAGTCTGGGAGGAGTTGGGCAATGGAATCATCACCCGGAAACCCAAGCCCAAATCGACCCAAGTCACGGTCATGGAAGAAGGGTACCCCGATGACCAGGGCAACGTGCGTTTGAAAATCAATACTGTGAATGCGGGCAACAGCCCCCGTATTCACTACCAGGAGGACGGCAAAGTCAGCGAATCCAGTCCTGTCCTGGATGACACCACCCTCACGACCCACGCCCTCCGGGTCCAGTTCCTCGCCGTGGACCCCACCGGCAAAAACCAGACCGGCAGTCCCACCACCTGGACCAACCGGCTCGTCATCCGCAATCAATTGAACGAAAGCGCCCGCACCGTGGAGCTGTTTGTCGCCCCGAAAGGCGAAATCCGATATACCCTGGACGGCTCCGAACCCCGCAACGGCACGCCCTACACCCAGGCGATTCCCATCGGCAAGGAAGCCGTGACGATGCAGGTGTTTGCTTCCTGCGATGGACTGGAGGAAAAAAAGAGCTTCCGGTTCTCCGCGCAGAATTCGGATGAGTTGATCCTGAAGGTCAACGAACCCGCCGAGCTGTACAACGAAAAGCCCAAGCGCCTCGACAACGCCGGCCGCACCCATACCGCCATCCGCATCGCCAAAGAGAAAGGCATCGAATTCGAGAAAGTGGTGCTCTCGTTGGGATCGGCTCCCCGGGTTATTCAGCTTGCCCTTGGAGACATCCGGGTTTCCGGCGACTTCATTGAAAAGGAATTGGAACATTTGCAATCCCTGCTCAACCCCGATGCGCCCCTCACCATGACCTTCAAAAAGGCCTATACCGCCACCGGCCTCGACCTGCAGCTCTTCGCCAAAGAGCTGAACATTGAACTCGTCAACGAGGACATCCATCAGGAATGAGTGCCCCCGCACATATCGATTTCGGCGCACCCACCGCCTACGGAGCCCACCATTTCCATGTGGTCATTCCCGACGCGCCCCGCCAGGCGGTCGAAATCCATGAGGATTTCGGTTTCGAGGGCGACGCCTCCAAACGCGAAACCACCGAATGCCGGGTGGTCCTCGCCCGGGAACTCTGGACCAAAATCCGCGACGACGCCCGCCGGGATTTCAACGCCCGCCTCAAATTGAAAAAGCTCGGCGCCGGGGCATGGGTAAACGGCAAGGTCAAGCTGGACCGCTTTCTGGGCAAGGAACTCTGCGTACTCGCCTGGGCGTCCGAACATGCATCGCTCGACGAACTCCCCATCATTTCCCGCAAATGGCTGGCCCTCCGCCCCGAAGAACGCTGGTGGCTCTACAGCAAAACCGCGTCCGAAGCCGGAGCCGCCAACCAAACCATGCGCGGCTGGCGCAAAGCCCTGTACTGTGCCCTCAGCGACGGCGAAAGCATCAAGCTGTCGGTGAAAGTGAAGCCCAAAGGCAAGGGCCAAGGGAAAGGCAAGAAACCTGAATCGCAGGAACTCTTCACCTTCCTCGAAAAGGGAGCGATTTGAGGCGGAAAGACACATGACCACCCGGGCGTTGGAGAATTTGCTGAACCAAAAAGAAGGCCTTGAACTGGAGTTCAAGGCCTGCCGGGATCAACTGCCCAAATCCGTGTACGAAACCGTCTGCGCCTTTCTCAACCGACACGGGGGCACTCTCCTGCTCGGCGTGGGTGATGACGGCGCGGTTCAAGGTATCGCTCCTGATGCGTTGGAACGGGTTCGCAAGGATTTTGTCACCGCCATTAACAACCCTCAGAAGCTGACCCCGCCCACCTACCTTTCCATCAACGAGGAAACTCTCGACGGAAAAAACCTGCTTCGGATTTATGTCCCCGAAAGCTCCCAGGTCCATCGCTGCAACGGACGAATCTACGACCGCAATGAGGACGGCGACTTCGACATCACCGACCACACCGAACAAGTCGCCCAGCTCTATCTCCGCAAACGGGCCACCTACAGCGAAAACCGGGTCTACCCTTGGATTCAGCCCGGCGACCTACGGGGCGACCTCATCGAACGATGCCGGAATTATCTGCGCATCAACCGCAAGGACCATCCCTGGACAGAGATGAACGACGAGGCCCTGCTGAAGAGCGCGCAACTGCTTCAGCCCGATCCCGAATCCGGAAAACCCGGACTGACCCTGGCCGGGGTCATGCTTTTCGGCACCGACGAGCTGATTTTGCAGGCCTGTCCCGCCCACCGCACCGATCTCATTCTCCGCAAAATCGATGTGGACCGCTACGACGACCGCGACCTGGTGCGCACCAACCTCATCGAAAGCTACGACCGCATCCTCGCCTTTGTCAAAAAACATCTGCCTGATCCCTTTTATCTCGACGGCATCGAGCGGCGCAGCCTGCGGGACATCATTTTCCGCGAAGTCGCCTCCAACATGCTCATCCACCGCGAATACGCCAGCGGGGCCACCTCCCGCCTCATCATCGAATACGGGCGGGTCGTCACCGACAACCCCAGCCGCCCGCACGGATTCGGCCAGCTCAATCTCGAAACCGCCGTCCCCTTTCAGAAAAACCCCAACCTCAGCGCTTTCTTCCGCGCCATCGACCGCGCCGACGAACTCGGCTCCGGCATGAGGAAACTCATGCTCTGGGGAAAGAAATACGGAGGCAAAAATCCCCAGCTCATCGAAGGCGACAACTTCCGCATGATCCTCGCCGTCCCGGAATTCAGCGAAAACCCCGCCAAGACCCCCGAAGTTGTGCCCGCAGATGGCCGGACCCCCAAAGTCACCACCGAAGTCACCACCGAAGATACCCCCCAAGTCACCACCGAAGTCGGGGCCCATGACAAGGCCCATGACGGGGCCCAGTCGGGGGCAGAGTCAGGGGCAGAGTCGGGGGCAGAGTCGGGGGCAGAGAGTTTCACCGGACAAGACACCCCGCAAGTAGGGGCCCAGTCGGGTTCAGAGGACAGCACCGGACAGGTTACCCCGCAAGTCGCCACTCAAGACACCACCGAAGTCACCCCGCAAGTCTGGGCACAAGATAAGGCACAAGATAAGGCACAAGTCGGGGCCCAGTCAGGGGGCCAGTTAGGGGCAAAGTCTGAGACAGAGGGTTCGACCGGACAAGTCACCCCCCAAGTCACCCCCCAAGTTGCGCAAGAGGTCCAGCGACTACTG
>JAFIGC010000289.1 GCA_020831635.1 Verrucomicrobiota bacterium | reverse complement strand
ATGTCGAGGCTGCCGGAGGTTTCGAGCATGACCTCGTATCCGTCGTCGCAAAGGCGAGCCATCAGGGGAATGGTGCCTTCCTGCACCAACGGTTCGCCGCCGGTGACTTCCACCAGTTTGCAGGGATATCCAGAGATGGCGTCCATGATCTGGTCGATGGACATCTCTTTTCCTTCGTAAAAGGTGTATTCGGAATCGCACCAGGCGCAACGCAAATTGCAGAAGGACAGGCGGATGAATATACACGGCCAGCCCGCCCGATCCCCTTCGCCCTGTATGCTGAAGAAGATCTCGTTGACGGTGAGGGATTTACTCATGGTGAATATTTTCCGGATCGGCGGCGCGTTGCAAGGGGACGGAATCGGGGAAAATTTCCAAAAAGGTTCGGGCGAGTTCCGCCGCGGTTTGGTGATCGCCTAGGTTTCGGGTCAGGCTCACGCTCAAATGGGCGGAGGCCATGGCGTCACTCTCGTGATACCGTCCCCAGCCTCCGCTGCCAAAACCATCTTCGTCCACGTCGTCGGGACGCACGCGCTGCATCAACTCGGCGGCCCGGAGGACATCCGCCAGCGCCAATTCGAGAAGGCTCCGGACTTCCGGCTCCAGCACGGCCGCATTCAAATCGCCCGCGCGACGCGCCTTGCGCACCCGCAAAAGGCCGCGGGAGACATGCAACTGAAAGTCGTCTGGGTTCTTTTCCAAGCCTTCTTCGATGAAGGAAATGGCCAAGTCCAAGGATTCGGTCTGCAACCAGAAGCCGCCCGCGACATAACCCTGGATGTATCCGGGATCGCTCATGGTCATGACCCGGAACCAAGGCAGCAATTCCCGTCCGTCGGTGTGGGCATGGGGTTTGCTCGGATCGCGCCAGGGTTTGACTTCCCGGTGCAGGCGTCCGATGGGCCCCCTGAAATCCCGGTCCGCGCGGGGAATCAGGGTCGCCGTGCCCGCGTGTTCGTGGTCGATTTCCAAGCCCTCGATGTGTTCGTGGTCATGATCGTGATGATGATGGTCATGGTCATCATGCACCCCCAACTCGCTTTGGTGTTCGTCCACTTCTTCGGCGAGGTCTTCGGCGCTCATGGCCGTGTGATGGACCGCATATCCGACCCCGGCGTGCAGATAGCGTTCGGTTTTGATGAACATGACATCACTGAGGGTGGTGCGGAATTCGCCGAACATGGCCGCCAACGAACTGCTGTTGCGTCGGGCCCGTTCTTCTTCGTCCCGAGCCCGTCCGCCCGTATAGGGCAACGGATCGACGCGCATCGACAACAAGGCATTGATCAGCAAGACGGCCAGGGTGAAAATGGAAAAAAGCAAGGATTTCATGATTACACGCTCCTTGTGTGAAAGAGTCGGATGGTTGCGGCAACCAGCAGTACGATCCAGAGACAGGCATACAGGGCCAGCATCAGGAATTCGCCGGCCGCCAGTGGCGCCACCCCGTCGGTGTAGCGCACGACGAGATTCAGCCGCCCGGGATTGGGCAGGACGTGGACGATGGGGAAATTTCGTCCGAAGCTGACGACATACCCGGCGCCGTACACCAGGATCGCCCCGAGGAACAGGCCCAGCAAGCGCGGCATGCGCATGGAAAAGTACAAACCCAGGGCTGCGGTAAACGCCAAGGCGGGCAGTTGCAACACCAGCAATTGCAGGAGGGTCCCGATTTGATAGGTCTCCAGCTTCGGCACCAGCACCAGGGCCAGGAACATCATGGCCGAAAAGACGACCAGACCCGTGAACAGACTGGCGGACCACTTGCCCAGAATCACATCGGCGCGGCGCACCGGACGGGCCAGCAAGGGATACAGGGTACGCCGTTCCAATTCGTCGGGCATCTGCCGCGCGGACATGGTCAGGGCAATCAGATGGGAAAGGCCGACAATCAAGGTGAGGCTCAGGTTCAACAGAAAGGTGCCCGTGGCCGGGTTGTCAAAGCCCACGAAACGGGAAACCCCCACCAAGAGCAGGAAAAGTCCCATGAACAGACCCAAAACGGCCAAATCCTTGCGACGCAGCATTTCCAGCACCGCGCCCCGGGCAATCAGCAAGACATGGTTGCAATTGATCATAGCGGCCTCCTTCGGAAGAGCAGGTAGGCGGCGCCGGTGAATACGACCGTATAAATCAACCCGTACACCGTCAGGGCCAGCATGGTGCCGAGGGAAAGCGGACGCCAGAGAACTTCCCGCAATCCCGGTTCGTAGTGAACGACCTTTTCGGAAAGATCGAAGAGCACCAGTTGCGGCAGCAGGTAGTTCAACAGCCACAGGATCACCCGCCCCACCGCATTGGTCAGTTCATAGAGCATCAACGAAGCGCTGCTGATGAGTCCGGACGCGGTATACAGCAAAAACCCCGTCACCAGGGCGGCGTCAAAATTCATGGCCAGGGACAGGACGAAACAGGCGGAGGTGAGCACCATCATCTGCAACATTTGCAAATAGAGGTGCTGCACGAAAAGTCCCCAGGCCAAATCGCCCCCCAAACTCAGGAGACCCACGACATAGAGAATCATAAACAGGCCGAAACAGAAGGCCGCCGCGAGACAAACCCCCAGGCCCTTGCCGAGAAGAAAAGTAAAACGCCCCACCGGGCGGGCCAAGAGCGGATAAATGGTGCGGCTTTCAAATTCACGGGGCAACTGCCGGGTGGCCAGCAGCAGCACCGCCAAGGCCGTGGAGACGCCCATGAGCTTCAGGGCGATCTCGCGGTAAAATTTCACCAGGCCGCTGAGTCCGAAAAAGTCCAGGGACATGATGACCCCGATGAGGGCGCAGCAGACCAGGATCACCACGTAAATTTCCTTGCGGCGCACCGCTTCCAGCAGCACGCTTTTGGCAATGATGCCGATGTTGCGCAGGCTAGACATTCGCGGGGGCCTCCTCGGCAGGAATATTCTCAGCAGAACCGTTGGTGTCAGCGCCGGCCCGGACTTCGGAGATGAAAAAGGATTCCAAGGTCCGTTCTTTTCCGATTTCATGCAGTTCGGCCTGGGTGACCTCGCGGAGAATGCGCCCGCGGTCGATCAGGATCACCCGGTCGCAAAGGGATTCGACCTCGGTCAACTCGTGGGAACTGAAAAAGATGGTACGGCCCTCCTCCTTGAGGTGAAGGATGATTTGCCGCAGGTCGTAGCGTCCCAGCGGGTCCAGACCCGAGGACACTTCGTCGAGCACCAGCAATTCCGGTTCCGTGATCAGGGCCTGGGCAATGCCCAGACGCTGTTGCATGCCCTTGGAAAAAGTGCGCAGCAAATCGTTTTCCTTGCCTTCCAACCCCACCAGCTTCAGCACCTTGGGGACCGCCGCTTTCAGGGCGTTTTTTTCCATGCCGCCCAATCCGCCGTACAGGTGCAGCAGTTCCCGGGCTTTCATAAACGGATAATAGAGGGCCACTTCCGGCAGATAGCCGATGGAGCGACGGCCTTCGGGATCCCCGGCGGGGTGTCCGCAGACTTCCGCGATGCCGCTGTCCGCATGTGTAAAGCCCATCAGGGTTTTCAAGGTCGTGGATTTGCCGGCGCCATTCGCGCCGATAAACCCCACGCACTCGCCCGCAAAGACGTCAAAAGACACCTCGCACACGGCCGGAACGCGGTCCTGCTTTTTTCCATAGGAGACGGTCAGATCTTTGACATGAATCATTGGCTTGCTCATGGTTCATGTGATAACACAATCTCAGCAAGTTTGAGAAGCAAAAAAGTTTTTCCCGGTGTCTGAAACGTGGGGCGCATGGGGACGGGAGCGCCGATCGCCGCATCGGCTGGGGTAAAGGGGGTAAGAGAACGCCGAACATCGAACGTCCAACTTCGAACATGGAACGAAAACCGGCGGGGCAAAGGGGGCGACGCGAAGCGTCCTTGGAGTGCGTGTAGCGAGTGCAACGAAGCTAC
>JAFIGC010000267.1 GCA_020831635.1 Verrucomicrobiota bacterium | reverse complement strand
AATTCCCTCCGTGCCTTGGTGCCTCTGTGAGAACCAATACCCAACAACGAGTATTCTCCAACGAGCTTTCTCACGGAGGCACAAAGGCACGGGGTTTTTACACAACTCTGGCTTTTCGGGTGCGGATGAAATCTGCCTTAGGATTAACATTAAGATTACAAGCAGTAAGAAAATCAGAAGATTCGCGGGACGGCAAAGCCATTCGCGGTTCCCCACCGGAAGATCCGCAGGCCGTGTCTTGGCATCCGCAGGCCGTTGAAAAATCTAATGTTGAAAATGCTTGTTATGACAGAGTGATTCGAAAAAAGCTTGACCTAAAACAAAAATTATTTTTTGATTTAATCCGTAACCTTATTCACCTGATGCCCTTGCATATGGTGATCAAGGATAGTCATTCTCATGAATGGAGTAAATCATGATCAAGTATATTTTTCCTTTCTTCATGTTGTGTTCATCTTGTGTAATGGTTCCGCGTGAAAAAATAACTTTTCACGGTGAAATCGAAAATATTACTTTATTCGATTCGAAAGGAGAAGAATATCAGGCTTTTAAGATAACTCCTGCAAATACTTTTGATCACGAAAAAGTTCAAAATGCTTTATTGCCTCTCCCAAGACGTGCCGGTGAATTTATCGTGCTGGTTGACTCGAAAGGGAGAGCTGTACGGGATCTCTCTGATCTTAGCGATCAAAAGGGTGTTTATACAGGAATTATAAACAGGAGGATTTTGGTGACTGATCATCACAATAAAACCTTGTTTTATCACCACCCATCTTCTGCCGTGAAGTTGTCTTTTAGAATCCTGAATCCGTGAGATCTTTGCTTTGAATCCGCACAATCCCATGGACTGCAAGCAATGGTCGGGAACCCTCGACATACCGCAAGGGTATGCCACGGTTCCCGACAATCCCTTTCGAGGGTCCTTGCCCTCCGGAATATCCCATATGTAAGAATAGGTTGAAGTTCGGTAGACTCGCGGGACGGCAAAGCCATTCGCGGTTCCCCACCGGAAGATCTGCAGGCCGTGTCATGGCATCCGCAGGCCGTTGAAAATGAACCACCGAGGAAACTGTTGCACCCATTTAGGGGAGTGCCCGTTTGTGGAACGCGGATCGCGTATCCGGGGTTGCATTTTTGGCACTTTCGAGTAGCGGTTTGGCATGTCTTTTGCACGTTTTGCCATTGGGATTGATCTTGGGACCAGTAACTCGGCGCTGGCCTCGGTTTTGTTGGCGGATGATGCGGCGGAGTCGGTGCCATTCTCCATTCCCCAACAGGATGGAGCCGATACGCGGACTTCGGCGTTGACCCTGCCGTCGTTTTTATATTTCCCGCCGGACAAAAAAGCGCCCGTGGCGGGATTGTGGGCCCGGGAACAGTCGGCCACCCAGGCCGACCGGGTGGTGCATTCGGCCAAGTCGTGGTTGTGTCATCCGGCCGTGGACCGGGAGGGCAAATTGTTGCCCTGGCAGTCGGAAAGCGTGCCCGCCGCCCAAAAACTTTCTCCGGTGGAAGCCTCCGCCGCGTATCTCATCCATTTGCGGCGCGCTTGGGACGAGGCCCATCCGGACGCGCCCATGGCCGAACAATTGCTGGCCCTGACCGTGCCCGCCTCCTTTGATGCCGCCGCGCAACAACTGACCCTCGAAGCCGCCGCCCTGGCCGGATTACCGGAAGCCACGTTTTTGCTGGAGGAACCCCAAGCCGCCTTTACCCGTTGGTTGGAAAGCCATCGCGACGCCCTCGATGCCCTCATCCCCGCCGACCGACCGCTCTCGATTCTCGTCTGCGACATTGGCGGCGGCACCAGCGATTTTTCCCTGTTCACCGTGCGCGCCGGCGATCCGCCTCTCATTCGCCGCGTGGCGGTAAGCGAACATCTCTTGCTCGGCGGTGACAATTTGGACCGCTTTCTGGCCCATCGCTTTCGCCGCGAATTCGAAAACGCGGGTCCGACCCTGACCGCGCGACAGTGGGCCTTTTTGCTTTCCGAAAGCCGTCGTTTGAAAGAAGCCCTGCTCTCGGAAAAGGGCAGGGTGGGGTCGGAATTGGTGCTCCCCGCATCCGGTAGCGGTTTGTTCGGCGAAACCCGCACCCTCCCCATTCATGCCGATGATTTGCGTGAGGCTTTGCTCGAAAATTTCTTCCCGCTTTGTGATCAGGATGCCCGTCCCTTGCGTCCCAAATCCGGCTTGCGGGAAATGGGGTTGCCCTATGCCAAGGATGCAGCCGTGACCCGCCACTTGGCCACATTTTTGCGGGAGCATCCTGCCGTGGACGCGGTATTGTTCAATGGCGGCACCTTGTTGGCCACGGCCTTGCGGGAACGTCTATTGCATCAGCTGGAGGCTTGGACGGGGCAACGTCCGCTGCATTTGGAAAATCCGGAGGCGGACTTGGCCGTGGCCCGGGGGGCGGCCGTTCATCGCGCGAAATTGCACCGACGTCAGTCTCCGATTGAAGCGGGGTCCGCCCGGTCGATCTATTTGGAAACCGTGGACCGAAAACGCCGCGAATCCCATCTGCTTTGCGTTTTACCCCGGGGCGCGCACCCGGAACAGGTTTTCCGCATCGATCAACATCCGCTCAAGGTGCTGGTGGACACGCCGGTGCGGTTCCAGGTGTTTGACAGCATACACCGTCCCGATGACACCCCCGGAATGCTGTTGGAAGCGGAGGGGGACGCGTTTCATGCCTTGCCGCCCATGCAAACCGTGATTTCGGTTTCCAAAAAGCAACCGAGGCCCGCGAACAATCTGGTCGAAGTCGCCGTGGAGGCCCGCATCAATGCCGGGGGACTCTTGAAAGTGGCTTTGGTCAGTTGCGACAAAAACTGGAAGGGGAAGGGACATTGGGAATTGGTCTTCAATTTGCGGGCCAGAGAGGAAACGGAAGGCGACGATCTGGAGGTGGTTTCCAAGCAAGTCGAGGCCGCCCGCGAAGAAATTGAGCGGGTCTATGGCAAAAAGGCGGAAAAAGATCCGCGTTTGGCGCGTCACTTGTTCAAGACCTTGGAAAAAACCTTGAAAGGGGACCGGAAAAACTGGACCCGCCAGGAATGCCGTCATCTGTGGCCCGCTTTGGCGGCGGGCATTACCCGCAGGGACCGTTCCCCCGATCACGAAGCCATTTGGCTGATGCTGGCCGGGTTCGTCTTGCGTCCGGGATTTGGCGTGGAAATGGACGGCTTTCGGATTAGCGAACTATGGCGGCTGCACGATTTGGGACTGTCGTTTCCCCGCGAAGCCCGCGGACGCACCCAGCTTTGGATTTTGTGGCGCCGGGTGGCGGCGGGATTGGACGCGGCCCAGCAAAAGCTGATCGCGGAGACTTGGTTGGGTCCCCTGGGCAGTCCCGGAGATCACCCGCCGGAACTGGTTCGACTGGCCGGCGCCCTCGAACGGGTCCCCGCGGAGACCCGCCAGACTTGGATCGAAGTGATTTTGCGGACCCTGGTGAAGAAAAAGCCCAATGAGCCTGCCCCCTATTATTGGGCCTTGGGAAGGATGTTGGGACGCATTCCCTTTGGCGGTGGACCCGAAACCGTGCTCACGCCCCAAACCGTGGTGCAGGCCTTTGATGTCCTGCGGGAAAAGGCGGACTGGACCCACCCCGAACTGACCCTCGCCTTTTTACGGGCCGCGCGCATCACCGACGAACCCGGTCTGGACCTGCCCGCACCGGACCGGGCCCGAATCATTGAACATTTGGAAAAAGCCGGCTCCACCCCGGAAGCCCTCCAACCCCTGCGGGAGTGTGTCCCGCAGGAAGAAGCGGATCGGGTGAGTTTGTTCGGTGAATCCCTGCCTGCCGGACTGACGCTGGGCTCCAGTTAATGTCCGTTTGTATGGTGCCCGGAGTAATAAGCGCGGCGAAGCCGCTTTGGAGTGCGTGTAGCGAGTGCAACGAAGCTACCGCTT
>JAFIGC010000052.1 GCA_020831635.1 Verrucomicrobiota bacterium | reverse complement strand
TGGGTGGAAGATACCGGTGGAAGATACCTGTTGCTATATTGCTTTGAATACACCCGCAGGGTTCGGGCATGGAAAAGCCCGTTTCCGATAACGTTCGGAAGCGGACATTTTCGTTTCCGACTCGGAAAACCTTTCCCCACAAGGGAAACCGACTTCTTATTCTTCCTCGGGCTTGCCTGCGGCAACAGACTGAATCAACGCGGTGTTGTTCTGTTTGAATTCATTCAACAGCTCTTTCGCTTTTTCGGTATTTCCGGCATTGAGTTCCTCCAACACGGATTCGATCACCTGGTTTGCCTCCTGCGCGGAGCGAACCCTTACGGACACGGTCTCGTTCTGGGCGAGGGTGACGGTAAACGCTCCCGCTACCGGCTCGTTTTCCACCAACACAAAACCGTGCTAACTCAACAATCCCCGTAAAACCGGTTGCCAGGGCTGGTCGTCCACGGAAAAGGTTACACGTTTATCCCTAAGCGCGTCCTGAGCATCTATGAAAAACTCCGTATGGGCAAACCGTGCAAAAATTCTCACGATATCCATCAACGGCACATCATCCACCGTGATGGAAATCGTGTCATCTTCCGGCGAAGGACGCGGGGATTCTGCGTGGGCAGAGTCGCGCAACGAGAATAAACTCAACATCGCAATCATCAGGACGCATTTCGCTTTCATGGGATACCGTGTTGGGGTTTGGGTTAGGTTTGGGGGGCTTACCTTTTCGTGGCTAGGCTCACCCCGGTTTTCAAGGAGATGCATATCAAGGAGATGTTCTCTGACAAACAAATTCTCAACCCTAACGCCCTGAACCCCATCATTTTGTCACCTCATCATTCTGTCCCCTCTCCTTCTTTACCTCTTCCCTTCTCTTCCCCATCATTCTGTCACCTCATCATTCTGTCCCATCCCCAATCCCCATCATTCTGTCCTCTTATCATTCTGTCCTGATTTCCCATCATTCTGGCTGATGACCGTTCTGATAAAAATCTGGACAAAGCGGGAGAAAGAGCATGTAAGCGATGGCCATGGACCTATTTCCCGATCATCCCGATGCCGATAAAAAACGCCCGCTTGCGGCGCGGATGCGTCCGATTTCATTGGACGAAATCGCGGGGCAGGCGCATATTCTGGGCGAAGGCAAGCTGTTGCGCCGGGCCATTGAGGCGGATCGGCTGGACAGCCTGATTCTTTATGGGCCGCCGGGATGCGGGAAAACATCGCTAGCGGAGGTGATCGCGAGGGTCACCCAACGGGAATTCGCGCGGGCCAGCGGCATTCTGGGCAATGTGGCGGAATTGCGGAAAATTCTGGAAAAGGCCCGGGACATGCGCCTGCGGGCGGGGCGGGAAACGGTGTTGTTCATCGATGAGATCCACCGTTTCAACAAGGCGCAACAGGATATTCTCCTGCCGTATGTGGAGGAAGGGGACGTGACCTTGATCGGGGCGACGACCCACAATCCTTTCTTTTTCATCAACTCGCCCCTGGTTTCCCGCTCCCGGGTTTTTCAGTTGGAACCGATTCCGCCGGAGGAGATTGTCAAATTGTTGCGCAGATCGCTCGCGGACGAACGCGGCTTGGCCGCGCACACGGTCCGCGCGGAGGAGGAGGCGCTCGCCCATCTGGCGGGCGTCTGCGAAGGCGACGCGCGCAAGGCGCTCAACGCTTTGGAGGTGGCGGTGTTGACCACCCCCCCGCAAGCGGACGGCAGCATTGTCATTCGCCGCGAGGACGCGGAGGAAAGCATTCAAAAAAAGGCGGTGGTCTACGACAAGGATGAGGACGAGCATTACGACACCATTTCGGCGTTCATCAAGAGCGTGCGTGGTTCGGACCCGGACGCGGCCATTTACTGGCTGGCGAAAATGCTGGTGGCGGGGGAGGATCCGCGCTTTATCGCGCGTCGGCTAATCATTCTCGCCAGCGAGGACATTGGCAATGCCGACCCCCGGGGGCTGACGATTGCAGTGGCGGCGATGCAGGCGGTGGATTTCATCGGCATGCCGGAAGCGCAGTTGACCCTGTCCCAGGCGACAACGTATTTGGCCAGCGCCCCCAAGAGCAATGCGGCCACGCTGGCCATTGGCGAGGCCATGGGGGACGTGAAGTCTGGCAAGGTGTTGCCGGTGCCCCGTCATTTGCGCGATACCCATTATGCGGGGGCGAAAAAACTGGGGCATATCGGTTATCAGTACGCGCACGATGGCGAACATCATTTCGTGGATCAGGAATACGCCCCCACGGACAAGCGGTATTACAAGCCCACGGGCCAGGGATACGAGGCGACGATTGACAAGCGTTTGGCGTTTCTGGATTCCCTGCGCAAACATCCGCGGAGGAAATGATGATGACGGGTGAGAAACCGGACAAATCCGAGATTCGCAAGGCCTTTGGGGACAAAATCAGGGCCATGTCCCCTGCGGAGCGGGCCTGGCAGAGTCGTACGCTATGCGAACGGCTTGGGGATCATCCGAAAATCGGGCGGGCGAAACGGCTGGGGGTGTATCTGGCGTTGCCGGACGAGCCGGATTTGGCGCCTTTGATGCGCGTTTTGCTTGAGCGGGAGGTCCGTTTGTTTTTGCCGGTGCCGGAGGGGGCATCCGGGTGGGGGTTCAGGGCGGTGCGGGCCTTGGGTCCGCTTCGTCCGGGGATTTTGGGCCTCCCCTTCCCCCCTCTAGGGGTTGCGGCGGGGGTGGAGGAACTTGATGCGGTGCTGGTGCCCGGACGGGCGTTTACGGACGCGGGGCATCGTCTGGGAAGGGGGAAAGGGATATATGACCGTCTGCTGAGTGGTTGCGGCGAACGCGGGATCGGGGTCGCGTTTGCGTGTCAACAGGCGGAATGGCTGCCGGTGGAGGCGCATGATGTCCGTTTGGGGGCGGTGGTTTTTGGAGGGGTGGGAAATTCAACCACTGAACACACTGATTTTCACTGATCTTGGCTTGTGTGTTGGGGTTCGGGGGCGAAGGGGGACAGGAGAGCCGGTCTCCGCACCGGCAGGGGCGAAGGGGGAGGGCAATTCTTCCGAAACACAGGGGCTAAAGCCTCGCTGTGGAAAACCGGATAAAGGGCCTGTCGATTTATAGAAACGAAGAGGTTTTTAACCGCTTAAGGACGCTAAAAGAACGCTTAAATTAACTTATTTAAATTATTTTAAGTGTATATTAAGCGTTTTTTAGCGGTTTCTAAATATCTGCAATGAATAAGAATTAACCACTGATACACACTTATAAATAATATATTTAAGTTAATCTGAATTCAAAGCGATACATCAGTGTCCATCAGTGCCCATCAGTGGTTGAATAAATCGACAGGCCCTAAACCCGGGACTCCTAACTTTTCACTCACTTTTCATCCTTTGCCGGAGGGTTTCGTAGAGGATGAGGGCGGCGGCGGTCGAGACGTTGAGGGAGTCGGCGATGCCGCACATGGGGAGGGAGACTTGGAGATCGGCGGCATTCATCCAGCGGTCATCCAATCCGTGCATTTCCGAGCCGACGGCGAGGGCGACGGGGCCGGAGAGGTCGGTTTCATAGAGGGAACGTTCGGCGTGGGGGGTGGCTGCGAGCATGGGGATGCCCTGCTCTTTCAGCCAGGCGGTGCATTCCTCGTAAGTGCTTTCGGCCACGGGGACGGAAAAGAGGGTGCCGACACTGGCGCGCACGGTGTTGGGATTGAAAATGTCGGTGACCGGATCGCAGATGATCACCGCGTCGACCCCGGCGCCATCGGCGGACCGGAGCATGGTCCCCAGATTGCCCGGTTTTTCGATGCCGACCATCAACAAGAGGAACGGATTGTCCATTTCCGGGAGATCGTCCAGAGTCATATGATGTTGGGGGGCAACGGCCAAGAGGCCGTCGGGTCGGTCGCGATAGGCGATTTTGCGGAAAACGGCTTCGCTGCATTGCAGGAGTTGGGCGCCTTCGGTTTCGGCGGCTTGGAGGACCTCCATTTCATTGTCGCCCAAAAAGAGTTCCGTGCAAAAATACACTTCCGTCAACGGCCAGCCCTGCTCCAGGGCCCGGGTCAGTTCCCGATAGCCTTCGATCAGGACCACCTGATCCTCCTCGCGGACGGACCGTTTGCGGAATTTGTTCAGTTGTTTGACTCTCGGGTTTTGCAGACTGGTGATTTCCAAGACATTTTTCAGCGTGTTATTTTCGTCGTTCATGTCGCTCCTGGTGCATGGACCGTTTTTAGATGTGATTTTCCACGCTTCTATGTTATCTTGGAAACGATGAAAACAAAAGGATTCACTTTTTCCATGTTGTTGACCCTGTTGATGACGGGGGCATTCCCGGTTGTGCAGCCGATTTTCGCGGACTTCGGTGAGTATCAGATCATTCTGGATCGCCAATTGCTCGGCAGGCCCCCTCCCCCGCCCCGTCGGGATCCGCCGCCTCCCGAACCACCCGCGGCCACAGCCCCGGGCTGGGCCAATGAATACCGCATGACCATGATCACCTTTGACGATCACAGCAAAACCCTGCGGGTGGGATTGCAAAACATCCGGGATCACAGCGGCTATTTGCTGATCAAAGGCGAGGAGGCAACCGACCGTCATCGATTCACCTTGGTGGACGGGGATTTCGAACGCGGACAGGCCACCATCGCGTTCGGAAGCCAGCAGCATCGGTTCAGCCTTGAATCCGGCCCCGCGGCCACGGAGGAGAGCCCCGCACAGACGCGTGGCGGTCGCGCCCGCCCCAACGCGCCCACCCAAGCGGAACCGCCAAGGGTTCGGAGAGTCGTTACCCCTCCACAAAGGGAACAACAAGACGAGCCCCCCCAACAGAGTCGCTTCCAGTCCCCCGAAGAACTGGAAGCCCATCTTCAAAACGTGCAAATGGATGCCATCCGCACCGGAAAACCACCTTTGCCAATTCCGTTGACCCATGAAATGGATGATGAATTGGTTCGAGAAGGCGTGCTTCCCCCCCAGTGATCCCCATGAATTTGCCTCCACATCAAATCGTAGAAGCCATTAGCGCCCAAGAACTTAAAAACAGAGTGGATGAATTGGTGGAAGAAATTCATGCCAAATGTCTCCCCGGGCACACCGGAGAGAATCCCGAAAAAACCGTTGTGTCAAACAATCTGGTCATCGTCGGGGTTTTACGGGGAAGTTTCATGTTTCTCGCGGACTTGGTCCGATCCCTGAACCGTCATCGGCTCCATCCCCGCATTGATTTCATGACCTTGTCCAGCTATGGCGGCGGCACCCAAAGCAGTGGTAACGTGCGCATCCTCAAGGATGTATCCGTGGATCTGGAGGGGGCCGACGTGCTGTTGGTCGACGATATCCTCGACTCGGGCCGCACCCTGCGTTTTGCCGTGCGCCACATTGAAAACAAAGGAGCCCGACGGGTGATGACCTGCTGTTTGTTGGACAAACCGGCGCGTCGTGCCGTTGACATTCAGGCGGATTTCCGAGGATTTGAGATTCCCGACGTTTTTGTGGTGGGCTACGGGCTCGACTACGACAGCCATTACCGGGAATTGCCGTATATCGGCAATGTGATCCACGAAAAGGCGGCCACGACATCTGGATCCTGAACTCCGGTGTCAGGAAATCAGCACATGGCCACCGTTCGCAATAGCATTGGTCAGGACACTATCGGCCAAGATACCATCGCGGCCGTGATTACCCCGCCCGGCGAAGGGGGGGTGTCCATCGTCCGCGTCAGCGGCCCCATGGCCTTTTCCATCGCCGACCGTTGTTTCCACTGCGCCCCTCCCCTGCCCTCCCAACGCCTAGAGAATACATTTGTATATGGTCATGTGCGTTCGGGAAATGAAAACATCGATGAAGGGATTTTGTTGATGTGGCGCGCGCCAAGGAGCTATACCTGCGAAGATGTGGTGGAATTGCAGTGTCATGGTGGCGTGGCCACCGCGACTCGGGTACTGCGGGCCTGTCTGGATGCGGGAGCCCGTTCTGCGGATCCGGGAGAATTTACCCGCAGGGCTTTTCTGAATGGACGCATCGATCTTCTTCAGGCGGAAGCGATTATGGATATCGTCCGCGCCCATTCCGCCCGTGCGCAAGCAGCGGCACAACAACAATTGGAAGGCGGATTAAGTCGAAAATTCGACGCCGTGTACGATGCCCTCATGCTGGTGGCCGCTCAGATCGAAGCCACCCTGGACTTTCCCGAGGACGAGTTACCGGAATCGGTGCCGGAGAAAATTCGGTCGGAAATCTCTTCCATCCAAACACAAATCCAAGAGTTGCTGGCAACATGGAATGAAGGACATCTTTTACGGGACGGGGCCATGGTGGTGCTGAGCGGAAAACCGAACGTGGGAAAGAGCACCCTGCTCAATGCCCTTCTGGGACATGATCGCGCCATTGTCTCCGATATTCCCGGCACGACCCGGGACAGTATCGAAGCCGAGTTTGTGTTGGACGGGGTGCCCCTGTATCTGGTGGACACGGCCGGATTACGGGAATCCGAGGATTATGTGGAACGGGAAGGCATCAACCGCACCCGAAAGTACATGGAGCGAGCCGATTTGCATTTGCACCTCATTGATATGAGTCAACCGGCGGATTCAGAGAGTTTGGAGGCGTTCAAAGCCTTGGACCCTAAAAAAAGCATCCTGATCTGCAACAAAACAGATCTCCCCCGATTGTTCCACGTGGAACAATGGCCGCAGGTGCAACGGGTGGAAATGGCCTTAATCGAGGAAAAAGGGGTCAAAGAGCTGAAAAAAGCCCTGAAAACACTGCTTTCTGAGTCCATTGACCTGTCCGCACGCCCCCATGCCGTCATTTCCGAGCGTCACAGAAAGGTTTTGGAGAGCGTGGAACAAGAGATCCAGGAAGTCGCCGGCTTAATTCAAACCGAAGACATGGAAGAGACCCTGGTTCTCACCATCCCGGCCCTTCGTGATGCGCTGAAAGCCTTGGGACAGGTCACGGGACGTGAATATCATGAGGATTTACTCGACCAGGTGTTTTCCAGGTTTTGCATAGGTAAATAGAGGTCAGAGGGTAGAGGTCAGAGGTCAGGGGGGGGAAGAGGTTAGAGGTCAGAGGGTAGAGGTCAGATAGGGAAAAAATGGAGATCGGCCAGAACAGTGCCGAGTTTTGAGCGTAGAGTGACGAATGGACTCTGATGCCTGCTTTCTGTCCCCTGCTCTCCGACCTCTTATGTGAGACCCATGGTCTCTCACCTGTAAATGCCGGTGTTTTCCCGGTGGCATTGCTGACCTCTGACCTCTGCCCTCTGCCCTCTGACCTCTCCAAACTTGTCTTTTCCCCGGAAACGGCTATAAGATGTGCATGCAAACGAAAAAATATGATGTGATTGTTGTGGGCGCGGGTCATGCGGGGTATGAAGCCGCGCTGGCGAGCGCACGTTTGGGGGCGAAAACGGCGCTTTTGACCATGGATAAGCGTGCGATTGGGCGTATGAGCTGCAATCCGAGCATTGGCGGCATGGCCAAATCACATATTGTCTGTGAAATTGACGCTTTGGGCGGTGAATTGGGCAGAAATGCAGATTTTACAGGGATTCAGTACCGGACTTTGAACCTTCGCAAGGGTCCGGCAGTTCAGGCCACGCGGATTCAAAACGATAAAGATGCTTTTCCACTGCGAATTCAGGCTGTGATTGAAAAACAGGCCTATTTGCAGGTGCTGGAGTGTACGGCGGGTCAAATTTGGACGGAAAACGGTCG
This sequence comes from Verrucomicrobiota bacterium, assembly GCA_020831635.1. Taxonomy (GTDB): domain Bacteria; phylum Verrucomicrobiota; class Kiritimatiellia; order SS1-B-03-39; family UBA6053; genus PXAS01. The sequence continues at coordinate 24,448 of JAFIGC010000052.1, read as the reverse complement.
ATTGAGAGGCGTCATCACCGAAGATGGCAGCGAAATCCAGGGAAAAACCGTGGTGATTGCCTCGGGGACCTTTTTGGGCGGGAAAATCCACATTGGGGACCAAAATCGTCCCGGTGGCAGGGTTTTCGAGCCCGCCGCGTATCAATTGTCGGATTCTTTCCGTTCCCTGGGCTTTCGATTGGGTCGCTTGAAGACGGGAACCCCGCCGCGATTACTCAAGGACAGCATCGACACCTCGGTCATGGAAATTCAACCTGGCTTGGATCCGCCTCCCTTTTTCAGTCGTACGGCCAAGAAGGCATGGCAGGAACATCAATTGTTCCACGTGGAACAATCCGGTGTGGAACAACCCGGTGTAGCACCAAAAGGGAACGTTTTGTGCCCGTGGACCCCTGGAACGGCGCAAATTCCCTGTTGGTTGACCCATACCACCGCGAAAACCCATGAAATCATTGAATCGAACCTTAATCGCAGCGCCATGTATGGGGGACACATCGATGCCACCGGGGTGCGGTATTGTCCGTCCATCGAAGATAAAATCGTAAAATTCCGGGATAAAGACAGTCACCATGTGTTTATCGAGCCGGAAGGCCGCACCGCCAACACCGTGTACCCCAACGGGACGTCCAACAGTTTGCCGGAGGACGTGCAGAAGGAAATGATTGCCTCCATTCCAGGGTTGGAGAACGCGGTGTTTACTTTGCCGGGATACGCGATAGAATACGATTACAGTGATCCGACACAACTGTTTCATACCTTGGAGACGAAAACGGTGGAGGGTTTGTTTTTGGCGGGTCAGATCAATGGCACCACCGGCTATGAAGAGGCGGCGGGGCAGGGGCTGATCGCCGGGGTGAATGCGGCCCGAAAGGCCTTGGGTTTGCCCGCCTTTACCTTGGGTCGGGACGAGGCCTACATTGGGGTGTTGATTGATGATTTAATCAGCAAAGGAACCGAGGAACCGTATCGGATGTTCACCTCCAGGGCCGAGCATCGTTTGTTGCTGCGTCAGGACAATGTGGACTTTCGCCTGTTCGAACGGGCCAAGGAATTGGGCATCCACGGCGAGGATCACTTCCGGGAAATCGAGCAATTGGATGCGTCCATTGAACGCGAGATTGCACGTCTGGAGAAAACCTTTGTGGAAGGAGCCTCGCTGGCGCAACATCTTCGTCGTCCGGGGCTACAGTACGGTGATCTACCGCAAGTCGTTGCAGAGCAATTGGATCAAGATTTGGAATCCGAAGCGTTTCATGACGAAATCAAAGAACAGGTGCAAATTCGAATCAAATATGCCGGGTACATCGCCCGGGAAGAAGCCCACGCGTCCAAGGCCACAAAACTAGACAAATGTATTTTACCCAGAGACATGGATTATCACGGGATTACCGCCTTGCGATATGAAGCCAGGGAGAAGCTGGAGAAGATCCGTCCGGAAACCCTGGGGCAGGCCTCGCGGATCAGTGGCGTGAATCCGGTGGACATCTCCATCCTGCAGATATGGTTGAAGCAAAAGGCCTAACGGAAACCAACCACTGATCACACTGATTTTCACTGATCCAGCACGATGTAGTTTTCAGTGATTACAAAAGCCAAGTATCAGTGAAAATCAGTGTTCTCAGTGGTTGAATTTTTCAGAACCCCTGGAAAAACCTACAATTTGTGGTTTTTTTGTGTAGTTTTCAGAGGTACGGTTCACCGCTCCTGGAATAACTCGATGAGTTCGCCGGAGGGGTATTTCACTAAGGAGATGCGGACGGGGTAGGGTACGGGTTTGGTGGGGATATCCACGTCTTTGGGGGCCATGGTTTCGACGGCGCCGGATTGGAGGGCGAGGGCATGGGCGGCATCACAGCTTTTCGCGCGCAGGGCGAAATGAATGATGCGGCCTTCTGAGGGTACATCCGGAGAACCGCCCTCGAAAATCTCGATCACGGTTCCATCACCACCGTCGAGCATGGCCGCGCGTTTCGGGGTTTCGCCCCAATTTCGCACGGGGACAAAACCCAATTTTTGATAAAAAGTAATCGAAGTGTCGAAATCCACAACGCGAAGCGCCACGTGATGAAAACCACCTCCGCCAAGAATTTGATTGGTTCCGGTCATGTAAAAAGCCCCAGGGTTCGTGCGAAAACTAAAAATGGTTGCCGAACTAGGATTCGAACCTAGACAAACGGAGTCAGAGTCCGTTGTGCTACCGTTACACCATTCGGCAAAGCGTAGGATAATGACTATGTCGTAAACTGAGGAAAGGTCAAGAAACAAAAGGGCAACAGGCGTTCAAACCCAGAAAAAACTTCGGAGGGAAAAGAGAGATTTGACTTGAAATCCAAACACTTCTAAGGTTGAAGCTACAGAACGAAAAAACCAGCCGAGAGCAATGAATGTCAACCTAATCCACGAATTGCAATCCGCACCAGCCATTGAAACGGCCTATCGATAGGTTTGATATGTATTTCCGATGCATGGTGTTGGAACTCGAACACTCTACCCCGAAAATCAACCTTGAAATCCCCTGTGTGATATGAAAACAATACAATGCATTGCCATATGGGCCAGTGCCATGGCTGCCCTGATGTCTTACGCCGAAACGCCGATCTTGGAATTAACTTTGGAAGATTGCCGTCAACTGGTGATTCAGCAAAACTTGGAAGTCCAGGCCTCGAAGCTGGGCTGGAAAGCGTCAAAGGCCCTTTATACAGGCGAGCGACAAGCCTTGTGGGAGCCCATGCTGGTATTGAGTGCGGACCGCGAGAGCAATGAGCGGGAAAACAATTCCGAACGTTTTGTCAGTCAGGGGGTGGAAGATTTTTCGGAGCGGAACGACATATACCGCATCGCCATTGAGCAGCCGCTGATTACGGGCGGGCAGGTACAGTTGGGGTATACGCTTCGGGATCTGAACAACAATCTTCGGGAGCAGCGGGAGCTTGAGGGGCCGGAGCGCGATTACGAAGCCTTTCTGGGTTTGGTGTTCACGCAGCCGCTCCTGAAAAACGCGGGCCACGGCATGGCCATGAGCATGATTCGCATGGCCCGTGCGGAATCGGAAGTGGCGTTCCAGGAATGGCGCCGTCAAATCATGCAATCCTTGGGGTCGGCCGAAGCGGCCTATTGGGATTTGAACATTGCCCAGCGCCGGGTTCAATACCGAGAGGCTTCGGTGCAGGTGGCTGAAAAAATTCTGGAAGACAACCGGGCCCGGTTGGAAGCGGGCAGGGGAGGAGAGGCGGAAGTGCAACAGGCGGAGGCCGGGTTGGCGTTGCGACAAACCCAATTGTTGGAAGCCAGGCAAAATTTGGATGAGGCCTCCAGTCGACTGAAAACGTTTTTCGCGGAAGCGGTCCGGGATGGAGGTTTCGCGCTTCGCGCCGTGGACGAACCCGATCTGACCGAAGTGCCGGAATCCGGTCCCGAGATTTTCGAAGCCGCCTTGAGCGTGCACCCTGACATGTTGCTACGCAAACATCGGGTGGAACAGGAAAGGATTCGCATGAATTATGCCAGAAACCAAACCTTGCCGGACGTGAATTTTCAGGCGACCTACGGGTACAACGGTTTGGGGGAATCTTCTTCGGAGGCTTTTGACAAGGTCGAGGAAGGGGATTTCGTCTCGTGGTCCGTGGGGGTACAGGTGCGGATGCCGTTGGGCGGGGGCCGTCGGGTGCGCAACGAGTACGAATCCGCGAAATTGCGGGCCGAACAGGGGGATCTGATGTTGAAATCCTCGGAAGTGGCATTGTCGAACGCGCTGAGCACCAGTCTGCGGCGGGTATCCAATCACCATGCCCAGGCCATGAACTACCGGAGAGTGGCGGAACTCAACCAAACCTTGCTGGAGACCGAGTTGGCCCGTTTGGAAGCGGGACAGAGTGACAGCCGCAAAGTGTTGGACACGGAAGAGCGTTTGACCGAAGCCCTGGAGAGTGCGGCGTCCAGTTTGGTGCGTTTCGTGGTGGCGAAAATCGAACTGGAGCTTTCGGCCGGCATTTTGCTTACCAACCGGGAGATGGATCCCATGACCCAAACCGTGCCCACTAGAGTGGAACCTGATCGCGAGGCACATGTAGCGGAACCCGTTCCCCAGACCTTACCCGATCAGGCCGAACCTCAAACCACCCCGGAACGCCCGATTCAATTCCGCCCCGTTTCCCGCTAACCCAAGATAAAATCGAACATGAAGCGCCTCCCCATACATTTTCTGTCTCTGTTTTTCTTTATGATGAGCGGATGGACCCATGGAGCGGAATCCGTTTCGTTCCATGGCTTGGTCGAACCGGAACGGGATGTGCTCCTCAGCCCCGCCGTGGCCGGACGTATTGCGAAATTACATCACCGGGAAGGGGACCGTGTGGAGGAGGGGACCCTGTTGATGGAATTGGATTCCAAGGTGGAAATCCTGGAAGTGGAACGGCGCAAGACCGTGTTGGAAGACAAGACCGAACTCAACGCGGCCCGTCAACGGGAAGCGCTGCTGAAAGAGGAATTGGAATCCACCCGGGCCTTGGCGGAACGAACCGGCTCGGTGAGCCGGGAAGAATTGAATCGGAAAGAGTTGGAAGCGGTGCTCGCGGGGCTGGAAGTGAGTCGATTGGAACAAGCCAAAATCCGGGAGGAAATCGAACTGAACATCGCCCGGGAACGGCTGGCCCTGCAAAAAATCCTGGCGCCGTTCGACGGGATCATTGCCCAGCTCCCGCAAGACGAGGGGGAAAGCGTGCAACCCAATCAACCCGTGTTGCGACTGGTCGCGGATGACGAGGCCAACCTGATGGTAAACGTTCCGGCCCGCATCGCCCGCAGGCTGACGATTGGCGACCCGGTGCGGCTTCGCTTCCATTTGGAGGATGAGGTGGAGAAAACCGGGAAAGTGGATTTTGTGTCTCCGGTGGTGGATCCCGCCAGCGGCCTGCGGAAAGTGCGACTGCGTTTCGACAACCGCGAGGAACCGCGGGTGGAACCGGGGGTTTCAGGCGAATGGCTTGTGTCGGGGGATTTGCATGAGTGATTTCATTTCCGTGAATTTGGGACAGCGCCTGGAGTCCCTGCAAAATTATTCGGGGGCGCCCAACGCATTTTGGCTGGAACTCGCGGGAACCGCCGCCGGCGCCGTGGAAGCCCGCGTGGGCGCGGTGTTCATGACCCCGGCCAATACCAAAGCGTGGAAATGCATCGGCATCTCTCCCAACGAACCGGTCTCCGAACGTCAACAGGCACTGCGGCTTTGTCCGGTTTCGGTGGCCGAAGCCTGTGATCAAAATGACGGCCGACTCAGCCAAGCCAGCGCCATGGACGCAACCATGCAGGTGTTGGCGGTCAAAGTGCCGCTCCCGGGGGGAACGGGTTCTTTGGTAGTGGCGGCGGTACGGTCCAGCATCGACGAAGAAAAACAGGAAGCGTTTTTGGATCGTCTGGTGGCGGTCGCCTCGGCCGCGCCCATTTTTCAGGTGCAGCACGTGCTCAAGCAAGCCCGCACCGACGTGGGGCAGTTTTCCAATGTGCTCGACCTCATGGCCTTGGTCAACGCCCAAGAAAAGTTCGTTGGCGCCTGCATGATGCTGGTCAACGAACTCGCCTCCCGTCTGCGGGCGGACCGGGTGAGCCTGGGTTGGGAAAAAAAGGGCTATATCCGGGTGCGAACCATCAGCCACATGGAGAAATTCGAGAAAAACATGGACGGCGTCCAGTCTTTGGAAACGGCCATGGAGGAGGCTTGGGAACAGGATTCGGAGATTCTCTGGCCCGCCGAAGAGGATGCAACCGTCATTTCCCGGGACCACCAAAAGCTGGTGGACGAACAAACCTCGGGGCACGCGGTGTCCGTCCCCCTGCGTCTGGACGGGGAAGCGATGGCGGTGATCACTTTGGAGCGCAAATCGAGTGCCTTTGATGAGAACGAAGTGCGCTGGTTGCGGCTCTGCGCGGACCAGGTGGCGCCCCGGCTCGCGACCTTGGAGGCCAAGGACGCTTGGTTTGGGGCGCGCATTTGGCGCGGCATCCGCAAACAACTTGCGAAACTGATCGGCGTGGAACATACCGGTGCCAAGCTCATCGGCATTCTCGGGGTGGCGGCATTGGCGTTTTTGCTCTTTGGCAGTTGGCCGCACCGGCTGCGGGGCAGTTTCGAATTGCAGAGCCTGCAGTCCCGGGTATTGCCCGCCCCTTTCGATGGATTTTTGGATGAAGTTGCCGTCGAAAAGGGCGATCTGGTGCGCGAAGGCGATCTCCTGTTGTCTTTGGATCGGCGGGATCTGCTGATCGAAAAGGCCTCTGTTTTGGGGGACCTGAACCGATACATACGCGAGACCGAAAAAGCGCGGGCCGAAGGCGCCTTGGGGGACATGCGCATGTCGGAAGCGATGGCGGATCAGACCCGGGCCCGGTTGGAACGCATAGAAGACCGTTTGAAAAGATCCGCGATTCACGCGCCCTTTGACGCTGCGGTGGTGGACGGCGATCTCCGGGAACGGTCGGGCGCCCCCGTGCGCCAGGGGGAAATGTTGTTCCGGCTGGCCAAATTGGACGCGCTCAAGGTGCAGGCGTTCATCGAAGAGCGGGACATCGATTACATCGAAGAGGGCGCGGAGGTGAAACTGATCTTTGCCAGCCGTCCCGACAGTCCCACCCCGGCGCGGGTGGTGCGGATCGATCCCATGTCGGTCACCCGCGACGGCGCCAATGTTTTCGTGGTGCACTGCGTCGTAGACGAGGAAATGGAACCCTGGTGGCGTCCGGGCATGAGCGGCACCGCCCGGGTGGACGCGGGACGTCGGCGGCCCATTTGGTTGCTGACGCGGCGGACTTTGGATTATTTCCGACTTCGGTGGGGGTGGTAAAATGGCCGGCAACGCGCGCATGTTCAGCGAGCATTGGTATCGCGTGTCCGATCAGCGGGTGGCACTTCGTGCCGGAGTGCGCACCCGTCGGCAGGTCTACCGCGGCGAAGTCTGGCGGGTGTTGTACGATCCCTTCGGCAACCAGTTTTTTCGTCTTCGCCCGGCCGCCTACGAATTCGTTTCGCGGCTGAGTCCGAAACGGACCGTGGAGGAGGTCTGGAAAGAATGCCTGGAAATCATGCCCGACGAGGCGCCCGGGCAAAGCGAAGTCATCCAACTTCTGGCCCAGCTCTACCTTTCGAATCTGCTCCAGCTTGATCTGCCGCCGGACGCGCAACAGTTTTTCGAACGCTATCGGAAAAGGAAATCAAAAGAGCGGAAATCTTACATCTCCTATATCATGTTCGCCCGGTTTCCGCTCTTCGATCCGGACGATCTGCTCAATGTGCTGAAACCCTACGGCAAGGCCATCTACAGTAAAATCGGGATGCTGGTGTGGCTGGGGGTCATTTTTTCTGCCATCAAAGTAGCCTTGGACAACGCGGATGCGCTCGTGGACCAGAGTCAGGGCATTCTCGCGCCCGGCAACCTCTTTTTATTGTATGGCAGTTTGGTGTTCATCAAGGCCCTGCACGAATTCGGGCATGGACTCGCTTGCAAACGCTATGGCGGGGAAGTGCATACCATGGGGATTATGCTGATGATCTTCACGCCCATTCCCTATGTGGATGCCACCTCAAGCTGGGCGTTCCGCAAACGAAGCCAACGCATGCTGGTGGGGGCGGGGGGGATGATCTTCGAATTGTTCGTGGCCGCGATCGCCACCTTCGTCTGGGCCTCCACCGGACCGGGCGTGCTCAATGCGGTCATGTACAACATGATGTTCATCGCCTCGGTGTCCACCCTGTTGTTCAACGGCAACCCCCTGCTGCGGTATGACGGTTATTATTTGCTGTCGGACATGCTGGACATTCCCAACCTTTACCAGCGCAGCCAACAGCAGCTCCGTTACCTGGCCGAAGGAAAAATCCTCGGACGGCCCAACGTCAAACCCGCGAGTCCGTACCGGGGCGAACAGATCACCCTGGCGGTGTACGGGGTGCTCAGCGGCCTGTACCGGATTATCGTGTTCGGGGGCATCATTCTCTTCGTCAGCCGCCGCTTTTTGTTGGCCGGGATCGTCATGGCCACCATCTGCGTGGTGTCCTGGATCATCATGCCGACGGTGAAATACGTGCATTACCTTTTCACCGACCCGGCCCTGGAACGCAACCGCTTTCGGGCCATTGGCATCAGTTTGGCCGCCGCCATCTGCGTGGTCGCCCTGGTGGGGATTGTGCCCTTTCCCTCGTCCTTCACCGCCCCCGGGACCATCGTTTCCACGCCATTCGTGGAGGTGCCTGCGCGCGCTTCCGGTTATTTGAAAGGCTTGGAAACGCCGGCCAACATCGCCGTCCAACCGGGAACCACGGTGGTGTCCCTCTTGGATCCGGAATGGGATTTCGAATACAGGGCCGAAGAGGCGATGTTGCGCCACACCGATGCCCTGTACCGTCGGTCGTTGCACCGGGACACCGCCGATTTGAGCATCATCGAAGAACATCGGGCCGTCATGCAACAACGGTTGCACCGTTTGCGCGAGCGGCGGGACAACCTACAGGTCCGCGTACCCGCGGGGGGCCAGTGGTTGCCGGGCGCACTGGAGGATCTCGACGGGATCTGGGTGGACCGCGGCAGTGTACTTGGCTATGTGCTCAATCCCGAGCGGCATCAGTTCGTGGCCGTCATTTCCCAGGACGAAGCCCGCTGGCTCTTTGACGAGGCCGGCATCCGGCGGGCCCGCATTCGCCTGCGGGGGTCCGCGCAAGCGCCGCTGGAAGCCACCGGATGGCGCGTCATTCCCGCCGAACAGCGGGAACTGCCTTCGCCCGCCCTCGGATGGTATGGCGGGGGCGAACTCGCCGTGGCCGAAGATGCACGGGAGGGGACCGAAGCCGCGCAAACCTTCTTCGAAATGCGGGTGGATTTTGATCAGAACGAGGATCTCAGCGTCCTGCACGGACGCACCGGACGCATGCGCATCCGCATCGCCCCGGAAAGCATTTGGACCCAGGCCTCCCGCCGCATCCGCCAACTCATGCGCAGGGAGCGTTAAACCGTGGACGTCCCTTCAGCGGAGTATCATCGCCTCACCGTCCGGCGACCCAAACAATTGCCGAAGGGTCTGGATGCCCTTGCGCAAAGCCTGACCGGCAGCGTGGACCGGCATTCGGGACGGACCAAACGGCTTTGGGCGCAGGTCGATGAGATCCAAAAAGAGGCCGAAGGGCTGGAGAATCTGTCCGACCGTCATTTGCGGGAACGCCTGCAGGAACATCACGATGCCTTCCGGCGCAGCCGCGGCGACGTGCCCGAACGCGTCCCGCAGGCCCTGGCCCTGATCCAAGAAGCCGCGTTCCGCACCATCGGCCTGCGTCCCTATCCGGTGCAATTGCTCGGCGCCCTGGCCATGCACGAGGGATGTCTCGCGGAAATGGCCACCGGGGAAGGCAAAACCCTGACCGCCGCGCTCACGGCCGTGCTTGCGGGCTGGAGCCACCAACCCTGTCACGTGCTCACCGTCAACGACTACCTCGCCAAGCGGGACGCCAACAACTTCAAGCCCTTGTACCGTTTCTGCGGACTGGAAGCCGATTGCGTCACCGCCGATTTGGAGCCCCAGCACCGCCGCCGCGCCTATGGCGCCCACATCACCTACACCACCAGCAAAGAACTGCTCGCGGATTTTCTGCGGGATCGGCTGCAACTCCAGCGGGTCAGTGACCCCCAGCGCCGGCTCATCCGCCATATCCTCCGTCCCACCCTCGCGGCCCGCGAATCCCTGGTTTTGCGCGGTTTGCATGCGGCCATTGTCGATGAAGCCGACAGCATTCTCATCGACGAAGCCGTGACCCCGCTCATCATCGCCCAGCCCCGGGCCAATCCCATGCTCGTCGAGGCCTGCGAAGCCGCCCGGCACGTTGCCGGCAAACTCGAATCCGGACGCGATTACACCGTGGACCTCCGGTACCGCGAAATCAAACTCACCGACGCCGGCAAAGAACGCATCGAAACCTTGGCCAATGACCTGCCCCCCGTCTGGCGCGGTCCCGGACGAAGCCAAGAGCTGGTCGAACAGGCCATCAGCGCCCGCGAATTGTTTCTCAAGGGACGGCAATACGTGGTGCAGGATGAAAAAGTCATGATCGTGGACGAATTCACCGGACGTATCATGCCTAACCGATCCTGGAGCGAAGGCTTGCATCAGGCCATCGAAGCCAAAGAAGGACTGCCCGTCACCGAACCCAACGAAACCGTGGCCCGCATGAGTTTCCAACGCTTTTTCCGTCTGTTTCCAAAGATCTGCGGCATGACCGGCACCGCTTGGGAGGCCCGCAATCCCTTCTGGCGCATCTACAGCCTGCCCGTAGTGCGGGTTCCCACCCACAAACCCTGCATCCGCGAGGTCATGCGCGAAAGTGTTTTCGCCACGTCCGAGGAAAAATGGACTGCGGTCGCCGCTTCCGTGAACGAAATCCATCAACAAGGACGTCCGGTGTTGATCGGCACCCGGAGCGTCGAGGCCAGCGAAAAACTCGCCGTGCGATTGGAGGCCCTGGGGCTTCATTTCAACCTGCTCAACGCGGTGCGTCACGAAGAAGAGGCCCGCATTGTCGCCGAAGCCGGGCTTGCCGCCAAAATCACCATCGCCACCAACATGGCAGGGCGGGGGACCGACATCAAGCTCAGCCGCGAAGTGGCCGACGCCGGGGGCCTGCATGTCATCGCCACCGAACGACACGAATCCCGGCGCATCGACCGTCAGTTGTTCGGACGCGCCGCCCGCCAAGGCGATCCCGGCAGCGCCCAATCCTTTGTCTGCCTGGAAGACGAACTTTTCCGCCGTTTTGTTCCCGAAACCGTACGCAATTCCCTGGCCGGGGTTTCCGGCGGCATTGCCCGAAAGCCCTTCCTCACGGCCCTCAACGCCGCCCAACGCGCCGCCGAACGCCACGCCTTCCGCGGCCTCCGCTCCGTGCTCGCCACCGACACCTGGCTCGACGAATCCCTCTCCTTCGCCCAGGATATTGGCGGGGCTTAATTGGCTATGATGAAACCAGAAACATGCGACCGCTGCGGAAAACCGGGTGCCAAACGTCTGGGCGAGCAGTGGCTTTGTGCCGACTGCTATTTCGAGGGAAATTCCTGCTGCGGGGAGTTTGGCGGAAATGACCGGAGTCTGCCCATCCAAGTCGTCCATGGGGACATCACCCGCCAGGAGGTCGATGCGATAGTGAATGCCGCCAACCGGACCCTCTTGGGGGGCGGGGGCGTGGATGGCGCCATTCACCGCGCCGCCGGACCCCGACTGTTGGCCGCCTGCGTGCCGCTGGGCGGATGCAAAACCGGTGAAGCCAAACTCACGCCCGGCTTTCGACTTCCCGCGAAATACGTCATTCATACCGTGGGACCCGTATGGAAAGGGGGCGGCAAAAGCGAAGCCGACCTCCTCGCCTCCTGTTACAAACGCTGTCTGGAAATCGCCAGGGACCATGACGAGATACAAAGCATCGCCTTTCCCTGCATCAGTACCGGCGTGTATCATTTTCCCAAAGAAGAGGCCGCGGAAATCGCCGTGAAAACCGTCATCGAGTTTTTGCAACGGCATGGAAAACAACTCGACGTGACCTTTTGCTGTTTTTCCGACGCGGATGCGGAATGGTATCGGCGGATTCTTTGCTAAAGTTTAGACCCGCGAATGGTTTTGCGACGCGCAGCGTCTTTGGAGTGCGGTAGCGAGTGCAACGAAGCTACCGCTTTGCAGAGCCTTGGCTATATTTGCCGGTTTTTTTGTGTTCTTCACAGGGTAAAAAGAGTGCGACCCCGTTGGGGTCGGCATTTGAGGCGGGGACGATTCCCGGGGCGTTGCCCCGGTCTGACGAGTTGGACCCCGTTGGGGTCAATGATATGCATTCCAAATGTCCGATTGAATTATCAGGAGTAGATTCAGGCATCGTATGCCAACGGGATGCTACGGAACGGATCGTCAATTCCGCCGTATTGCGGTCGTGGGTAGATCCCCGCATCGCATCCCAACGGGATGAAACCCGTCAGCCAGGGGCAACACCCCTGGACCGCCAAACCCCACCCAATCGAGCATCCCAACGGGATGCCACTCCTCCCCCAATCGGAAAAAAATCAAATTTCATCTTGAATGATATACATACATACCCTTTTATGTTCTCATGCCGCAATCCATATCCAAAATCGCCATTCATTTGATCTACAGCACAAAAAACCGCCATCCTTTCCTGACGAGTGAGGAGATGAGGGTCCGTGTGGTCGCTTACCAAGTGGGGATCTTCAAGCAACTTGATTGTCCCTCCATTCGCACCAAGGTCATGCCCGATCATGTGCACAGTTTGTTTTTGCTGGGCCGCACCCAAAGTGTGGCGGACGTGGTGAAGAACGTCAAAAAAGACTCATCCGCCTGGGTCAAAGAACACGCGGTGGAATGGAGCGACTCCATGCTGAGGAAGTTTGCCTGGCAAACCGGATACGGTGCGTTCTCGGTGAGTGAATCCAACATCTCCAAGGTGATCCGTTATATTGAACAACAAGAGGAACATCATCGGAAAAAGACGTTTCAAGAGGAATACCGCGCGTTTTTGGAAAAACATCAAATTCCTTATGACGAGCGGTATATTTGGGATTAGGAAGGGTACGACCCCGTTGGGGTCGGTGTTGGTGGGGGTGGACAATTACCGGGGCGTTGCCCCGGTCTGACGGGTTGGACACCGTTGGGGTCAATGATATGCATTCCAAATGTCCGATTGGATTGATTATCAGGAGTAGATTCAGGCATCGCATCCCAACGGGATGCCACTCGTCAGCCAGGGGCAACGCCCCTGAATGGCCGTCCCCACCTGATTGAGCATCCCAACGGGATGCCACTCTCCCGTAGCCCTGTCCAAGAGGACCCGGGCGGTGATGTCGATGACGAGCCCCCCCCCAATTCAGACCAAAAAACGCCGTTTCCGAGACTCGGAAACGGCGTGGAAAGGTCTTCCGAACGTCGGAAATCAGGATTTTCGGCGTCGGAAAAGGGCCAAGGAGCCCAAGGCGACTCCGAGCAACACCAAGGTGCTGGGCTCGGGAATGAGGGTCAACTGGACGGCATCGGCGCTGAGAAAACTTCCATCAGCACTCGACAGTCGAATTTCGCTTGCTCCTCCGGCGAAATCAAAGTCGAACGTTCCATACTGGTTCCACATCAACCCATTGATGTTGATATCCGAAGGATCCTGAGTTTGGTCGATGGTAAACTGATGGGTCACATTGCCGGCATCAATGATGGTGAGCAGTGCATTTTCGGTACGATTACCACCGGCACCCCAGGTAAGGTCGAGTTGATATAACCCTGCCGCAAGGGGCAAACCGGAAAAGACGGCTTCCGCTCCCGGGGTGTTGCTGAGTCGGTGCGATCCCGAGTGAATGCCATCCGTGCCTGAGGGTACGGAACCCGAAGTAATCCAGGATCCCGCCGTTTCCGTGTAGAACTCGCCTTCACTTCCCACCGGACCGAAGACGCTGTCCGCAACGAACGATGTGATTCCGTCTCCGATCTGGGCAAACCGCATCGCACCCGTCATGGAGGCAACATTGTCAGACCCGCCTGAAGCACCGGCATTGTCAAGAATGACATCGGCATTGCCGGCATCAAAATTATACACCCCCAAAGATACCCATTGCCCTGACCATCGAGCATTGCTATCATTTTGATTGAGTCGATACGCTGTGGAGGCCGTACCCTGCTGTACGGTTAATAACGCATTGTTTGTCGCTGAGCGCGAGGGCATCCACATCTCCACACTCCAATAACCCGCATTCGGCAAATTGGCGGTTGAAGTTGCCGTGGCTGCAACTCCGCTGAAGGCGAAATGCGTGCCATCTCCATTATACGTGCCTGTAATGTTGCTGGAACCTTCGGCACGAAAGTTCCAGTCTCCTGTACGGGTGGCATCCAATTGATTGATGATAATCTCCTGAGCTTGCGCACTTCCGATTGGCACACTGCCGAGGAGGAGGGCTGTTGTCAGCATGGATAAAGGTTTCCGAATATTTTTCATTGAAAGGATCTCCTGAGTGATGGGTTAATGACCATGTTTAAAGCTTACCACACCCGGACCCAAAAAGATATACGTCTTTGCGTATAAAACTGGAAAGAATCCGCAATTCTGCTATGCTCCGGTCATGAAACCTAAAAAACTGGCCCTTTCTCTCAGCGGAAACATTGTCCATTATCGGAATATTGTCGATGGATTGGGAGAGTTTTTACAGCATCATCCGGAATGGGAGTTGCAATGGCAGGATCAGAATTTGTTTTGGAATTCGCCCCAGGTCTGGAACTGTGGAGCGGATGCGGTGGTTTGCGGCGTGATCCAGGAAAGCGAACGGGAATCGGTGAAAAAATTCAGGGGAGAGGTCATCTGTGTGAGCAACCGGGCCCGGGAGACACGCCTGCACAGCGTGGTGGTGGATGACCGGGAGGTGGGTCGGCTCGCGGGCCGTTATCTTTGCGGACTCGGGTTCCGCCGTTTGGTCACGATCAGCGAGAATCCGTATTTTTATTTTCAACAGGCACGATTTGCGGGCTTACAGGAGATTGTGGACAACACCCCGGGAACTACGGCTCAAACCTTCAACCCTTGGGATTATGGCGGGTATGAAGGCCTTGTCCGACATCTGCAAGCCGGTATCACGCCGCCGTTCGCCATATACTGTGTCACGGACATGCCCGCCGTCCGCATCGCCATGGCGGCCATGGCCCTGGGCCTGCGCATTCCCGAGGAGGCCGCGTTGTTGGGCACGGACAACTCGCTTTTGCTCTGTCAGTTTTCCCGTCCCCGCCTTTCCAGCATCGAACTCAACGGTTTTGCCCTCGGTCAGCGGGTGGGGGAGTTACTGACCGAACTGAGCCAAAGTCCCGCGCCATCACCGCTGCGCATCGAAATGCCGCCCTTGGGGGTGGTGAGCCGCCGTTCCACCGACATCACCGCCTTGGACGACCCGCGCCTGGCCAAGGCGCTCTCCTGGATCCGGGAACACAAGGGCAAGGACATGGACGTGGATCAGGTGGCGGCCCATGCCGGGGTCTCACGACGGCTTCTCGAACTTCGCTTCAAGGAAATCCTCGGGCGATCCCCCTATCAAGAAATTCTGCGTCTGCGAATGGATCACGCCCGGGAACTATTGCTCCGCACAGACTGGCCCATTGGGCGCATTGCAGAAGAAGCCGGCTTTGAGGAGATCCGCACCTTCAATACCGCCTTCCGCCGCGAAACCGGCATGACCCCCAAACAATGGCGCGAAAATACGGGCGGTGTTCCCGTTTGAGAGAAAGGAGGCATCGGATCCAAATGGGATGCCATTCCTCAGGAAGGAGTACGACCCCGTTGGGGTCGGCATTTGAGGGGGGGGCAATTACCGGGGCGTTGCCCCGGTCTGACGAGTTGGACCCCGTTGGGGTCAAATTCATCCTTCGCTTCCTTCGCGACCTTCTGTTAAAAAGGAACCGAGCACTGAAAGAGGGGTTTGCATTCATCGCCCGTCCAAGCATGAATAATTTGCATTCCGGTATCCGGAGTCCCGGCGCTCAGGGTGTGCTTGCCTTCCTTGCAGGTGTAATGCAGAGGAAGCACGGTGTCGTTGACCCTGGCATCGAAGCGGGTTTCGCCGTCCCGGCCAAAGGCTCCGATTCGGATCTCCAAGGTTTCGGTTTTGACCTCATCGACATGCAACATGGGCGGCCCCATGGGGATGATCGCCCCTTCGCGGAGGTACAAGGGGAGGGTTTCTTCGTCCGCTTCGACGGTTCGCCACTGTGGGCCCTGAATATGGATGCCGGTCCACCAGTCGGTCCAGATGCCTTCCGGAAAATACACCTTGCGGTGATTCTCCTCCCCGTACATCGGGGCGAGCATCAGCGATTCGCCGAAGAGGTATTGGTCGGACAGATTCCACACGGTCGGATCATCGGGAAATTCGAGCACCAGGGCCCGGGCCATGGGCAAACCCGCGTCGGCACAGCGAAAGGCTTCCGCATAAATGTAGGGCAGCAAACGGTAGCGCAGGTCCAAATATTTTTTGCAGATGCGGATGGTTTCGGGGTCAAAGGCGTAAATTTCCCGTGTGCCCAATCCGTGGATGCGGCAGTGGGAGAGGAAAACGCCGACCTGAATCCAGCGGCGGAGCAACGCGTCAGTGGTGTGTCCCAGAAAACCGCCGATATCCTGACTCCAGAAGGTAAAGCCCGACAGGCCCAACGACAGGCCGCCGTCCATTTGAGGAGGAAGATTTTCCGGATTGGGGGTGCTGTCTCCGCCCCAGTGTACCGGGAAACGCTGTCCGCCGGCCCAAGCGGAACGGGCCCAGACCATGGGGTTGCCGGTTTCCGCTTCGGTGACCCGGGCGATGGCCTGGTTGTAGAGCAGAGGATATCGGTTGCGCATGAGGTATCCGGGGGTGCCGTCGTGATACACGCCGTCGAGGGGCGCATCCTCACCAAAATCGGTTTTGATGGCCCGAATCCCGAGCCGGAACAGGGCGTGGATCGCCTCGGTGTGTATCCGAACCGCGGCGGGGCAGGTGTAATCGACCACGCCGACGATGCCTTTGAATCCTGCCACAAAGCAAATGCCGCAGTCGTAAATCCCGCCGTCCCGATTCTTCACAAAGCCATCCACCGCCTTGATTTTTTCGAACAGTGCGGTGCCCTCGGGCAGGTAGGGCAACTGCCAGAGGGAAATTTTCACGCCCAGATCCGCCATCTGTTTACAAAAACCGGCGGGATCGGGAAACCGGTCGGGATCGAATTCAAGATCGCAAAGCCAGTCGGTGCGGAACCAGTGGGTGTCGAAATGAAAGACATCGCAGGGCAGTTGATGTTTCCGCAGATTGCCGACCACCTCCAGCGCCTCGGCGGCGGAGCGGTAGCTGATCTTGCTTTGCCAAAAGCCAAAGCTCCATTTGGGCGGCACCGGGCTTTTTCCGGTGAGGGCGGTGTAGTCATTCAGCACCTCCTTGGGGCTTCCGGTGAACACGAAATAGTCCAAATAGTTCTCAGCGACCGCCACTTGCACATCGCAGGCCGAAAGGCTGCCGACCCAGCAGGTGAGGGGGGCGGTGTGATGGAAAAACACGCCGTAGCCCCGCGTACTCAAATAAAATGGGACGCTTTTATAGGTGCGCGGACTGGTCACGCCCTTGCCGTCGGTGTTGAGGAGATCCAAGGTTTGCCCGACCTTGTTGAGTTTGACGAAAGTTTCACCGAAACCGTAGACCGCCTCGTCATGGGCGAGGCGGAAAGTTTCGGTGGCCAACCGTTCGCCTCCCGGCACATCGTGAATCCCGGTGTTGGCGGCATCCCAATCATTGAAACCGTTTTTCTCATCCCCGCCGATGCGGGTGATCGTTCGACCGTTCCGGTCACGGATGTGCAGCGAAAAGGGTTCCAGATTCACTTGAAGACTCATCAACTCGGTGATGAGGGTAAGGGTATTTTCCCCCGACGCCCAAGAGCACGTTCCCGGTTCGGGGATCTCCCCGCAGATCAGCCCCGCATCTCGCCAACCGGGGTCCGTTCCCTCGGAAAAGCGGATGCGGATGGCCGCGTCCCCGCATACATCCAGCCGAAGCAATCCTTCCGCAATTTCCCCTTCTCCCGCGAGTTGCGCTTGACTGAACATCTCCGAATCCGCCGAAGAAACCCGGGATTTCCGTTTTCGCGGCGCAAAGGTTTTCAAGAGCAGCGCCCGTGGGGACGCTTCCAATACCTCCGCGCGGCGCACACAGGCCCGCAAATAGGTTTTGTCTTCCAAAATACGTGTGGGAAGTCTCATGGTTTCCTTAATGTTGTAAGTGCCTGTGTTCAAAATCCAGAAATGTGGGATGTTTCGAATATTCATCCGGCCAGGTCAACTCAATACGGTTTCGGGGAATATGTCTTTGCAAAAAAGCATTCACAAGGGGGTTTTGTGGATTCACCACTGAGAAAACATTGTCTGGAGTTTGAATCAGAATTTTCCTGGAAGGAAGTTGTTTGGGGTCGGTACGCAGAAACCAAGCGGCTTGTATTTCATCCCAAGGACACAAGATGTCATTGACGGGGTCTTTGATCCCTTCGGCATTGCATGACCAACGTTTGATCTTGGAACCGGGTGCATTGGATTTGATGGGTATGAAAATGGTTTCCGGCAAATCATCCATTTTCTGGAGTTCAAAATAGTCGTTGATTTTCATCCGCACGGCTTTGGCATCTTCCGGAGAAAGATATCCTATACAGATCGTACGAAACCCAATCGGTTTTTCCGTGTGGAGTAATTTGTCTTCGTCACGTTTCAGGATTTTTCCCTCCTCAAAATCCTGCCAGGAAAAAGTTTGCCATCCCCACAAACGATTTTGGGAAAGGCCGACTTCATTCAAGCGTATCCGGTATCTCCGGAAAAAGCCCAATGGGATGATGAAAAGCATGAGGATCCATACAGGATGCGTATTCACCTCATCAGTCAAATCCAACCATCGCACGACCAAATAAAAAACCACCGGAATTGCACTCATACCGGACATTGCCAGAATCAGACAACGCCGGTACATCGGGTCGAGGCCAAAAGTTTGGTCCGATTTTGGGAGCGAGATTGAATTTTGGGGTTTCATGAAAAGGAGTTGGGAGTTTCTCGTATGCGATAGAAAATCCTGACGGGGAATTCAATCACTGAAGACTTCAATCGAAAGACCATGGCCATGTGAGGTAACCCAACGGGATGCCATTCCTCAGAAAGGAGTGCGACCCCGTTGGGGTCGTTGTGGGGGTGTGGGACGATTACCGGGGCGTTGCCCCGGTCTGACGGGTTGGACCCCGTTGGGGTCAAATTCATCCGTTACAAACCGCCTATTCGTTTTTGAACAGGAGTTTTATTCCGGCATCGCATCCCAACGGGATGCAACCCGTCAGCCAGGGGCAACGCCCCTGGACCGCCAAACCCCACATGAATGAGCATCCCAACGGGATGCAACTCTCCAGGAAGACGTGCGAAACCGTTGGGGTCATTTACATCCGTGTCCCTCAGTGGGTTGACTTGCTGTCCGCATTCAAAATATCTTCGTCCAACATCCTCGCCAATTGTTTGCCGACAGGGCCTATGGGGAAGGGCTGTCCCTCCAGATCCGTGACCGAGGTGACGCGGGCGGTGGTGCCGATGACGAGGAGTTCTTTCATGCCGCGCACTTCATCCGGGGTCAATTTGCGGATGTGTACGGGAATTCCGGCCGCGTCCGCGAGTTCGGATACCCGTTGCAGGGTGGTTCCCGGCAAATGTCGGTCCGGTGGGGGGATGACCAATGCGCCGGATTCATCCACGGCAGCAATGTTTTCGGTAAAGCTTTCGGTCACATGACCGGTTTCGTCCACGCCCACGGCAAAATGCGCCCCCGCGCGGCTGGCCTCGGCTTTCATGAGGGCATTGGGCAGATAATTGCAGGTTTTCACCGTGGCCAAAATGCCGGATTTGGGGGGAACTTGACTGAAAACGACTTTTGCCCCCCCCGGATGGGATTCCATGAATGGGGGCGCGGCCTGATAGACCACGATATAAAGGGAAGGGGAGAGACTTTCGGCGGGATCCACGGAAAATCCGCCCGGACCCCGACCCACCAACACCCGTGCGAGGGCACGATCCACCGATGCCACCGAAAAAAGATCTTGTAGCACGGTCTTCAGGTGCTCATCAGATGCCTGAAAGTCGAGGCCAATTTGGGCGGCGGAATGACGGAGGCGCGTCAGGTGGGGTTCCAACAGAAAAATGCGCCCCCCGTCAAAGAGAATCGTTTCAAAGACGCCGTCGCCGCGATGCACCAAATGATCGTCCACCGGAACCCGCATCAGGCGGGGATCCGTGACAATGGCATCCCATTCCGATGTGTACATGGCCAGGAACTTGCGGACATGGGGGGGACGGAACGCGGCTTGATGGCGCAAGCCATCCTCAAAAGACCAAACGGAGGTGCGGAGATTCATGAGGGGGAGGGTAGCAAATTCAAGCTGGGCAGGCAACTCCATTGGAGGCGCATCTCTTAATTGGGGAAGGGTTTGTAGAATTAAACCTGCGGATGCCAAGACACTGCCTGCGGATACTCTGAAACCAACAGGCCATTCACCACAGACCATTCAACCAATAAAACCAGTCTTTTGCCTCACATGAAAATCACCTTCCATCTCGGAAGATCCGCAGGCCGTGTCTCGGCATCCGTAGGTCCTTTTGCTCCTAACCTCCTTTTTGTTACAACCAGGACTCGAGTTGCAGCGCTTCTATTCGTTCGAAATCCCTAAGTTTTCCGGTGACGAGAATGAGGCGGTTGGCCTTGGCGGTTGCCGCGATGAGGAGATCCATGGGACCAATTGGCGTTCCTTTCGAAGTAAGTTCCGCCCGGAGTAGGGCGGCAAGGTCTGCCGCTTCGGAATCGAAAGGGATTTCGTGAAGGATTCGCAGGAATGCGTGAACTTTGGCGGTTTCCTTTTCCCGACGTTTATCCGGACAACGGGCGACACCGTACAACAATTCGTAGCGGGTGACGGACGAGATGGCCAAGTCATCGGGGGAATAACGGGACACCGTGTCCACTGCGGCGGAAACTCCGCGGAGAATATCGATACAGGTATCCGTGTCCAGAAGACGCGTCACAGGGAAAACTCCCGGTGTGCGCCCTGTTCGGGCCGGCAAAAAGTTTTGTCCTCAATCCGAATGGTTTCAAAAAAATTCTCCGGCCATTCGCGAGGTTTGCCCGGGGTGACAACCCATCTTTCCCCCTGAGGCTCAATGTGCATCTCCCCTTCCACGGGATTCAGTTCACGCGGAAGACGCAAGGCCAATGAATTTCCAGATTTAAACACTTTTGCAATCATGTATACACAGTACATACATTTTTACGGGTGTCAATCTCGAACGTATAACATTGCAGGAAAACTTTCTCTATGATAGGATTCGCGCATGTTAAACAACAAAATCTCCAAACGGAGTCGTCCCCTTTTATGACCGCGTTCAGACTACCGGCCGAGTATGAACCGCAATCCGGTGTTTGGCTGACCTGGCCCGGCAATCCGGAAACCTGGCGGCACTGTCGCGAAGCGGCGGAAATGGCCCACGCAAGACTTGTGTCGGAAATTTCGCAGGTCCAAAACGTGGATTTGATCTGTCAAAAAGCCTGGCAGGCGGGTGCGAAACGGAATTTAAAGAAGGTGAGGGCGGATTTCGACCGGATCACCTTTCATGATTGGCCCGCGAATGACGCCTGGTGCCGGGACCATGGGCCTTTGTTTTTGGTGGATGATCAGGGAGAAAAGAAAATCGCCGACATCCCGTACAATGCCTGGGGGGGTAAATTTCCGCCTTGGGAAGATGACGATGAGATCGCCAAACGGGTTTCCGAACTTCGGAACCTTCCCCGGACAAGGCTTCCGATCTTCGGAGAAGGCGGGGCCATCGAGGTCAATCGCCAGGGTGTCATGATCACGACGGAAAGCGTGTGGCTGAATGCGAATCGCAATCCGGGTTTAACGAAAAAAGATGCGGAAGCCGTTTTCGCCGAGTATTTCGGCGTCAAAGAAACCCTCTGGCTGCGGGAGGGGCTGATCGGGGATGATACCGACGGGCATATCGATACCATCAGCCGGTTTGTGGACGACAACACGGTGGTGACAGTCATACCGGAAACGAGCGATCCCAATTACGAGGTCCTCCGGGAGAATCACGACCGCATTGCGGAACGATTCAAGGTGGTGGCTTTGCCCCATCCGCGCACCTTGGCGGTGGAGGGATTCCGGGAGGAAGTGTTGCCGGCCACGTATGCGAATTTTCTCATTCTCAATGAGGTAGTGTTGGTGCCTTCATATGGTCAAGCGGGTCGAGATGAAGATACCTTACAAATTCTGCACGACGTTTTCCCCGGACGGCAGATGGTGGGGTTGGATTGTTCGGATTTTATTTGGGAGGGTGGAGCGATTCACTGTTTGACCATGCAGGAGCCGGTTTGAGATGCGGACAGGAGTGTCCGCGCATTTTCTGGATAAAGCCCGTTCGAAAAGCCCTTTTGTGTAAGAAAGCTTTGTGGATAAGGGTTTATGCTAGTGTCATGTCATGCGTGAAACGTTGTATGTGATTGGTCTATTTTGAATGCTGGGAGCGGGATCGGATTCTTGTGCAACCTGAATGGGTTGTGCATGAATCGGATCTCGTTTCCAGCGTCAAAAGAGGCCAAAGTTCGTGGAATGGTTTACAAGTGACTCAATTTTTTTTAAATGAATATCGTATGGCAACCAACCCTCCGGGCCGTAATCTTCCGGCACCCTCGTGTCCCGAAAATTGACAACGATCAGAGGGATCGCCTTACAATTTTCGGAACTCGATGGCACTCGGAATCTCACGGTCACATACAACGTTTCACGCATGACATGACACTAGTGGCTTGGCTTGTGGCTGGAGTCAGAAGGTGATTATGGATCTAGAAAATGGGGAAAAGCCTTCGGGGGAGACCGGACTCTTGATCTCACGCCGCCTTTCGCGCTTTCGGGGGGACGTCACCATCAGAAGATGCGTTAGCCCCCCGAAATCGCAAAATCCGACGCAAGCTGAAGAGGCCGGTCTCCCAGAAGCCTGATGGAATGAGGAGAAAGAGCCCGAAGGCTTTTCCCAGTTACACCCGCCCCCCCGGGCGGGATACCCAGTTGAATCTAGAATGATGCGGACAGGAGTGTCCGCGCTCCGTTTCCTTTACTGGATCAAGGCTTTCGAAATGCCCCTTAACACGGGCTCAAAATCCAACTCGGAACCGACCGCAAAGCGCAACAGATGCCTGGGGAGATGACAGTGTTCCAGATATTCCGGGGATTTGTCGTAATAGGTCAGGAAGACATACGGGCAAAACAAGGTCACGTCGCTGCCCAATGAAGGCGCTTTCACCACCCCCGGCATGGGGGCTTCGAAAACACAGGACAGCGCCTCCTGGCTTTCATCCTTGAGTTCGCAACTGACCACGCTGCCCAGTCCCGTGATCCACACGGGGAGGGCCCCGTTGCCAAAATACACCTTTTTTACAGCCGGATGTTGGCGCAACATCTTCGCCAAGGCTTCTCCGTTTCGATTGAAACGCTCCATTCTCTCCGGAAACGTATTCAATCCCTCGACTAAACCGGGGAACTCCAGGGGAGAGAGCCGATTTTGAATTTGCTCTTGGTCACGTTTCAGCAGTTCGGCCCAACCCTTGGTATTCGTGAGCACCACCCCGCCCCCGTGGGCATTGTTTCCGCTCAAATATTTGCTGGTGCTGTGCATGACCACGTCCGCGCCCCATTCCAAAGGACGGCAGTTAAAAGGGGTGGCCATGGTGCTGTCCACCAATACCGGAACTCCGGCACGTTTGGCAATTTGTATGATCGTGGGTAATTCCGGCACTTCAATCAGCGGATTGGTGATGGTTTCCAAAAAGACAGCCGCCACGTCCTTGTCCCTGATGTTTTCGGACAAGGCGTCAAGATCATGCGTATCCAGAAAATCCGCTTTCACGTCTCGTCCGGCCCAAGGCATTTCCTCCAGCAGCATATGGGTGTCCCGATAGACATTGCCCATCACCAAAAACCGGTTTCGTCCCGGTTGAATGGCCGCTTCCAACACGGAGGTCACCGCCGCCATGCCGGAGGGATAAAACAACGCGTAATCGGCTTGTTCCAGTTCCAATAAAATCTCTCCGGCGCGCTTTTCGGCTTCAGGATCAGTTCCCGTACGATCCGATTCCCGTAAGATCCAGGCCACGTTCCGGGCCGACAAGGCTCCACCGCGTCTGCGGTTGCGTTCATGCAATTCCGCCGCGAAATCGAGCTTTTTGCACAAGGCCACGCCCACCTGAACGTCGGCATCCGCATCTTGGAGATCCAAAATGCAGAAATCGCCGGAGAGCTGTTCCGGTATTCCGGTAAAAGAATGGATTTCGGACGAAATCCCTCGGATTTTCATCAGATCGGAAATTTCTTTGCGGGCCAGAGCCGCCGAGGTCAGAAAAACCGCTTTGTATCCGGGGTATTTCTTTTCCAAACGGGCCTGGAAATGCTGCATGCGCGGGGGGTGAATCAGGCGATAGTACCCCTGAACCAAGGCCCGCCGCTTTTCCTGCCAATCCAACACCTCGTCAAACGATTCGACGGAGGCGGTAATGCCAAAGGGGCCGCGAAACCCACAACTGTGAATCCACTTGGATTCCGGTTGGGCCAAGTCGACAGCAGGCAAAGATTCACATTGGGAAAAAATGGAGGACATACCCGGACTTATAGGCGGTTTCCACATTGATAAAAGACATAATTCGAGAAAATCACTTGGCTCTACTACGTATGGGTTGGACTCGTTCATTTGGTTTGAATTACGCCTTGTGACTTCTTGGAAGGAGTGCGACCCCGTTGGGGTCGGTGTTGGGAGGGCAAAATACCGGGGCGTTGCCCCGGTCTGACGAGTTGGACCCCGTTGGGGTCA
>JAFIGC010000051.1 GCA_020831635.1 Verrucomicrobiota bacterium | reverse complement strand
AGGTGCAGTCGAAAGCTCCGCTACGCGGAGCTTTCGCTACGACCTTTATTGTTGATAATTTGGCATTAGTTCGGTTTTACCGTCATGATTTTCGGAGTGCTCATTTTTTCTTCGGTCTATCGTTCGATTCTCATGAAAATGACATATGGAAAAAATGGCTAGAAAAATAAAAAGATTTCCCAAAGTCATAAAGAATGTCCACATATCGTCTATCAAATAAAGACGCATGAGCGTATAAAAATTGACGACGACTAGTCCAATCCAAAAAGTTAGTGTTCCGATTTTGCTTATATTAATTTTCATTTTATCAACATTATATTGAATTTCATGGTTTTTTTGGTTTTTCTACATCAATGGGCGTTATCAGTGCAAGCTTTTTCTTTAAAAAAAGACACTTGACGGTGTGGGTGATGTTTAATATGCTGTGATACAAATGGATATTAAACATCAGACACCCAGCCGTTCCACCTTTCCGGTGGCGGATTTCAACCCGAACCCCCAGTGGCCCGGGGGGTATTTTGAGGTATTGGAGGAGGTGGGGGTGCCGGAAAAGCAGCATGGGTTTTATGCGCATTGGGTGCGACAGTTGTTCAATCGCTTCCCGGATCGGTCGCGCCGTTCGCTGGGTCCTCAGGAGATCGCTGATTTTCTTGAATCGTTGCAAACGGAGGGCAGTGCGCAGGAGTGGCAACTGGTCCAGGCAAGGGACGCGCTGATCCTCTACTATGAGCAGTTCCGCGGAATTCCTTTGCGGAAAATGCCCAAGCCTTCGGAGGAGGCCAAACAGTTGGGGCCCACCCCCAATCCCAGACCGAGAAAGGTACGTACGTCCGTTCCGAGCCCAGCCATGGAAGATCTGCCGAACACTGAGCAGGTGGACTGGAGGGCCCTGAAGCAGGTGGTGATTGAAATCCTGCGCGTAAAAAATTATGCATTGTCAACCGAGCGGACCTATTGGTTTTGGATTCGGAAGTTTGTGACCCATTTTCAGGGCAGGAAGCCCAGTTTGATGGGGGCGAACGAGATTCACGCGTGGCTGGGGCATTTGGCGGTGAACGAGAACGTGGCGGCCTCGACGCAGAATCAGGCGCTGAACGCGGTGGTTTTTCTGTACCGGGATGTGTTGAAGAAAGAGATCGGGGATTTCAGCAGCTTTCCGAGGGCGAGGATGGGGAAACGGCTGCCGGTGGTGTGCAGCCGGGAGGAGGTACAGAGATTGCTTCGTCAAACGGACGGAGTGGAGGGGCTGGTGATACGGCTTTTGTACGGCACGGGCATGCGGGTTTCAGAGGGCCTGCGGCTGCGGGTGCAGGACGTGAACTTCGACAGGAGTGAAATCACGGTTCGTGCCGGGAAAGGAGACAAGGACAGACGGGTGCCGTTCCCGAAAAGCCTGCACGAACCCTTGCGGGCGCACTTGGACTGGAGGAAGGCGCTTTTTGAGTCCGACAGGGAGCAAAACAAACACGAGGTGGCGGTCCCGGACGCATTGGCCCGGAAATACAAGAGCGCACCGTATGACTGGCGCTGGCAGTATGTGTTTCCCTCCGATGATTTTTCAACGGATCCGCGGAGCGGCGCGGTGAGGAGGCATCATTTACTGCCCATGCGCATCCAGCGGGCGGTAAAGCGGGCGGCGGCGGACGCCAGGATTGCCACCCGGGTGACTCCACACACCCTGCGGCATAGTTTCGCGACCCATCTGCTGGAGGCGGGGCAGGACATTCGTACCGTGCAGGAATTGCTTGGACATTCGGATGTGAAAACGACGATGATCTATACCCATGTGCTCAACAAAGGGCCGCTCGGCGTGGTGAGTCCGTTGGATACTTTGTGAGGGTTGGTTTCCGACGCTCGGAAGGTCTGGGAAAAAGAGTTCCGATGGTCGGAAACGGAAAATATGACCCCTTCTTCATCCTATGGACGGAGGTTTATTCGGGCCAATTGTGTTTGGGGTAGCGGCCTTTGGTGGTGGGGTAAGGCCGTACTTTCTCGCTTTCCGAACGCGTGGCCCCTTCGGTATTTGATTGATGTACGTTTTTTTGGATTTCCGTCCCCCGGCGCCCCTGCCGGTGCGGAGACCGGCGCTCCCGTCCCCCATCGCCCCGGCGGAATTTGCCGCGGAATTGGGCGCGGGGGGAGCTTGTATCAGGCGTTTCCAATCGCGTTTTGTGAAAACCCAAGGATGAAGGGATGGAAAATGAAAATTTTGCTTGGATAACGGTCCCTTGTTATCGTAGGGTGCGGAAAATTTTCAATCTAAACATCCGTATAAAATTTTATGGCAGACTCCAATCCCCACAACTACGACGAAAGCAAAATCAAGACCCTCTCCTCCATCGAGCACATCCGTGCCCGTACGGGGATGTACATCGGACGCACCGGATCGGGGTCCCACTATGACGACGGCATTTACGTGTTGTTGAAAGAGGTGATCGACAACGGTATCGACGAATACATCATGGGGTATGGCGGCAAGCTGCAAATCACCTTGGATGGCGGGGATGTGACCGTGCGCGATTACGGGCGGGGCATTCCCCACGGCAAGGTGATCGACTGCGTGTCGCGCATCAATACGGGCGCCAAGTACAATGACGAGGTTTTCCAGTTTTCCGTGGGCCTCAACGGGGTGGGCACCAAGGCGGTGAACGCGTTGTCGTCCACGTTTACGGTGTGCAGTTATCGCGAGGGTCGGTTTTTCGAGGCCACCTTTGAACAGGGAAATCTGATTTCCCAGGACGAGGGCAAAAGCGAGGAAAAGGACGGCACCCTGGTGAGTTTCACCCCTGACGAGACGATTTTCAAGAATTTCCGCTTTCGCGAAGAGTATATCCTGCGTCGGCTGAAGTTCTATTCCTATTTGAATCCGGGGTTGATCCTGATTTTCAACGGCAAAAAACTGGAGTCCAAAAACGGGCTGCTGGATTTGATTCTGGAGGAGTCGGACAGCGATTCCATTTATCCGCCCTTGCATTATCGGGACAAGACCCTGGAAATTGCACTGACGCATGCCCAGCTCTATGGCGAGGAAAATTGGTCCTTTGTGAATGGTCAATACACCGTGGACGGGGGCACGCATTTGAGCGCCTTCCGGGAAGGCATTCTCAAGGGGTTCAATGAGTATTCCAAGAAAAAATATGAAGGGGACGACATTCGCGAGGGCTTGATCGGGGCGATTGCGATTCGTCTGAAAGAGCCGATTTTCGAGTCGCAGACCAAAAACAAGCTGGGCAACGGGGAAATCCGATCGGATTTGGTGAACCAGGTGCGGGACATTGTGGTGGATTTGCTGCACAAGAATCCCAAGGCGGCGGAACGGGCTTTCCTGAAAATCGAGGAGACCCAGAAGCTGCGGAAGGAAATCAATACGGTGAAGAAACTGGCCCGGGAAAAATCCAAGGCCATTTCCCTGCGCATCCCCCAGCTCAAGGATTGCAAGGTCCATTGGGACGCGGCCAAGCAAAAGGGGCAGGAATCGATGATTTTCCTCACCGAGGGTCAGTCCGCCGCCGGGTCCATGGTCTCCTCCCGCGATCCGAACACCCAGGCGATTTTCACCCTCAAGGGCAAACCCTTGAACGTGGCCGAACTCAAGCGGGACGCGATTTACAAGAACGAAGAGCTGTACAACCTCATGCAGGCCCTGCGGGTGGAGGAGAGCGTGGACAATTTGCGTTACCACAAGGTGGTGCTGGCCACGGACGCGGACGTGGACGGCATGCACATCCGGAATTTGCTGATCACCTATTTTCTGCGGTTTTTCCAGCCTTTGGTCACCGATGGGCATTTGTACGTGCTGGAAACCCCGCTTTTCCGGGTGCGAAACAAGAAAGAGACCCGGTATTGCTACAGCGAGGAGGAACGGCAGCTTGCCCTCAAGGAGGTCAGCACCCCCGAGGTGACCCGCTTCAAAGGTCTTGGGGAAATTTCGCCCAAGGAATTCCGGGCTTTTATTTCCGAGGGGATGCGGCTGACGCCCGTCTGCATTGACGATCCGCCGGACGTGCCCCATATCCTGAAATTTTACATGGGCAAAAACACCCCCGCCCGCCGGGAGTACATCATGAACCATCTCGTGGTCGAGGAGGAAGCGGTATGAGCAAGGACGACGATTTGTTCGGTGAAGAAGAAGAGAGGTCAGAGGTTGGAGGTCAGAGGTCAGAGGTTGGAGGTCAGAGGTCGGAGGTCGGAGGTCAGGAAGAATCTCAGGGCTCCGCACTCGAATCTTCGGACCCCGAACTCGACATTCCTCAATCGGACGATCCCGCTTTGCGGGAGATGATGGATGAGAATTTCCTTGATTACGCCTCCTACGTGATTCTCGACCGGGCCATTCCCCAGTTGGAGGACGGCTTGAAGCCGGTGCAGCGGCGCATCATGTGGTCCTTGCATCGAAACGATGACGGCAAATTCATTAAAGTCGCCAACATCGTGGGCTATACCATGCAGTTTCATCCGCACGGGGACGCCTCGATCGCGGACGCGCTGGTGACCTTGGCGAACAAGCGGTATTTGATCGAAGGGCAGGGGAACTACGGCAACATCCATACCGGCGACCCCGCCGCCGCGTCCCGGTACATCGAGTGCCGTCTCACGGTGTTGGCCCGGGAGCAGTTGTTTAACAAGCACCTGACCCGCTTCATTCCCAGTTACGACGGACGGAATCAGGAACCGGTGATTCTGCCTTCCAAGATTCCGCTCTTGCTGATGCTGGGAGCGGAAGGCATCGGCGTGGGGTTGGCGACCCGGATTCTGCCCCACAATTTCGGCGAGTTGATCAAAGCGCAAATCGCGATTTTGAAGAAGCGCAGCTTCCTTATTCTGCCAGATTTTCAGCACGGCGGCATCATGGATGCCAGCGAGTACGATCTCGGTCGCGGTCGGGTGAAGGTGCGGGCGGTGATCGAAAAGCAGGACAAAAACAAGCTCATCATACGCGAACTGCCGTTTAACACCACCACGGAAACCCTCGTCAAGACGATCGAGGACGCCATCCGCAAAAAGAAGATCAAAGTCCGCGCCATTCACGATTACACCGCCGAAAACGTGGAACTGCATCTCATTCTGCTGGCCGGACAGGATCAGGACGAGACCATCCAGAAGCTGTACGCCTTCACCGACTGCGAGATCAGCGTCAACAGCAGCATCATGTGCATCGACAAAAAACGTCCGGTGGAAATGACCGTGAACGAGGTGTTGCGTCGGCTGACGGATCGTCTGGTGGAAATCCTCGAAGAGGAACTGGAGTGGGAAAAAGCGCGGTTGTTGGACGAGTTTCACAACAAGACCTTGGTGCAGATCTTCATTGAGAACCGGATCTACAAAGACATCGAGGAATGCAAAACCTACCCCTTGGTGCAAAAAGCGGTGCTGGACGGGGTCAACAAGTTCCGTCATCTGCTCAAACGTGACGTGACCGACGAGGACGTGGAAATGCTGCTCGGGGTACGCATCAAGCGCATCAGTCGCTTTGACATCGACAAAAACCGCAAGGATTTGGACGACATCCTCATTGCCTTGGACGAAGTGGAGAAAAACCTCAAGCGCATGGTCGATTATACCGTGGATTACCTCAAGGATCTGCACAAGAAATATGCCAAGGACTATCCCCGCCTGACCCAAATCGAAGAGGATGGGTTCAAAAAAATCGAGGTGCGCAAGCTGACCGCCTCCGAATTGAAGCTCCGCTACGACAAAGGGAACGGGTATTTGGGCCATGCCATGAAAGAGGGCGACGAAGTGCTGGAATGCAGTTCACTCGACAAAATCATGGTGGTGTGGAAAGACGGCACCTATCAATTGATGCCGCCGCCCGAGAAGCTGTTCGTGGACAAAACCGTGTTGTATGTGGGCCGCTATGAGCGTGACAAAGAGTTTCTCATGGTTTATACCCATAAACAGACCTCTTATTTGAAGCGGTTCACCTTTGGCGGGGCCATTCAGAACAAGGAATACAGTCTTTGTCCCGAAGGCAAAACCAAGGTGATCCTCTTTGAAGAAGGCGCTCCCGAGCATGTGTACGTCAAATTCGCGCCCATGAAAAACCAGCGCGTTCACCAGCAGCTCTTGCAGGTTGACAAATACACGGTAAAGGGAGCCAAGACCAAGGGGTACCAAATCACCATGAAAAAAATACAAAACATCGCCGGCAAGCGTCCGCGCAACTGGGACGACGAGAGCGATCTGGATCCCAATGCGGTTCTGGATTTCTAATTTCGGATGTTCACATGGACCTCTCATGAAACTTTTGTTGATTTTTTTGCTTTGCTTGTCCCCGTGGCTTCACGCGGTGGACGTGATGCCCTTGTTGGAACGCGCCGAACGCGCCCGGGCGTCGGGTCGGAATGGCGAGGCCCGGGAAACCCTGCTGCGGGCCGAAAAACTGGCGGTGGACGAGGAGGTTCGGCAGAAGGTCCGGCAAAGCCTCGGGGAAGTGAACATGCTCATGCTCCGTTCCCGGCATCCGCAGGCGGAAAGCGACTGGGTGACGGTGCGGGCGGGAGATACCCTGGGGCGGATCGCGTCTCGCCACGGCACCACCGTGGAATTGTTGCGGGCCTCCAATGGGCTGACCGGGGACAACATCCGCCAAGGCCAACGGCTGAAAGTGATTCAAAAGCCGTTCACCGTGCACGTCGACAAAGCCAACAACGAATTGACGGTGCGGCTGGACGGGCGTTTTTTCAAATCGTATCGGGTATCCACCGGCGAAGGGGGC
Source organism: Verrucomicrobiota bacterium (assembly GCA_020831635.1). GTDB lineage: Bacteria > Verrucomicrobiota > Kiritimatiellia > SS1-B-03-39 > UBA6053 > PXAS01. The sequence goes on along the minus strand of JAFIGC010000051.1, from coordinate 26,407 downwards.
AACACGCCGGTGGGGGAATTCCGGATTACCGACCGGATTGTGCATCCAGATTGGTGGCATCCCGAGCATGGCCGGCGGATTCCGTACGGTCATCCCGATCACCGCATCGGCACGCATTGGCTGGGATGGGACCGAAAAGGGTTCGGCATCCACGGCACCGACGAACCGGATCGACTGGGCGAATCCGTCTCCCTGGGCTGCGTGCGCATGCACAACGACGATGTCGAGGAGTTGCATATGTTGGTGCCCAGCGGCACCAAGGTCATCGTGACCGATTAAGTCCGGAAAGCCAAAGTTCATTATGACCCCACCTACCGATACGGCGTCAGAAAGCGAAGCCCTGAAGCGGGCCCGGGAAGCCGCCGAGGCCGCCGCCCCGGTGGTGTGGCTGTTGGGCAAGGCGCAGGCGGGCAAAACCAGTATCGTCGCGGAAATGACGGGTCAAAATTTCGAGGGCATCGGAAACGGGTACAAACGGGCCACGCTTTCCGCCCAGCTTTATGCGTTTCCCGAGGATTTGCCGGTGGTTCGGTTTCTGGACACCCGCGGTTTGGAGGACGAACGGGGATACGATCCCGCCAAGGACATCGCCTACGCCGAAGAGAACGCCCACTTGCTGTTGGCGGTGGCCCGGGCCGAGGATTTGGCTTTGGAACCTTTGTTGCACACGCTCAAAACCGTTCGCAAACAACATCCGGAATGGCCGCTGCTGGTGGCGCAAACCCGTTTGCACGATTTGTATGCCCGCGGGGGAGACCATCCGTTGCCGTATCCGGGAGCGGACAATCTGGAGGTTTTTCCCGAGGATTTGCAGCGCACCCTGCGGGTCCAACGGGAGATGTTCGACGATCTGCCGGGATCGGATCCCATTTACGTGCCCCTGGACTTCACGAGAGCCGAGGATGGATTTGATCCCATGAATTATGGCGCGGACGCGCTTTGGGACGCGTTGAAGCGGATGCTGCCGCCCGTGCATGACCGCCTGTACCGTGGACGGGATCCGGCGGAAAACGCCCGGCATCAGGTCATCCTCCCCTGGGCGCTGGCGGCGGCGGGCGCGGATGCGGTGCCGCTTCCTTTTGTCGGGGGGCTGGCCTCCACGGGATTTCAGGCGCGCATGGTGGACGCGGTGGCGCGGCGTTTTCAACTCCGCCGGGACATGGATTTGTGGAAGCGGTTCATCCATTTGCTCGGGTTTTCTTTTTGCGCCCGCTATGGGGTGAAATTTTTATTGCGTCAGGGGGTGAAACTCGTGCCGGGTCTGGGCACGGCGGCGGTGGCCTTGTGGAGTTTTGCCATCACCTACGCCCTCGGCGAGGCGGCGGTGTATTTTTGTCGGGAAGTGGCGAATGGTCGGGAGCCGGATCGGGAGGCCCTGCGGGAAACCTACAAAACCAACCTGGAGCGGGCCCGCGCCATGTGGCGGGAACGTACGCAGGCGGGAGAACGTCCGTGAAATTCCAAACCCGACACTGGCGGATGGAGGCCTTGGGCACGTTGTTGTGGCTGTTGCCGTTTCTCATTCCCTATGGATACGGACTCTGGGCGCTGTATGTGCACGATTTGCTTTGGTGGTGGATGCTGGCGATGCTGGGCATCTCGCTGTTGATCGTGGTGTTCTCGAAATGCCTGCAAAGGCGGGACCATGGCATTGAAGTGCTGGAAGCGGCCCCGCAGGCGGCCGAGGCGGAGCAAAGGGCACGGGCCGCTTTGCGGGAAATGATGAACGCGGTGGGGCCGGAGGATGTGGCCAGTGCCAAGGCGGTGGAAACCCTGATTCGCGAGGTGCTGCGGGTGGTGGCGGAGGCTTGGAACCCCGGACGCAGGCAGGCGGAACTGCAATTCACCGTGCCCGAGGCCCTGGCCCTGGCCGAGCATCTCTCGCACCGCCTGCGCATCGCGGTCAAGGAGGATTTGCCCGCCCTGCAACACATCAAAATTTCCCACGCGGTCAGCCTGCAAAAACATACCCGGCCGGTGCGGGCGCTGTGGAACGTCTATCGACTCGGACGCTTTGCGTTGAATCCGGTGGGTTCCGTGGTCGCGGAATTGCGTCGGGGGGTGATGCAATCGATCACTCCGGCGCTGATGGAGTCCATGCGAACCAAGGCCGCGGCCCTGTTGGTGCGGGAGACCGGCGAGGCGGCCATGCTCTTGTATTCCGGGCACATGCGGCATACGCCCCTCGAGAAAAAGGCAGAGCAATTCCATTCGGCCGAGGATTTGAGCGACCAACCGCTGGTGATTTTCGTGACGGGTCAGCCCAATGTCGGCAAATCCAGCCTCATCAACGCCCTGTCCGGCAGAGATCAGGCCGTGGTCAGCCCGATCACGGCCGAGGAGGGAGACGACGAGGATTTTGTGGCCTACGGACTGGAAGAAGAAACCGCAGGGGACCTGATTCTATTGGAGGGGCCCGGGTTAAAGAGCGATCCGGACAAACGCTGGCTGCAACAGGCCCAAAAAGCCGATTTGATCCTCTGGGTGATGGCCGCCCACCGCGCTGACCGCGCCCGGGATCAGCGGGCCTTGGCGGTGTTGAAAGCCCATTTCCAAACCCATGTGCGCAAACGTCCGCCACCCATCGTATGGGTGCTCACGCATGTGGACCGTCTGGAGCCGGCCCGCGAATGGGAACCTCCATACGACATGGACGCGGGGCAACGTCACAAGGAGGAATCCATGCGCGCGTCCCATGCGGCGGCGATGGAAGCCATGGGCGTTTCTGAAGATCGGATCGTGCCCGTAATGTGCGAAAAAGTCGAAGGTGCATGGAACCTTCCCACGCTTTGGAAAAAGATCCACGAAAGCCTGCCCGGCGCCCGTCAGGTGCGTCTCGGACGGGTATTGGCAAAACGCAGCCGCCTCGCGGGCGCCACCGACGCCATGCGAACGTTGCCCGGCATTTTGCGCGCATTCAAAAAATACCGAGGGTGAGGTACGATTTTTCAATTTTTGATGCCGTCGAAAACGAAAAGGAATACATGAGAGTCGATGACCGTGATTTTTCCGGTTCGAGAAGTATATCGGGCGGTTTTTATGTGCGCATTTATTACCGTAAGATAAGCGAAGATAAGCGGTTCCCCCATGCATTTTGAATAAATCAACAGTCTTTTTGTCCTGCTCGACACAGTTTTAATGCCCTTTTTAGCGGAGGGGTGGCATCTGATTGGGTTGGGTTGCTCACCCCTTTGTTGAACTTCTCAGTCGGGGAGTGTCGGATCAAATTTGGCAGGAAGTGCCCGGATCTCGATGCTGGATTGGCCTTCGGCATCTGTGAGAATGACAACCCGAAACGTTTGATCCTCGCTGACGCCGGCTGTCTCCATGGCCGTGAACAGGCGTTCTTGGTCTTGTGGACTTGCCTGGATATCCATCCAGAGAAATACCCGAAGATCGGGCGCATTTGTCAGGCCTTGTTGTAATATTTCGGTGAGGTCCCTTGTGGATAGCGGGGTATTACCGATGCGGATATTGCCCGTTGATGTTAAGATGAGGTGAACATCCTCGTCTTCATGGGGACGGGGCGGAATTTGCCGTCCATGGGGACTGAGAGGCAAGGCGACGTCTTTCAGTCTGTGATTCACAAAGTAGTATTGATGAAAAAGCAGGTCGGTCTTTTCCCGCCGATCGCGACGGGGCACCATGCGCTCATGAGATGTCCAGGCCCACCCAACGACAAGCATCCCCCACAAACCCAAGACGAGCAGGGCGGTGGAAATCCCGCGTCGGAATTTTCCCGGCCAAGTCCGGGCCGTACCGCCCCACAGCAGCCCGCCGAGTCCCAATATCATGCCCGAAAGCCCGAGGGAAAATAAATGTTGGACTTGAAAGAAAACCTCATCCAGAAACGAGATGGGTTCCAACTCCGGGGGCATCGGCGCTTCCAAATCCAGTGAAATCCAAAGTAGAAAGCGATGCAAATTCGGGGCAATTTCCGCCAAGGGGCCGGCGGCGGCCCCCATCGTCGCCAAATGGGTGGCTTCGCTCAAGATCCGATGCATCCAAACCATCAGCCCGAGGGAGAGGAGGATCAGGGTGAAACAGAAAAAAATGCGAAGACGGGATTTCATGTCGGTGGATGTGACGGAGACCAGAGAAGCATATTTTTCGTGGGTTGGAAATCCATCAGTGCCAAAAACACGGGGTTGGCAAGGGTTTTCCGAGCGTCGGAAGAAATTTTGCCAGGCTTTCCGACGCTCGGAAACGCCGGGATTGGATTGTCGCGGATCGAGTGGGCAAGCATCCGCGGTTTTCTGAACAGCATCTGCGGGCAAATGATTTACCAGCATGAATAAAAATTAACCACTGATGAACACTGATTCACACTGATCTTGGGTTATGGAAAGGGTACAAAAGGCCTGACCTCTGCCCTCTCCCCTTCTGACCTCTTCCTGTAGAAATCGCGTCTTGGAAAACAATCATTGCCAAAAACCCGGGGGTGGGTTACTTTTTCAATCGTATCCTTCGAGCGATTTTCCATGAAAACGTGTTTCAAAATTCTGGTGTTCAACCTTCTCCATGTCTTGGTGATCGCGCCTTTGTTGGTTTTCGCTACACTTGCGGCAATCGCACTCCTTATTCTTCCCTCCGATGCCTTGGACTTACATTCGTTGTGGTTCGGGTATGTTTCCGCTTGTTTTCTTTTGGGGTGGTTGGCCAGGTGCTTTCAGCTTCGGGCTCCGTTTTTGCCGGCGACGCTTGTGGCCTTATGGATTTTATTTCGGATCGGGTTGTTTGAGGGTGACCTTGGGCTCGGTTGTTTCGACGGAAATCTTGAGTTTTTGCTTTTTGTGCCTTTGTGCTGGGCCGGTTTTTTCGTGCCGTATCCCGCGAGGCGAAAAGGGCTTTGGGATATCTCCATGCCTTGGATTTCCAGAGCCCCCATTTTGGTGAGCACGGTAAGCATTTCGCTTTCCCTGGGGTCCTTGTGGATTCTTGACGGTATCCAGCTAGGGTGGGTCCACGCTTCCGACGCCAGGATCATGAGCGAAACCAGGGGTATTTTTCTTGATGCATTTGTCGAAGCCCTTGAAAACGGAAAGGACTCCATCAGAATCGATGACCGGGATTTTTCCGTGTACGGAATGACGTCGGGCGGTTTTTATGTTCGCAAAGGAGAGATTCCATTGGAGGGCACGCCATCTGATACCCTGGTGATGATTTACGATGAAAGCAGGACCATCCGAACCGGGGGAAGCCTGTATTCGCGACGAGTCCGCCGCATGCACACCGGGGTATCGTTGGGCGGCGGTGGCGTGCGGCTCACAGTTGAGGAATTCGAGGCCCTGGATCTTTCGGATTTCATGTATCGTCCGCTGTCCGCTCCGACCGGGAATGAAGAGGATGAGGCACGGAGTTATAAGTGAATCTGAATTCAGGCTTGTGAAACCTTGGCTTCCCATTTATCATGGGTTCATGGTCAAGTTCTGTCATTCGCGCAAAATTATACTTATAATCTCCAGCACTGTTTTGTTTCTGGCATGCACTTTATTTTTGTTTTCACAAACCAGATTACCTCAAGAAGAAGTTCCTTATGAAGAAGGCCTCTTGTATATTGATTTCCATTTTTCTCTGTTGGAGCACCGCTGCATCATTTTTGATGAAGTAAAGGTCTTTTTCAATAAAATCATTGGGGAAAACCCGGAATCATCTTATCCTTTTCATACGATGGTGGATGGCCTCGGCATTCAAGACTTTGAAGGGAAGCTTTCCATATATTTCATAAAGGATCTTGATATTTACACGGTTGAATTTGAATTAAGCGATTTAGTAGGTGAGGTATTGTATTTTCAAAAGTGGAGTGACGAACGGCTCGTGTATCTCAATACAGACACACCATATGACCTTATGTTCGGTGAATGGTTGGATCACGGGCAAGCAAAATATTTCAGGTTTTCCGGCGTAGATCCCACCGATTGAAAACGACATTTCCCGCAGGGATTTCGTTGTCCTATCGACTTGGGAATGCAACCACTGAAACCACTGATTTCCACTGATCTTGGGTTGTGGGTTTTGGGGTGCAGGTTGGATGTTGAAGGTGGATCAAGCGGGTTATGTGTGCATTGGATTTAGGGCATGTTGATAGATGCTATGCCGGTATTGAGAAACCGCTAAAACACGCTTAATTTACGCTTAAAAATCATTCAATTACCTGAATTTAAGCGTTCGTTAAGCGACATTAAGCGGTTATAAAAACTATTCTTGAAATCCACTCTTTATTGGCCTTCTCAGTCGGGGAGTACCGGAGCGAGTTTGACGGGAAGTGCACGGATTTCGAGGCTGGGTTGGCCTTCGGCATCTGTGAGGATGACGACCTGAAAGGTTTGTTCCTCGGTTACGCCGGCTGTTTCCATGGCCGTGAAAAAACACGGGGGTGGCAAGAGGTTTTCCGAGCGTCGGAAAAAATTTTGCCAGGCTTTCCGACGCTCGGAAACGCCGGGATTGGATTGTCGCGGATCGAGTGGGCAAGCATTCGCGGTCTGCTGAATAGCATCCGCGGGCAAATGATTTACCAGCATGAATAAAAATTAACCACTGATGAAATGATTCCCACTGATCTTGGGTTGTGGAAGAGGTACAAAATGCCTGACCTCTCTCCCTCTGACCTCTTGAAAAAAAGGAACCACGGATGCACACGGATGCACACGGATTTATTTTGGGGTGCTTGGGCAATGAAAAATGAACCACTGAACACACTGATTTCCACTGATCTTGGGTTGTGGGTTTTGGGTTGTGTGTTGAAGGTGGACCTTGAGGGTTATGAGTTCCGCAATTTGTCGAATTTGCGTATGCACTTGGCTCCACTTCCAATATACTATGGACGATTTGGCGAGATGAAGAATGCCGCCGCCGGGCTCGTCCCGGTGGGGCGACGACTTTGGGCCCGAACCGCTCAGGGACAACCGTGGGCCGCCCCTCCGCTTGCCAGAGGGGTGTCGCCACGACTGAGGAAGGACCGGGGAAAAAGGTCAACGTTCAGTCGTCGCGACACCCCCGCGACAAGCACGGGGGCGGCGTGAGACGAGAAGTGGCGATCGGGCGCAAAGTCGTCGCTCCCCTCCGGCAAGCAGAGGGGCGGTGCACGGTGGCACAATGAAATTATGTTCGTAAAGGTGAGATCCCGTTGGATACCACGCCCTCGGATACCCTGCTCATGATTTTCAATGAAAGCAGGGACATCCCAAGCAGGAGAATTCTGTATTTTCGGAGTGTCCGTTCCATGCATACCGGGATCACGGCGGTAGGCGGTCGGGTGCGGCTCACTGTTGCGGAATTCGCGGCCCTGGATCTTTCGGATTTAGTGTATCGTCCCCTGTCCGCTCCGACCGGGAATGGGGGGAATGAGGTTCAGGACTTAGAGGATTGAGATACAAAAGAACCACGGATGCACAGGATACACACGGATTTTTTGTGGTGCTTGGGCAATGAAAAATGAACCACTGAAATTTACCAAACATATGGCCATGGCTCTGCAAAGCGGTAGCTTCGTTGCACTCGCTACGCGCACTCCAAAGACGCTTCGCGTCGCAAAGCCACCGCACTCCGCATTCCGCATTCCGAACCTCCTTTGGTCTACCCTTTCTCAGCCCAATTGCAGTCCACGAGATGGAGAATGTCGCCACCTTGCCATCCCGCGAGTCCTTCGCTTTGAATGTGGCCGCCGTGGACGTTGTGCGCGGATATGGCGTGTACGGGGGGTTGGGGGGACAGGGTCCAATCCTCGGGAGTGAATTGCCGGTGGGTGCCGTTGGCCAATTTGGTGGGAAAGGTCCATTTTTCAGGAATTTCGGTATTTTGGGGCCATTGGATGCGGATGTTGTCCATGACGAGGTTGCGGGCGTTTTCGATGACGAAGGCGGCTCGTTCGACGCGGGCCTCGGGGGTTCGGCTGGAAAATTGTCCGCCGCCGTGTTCCCGTCCGCAGGGGGCGGGATCGTCGAAGCAGGGGATGCGGAGGAACATGTCTTTGATGAGCATGTCTTCGAGGACGGCGCCGGGTTCGGCGGTGAGCAGGCTGCGTCCGTTGCTTTCGCCCATGAGGCCGGAAATGCAGATGTTGCGAATGGCGCCGAGCTTGGACTCTTCGCTTTTCCGCCGCAAATCGATGTGGATGGGGCGGGTGAACATGAGGGGGGCACAAGTGTCGAAGGTGATGTTGGCGGCGACCACGTTTTCGATGACGGCGCCTTCGAGGGAATAGATGCCGATGGCCCGATGGCTGCCGCGCACGGTGCAGTTGGCGAAGACGACGTTGCGCATGTCCTGGAAGCTTTCCCCGGCGCCGAGCTTGAGGGCGACGCAGTGGGTGCGCAATACGCAGTGGGTGACGGCGATGTCTTCACAACTGCGTCCGGTGGGGAGGGTTTTCAGGCAAATGGCGTCATCCCCGGTGTCGATGTGGCAACCGCTGACGGAAACGTTGCGGCATCCGGTGATGTCGATGCCGTCGGAATTGGGGGCGTGGGCGGGGTTTAGGATGAGGATGTCGCGAACGCGCACGTGATCGGATTCGTGGAGGTGGAGGGTCCAGTTGCAGACATTGCCGAGTTGCACGTCGCGAAGAAGCACGTTTTGGCATTCGCTGATTAACACGAGGGCGCCCATGCGTTTCCAGTCCTTGTCGCGGGCGAGGGGCCAGGCGGCGCCGGGTTCGACGGGGTCGTACCAGGCGGTGCCGTTGCCGTCGAGGCTTCCGGGGCCGGTAATGGCGATGTCGCGGCATCCTTGGGCCACGATGAGGTGAAAGGATTTTTGGGTTTTGTGCCAATGGTCGCCGTTGCCGGCGCTGTCGACGGGGGGCAGGTGGTCGTCCAAATTCGGGGAGGCTTTGAGGACCGCGCCTCTGCACAGGTGCAATTCGACGTGGTCGCGAAGGTGGATCATGCCGGTGAGAAAGGTGCCCTGGGTAATTGTGAGGGTGCCGCCGCCTGCGGCGGCGATTTGGTCGATGGCGGTTTGAATGGCGTCGGTGGCCAAGGTGCGTCCGTTGGCTGGGATGTCAAAGTCTGTGAGGGTCAGCTGCATGGTCAAAGTGAAGGGTAGAGGGTCAGGAGGCGGGGATTTTTTTCATGGCGGTTTTCATGAGGGGATAAAGCAGCAGCAGGCCTGCTGCTGCCATCTTTTGGTCGTACAGGACCAGAACGGCGGCCTGCAGGGGGATCAAGAGCGAGAGAAGCGCGCCAATATGACGCGGGCGGACGCCGCCCAAGCGGCGAATGTCCAAAACGGGTTTCAAGCTGAGGATCAACATGAGGATGCCCGGGGCAATGATCCACAGACTGTCGGACGGCAGAGGCGAGAACGCTTCCAGCCAAGCGAGGCCCGTCATCAACCACAGGGGAATCAGCCAAGGGAGCCGGGTGGGGCTTTCGGGGAGGTGTTCGCGTTCTGCCAGGCGGGTGACCAGAAAGATAAAGCCGAACCACATCAGGGCCGCGATCAAAATTTGCGGGGACAGGCCCTTTAAAAACAAGGGGGACAGACCCCGCAAAAATCCGGCACCGAGCAACAGGGACAGGCCCCGGCAGGAGGCCATGAGAAGTCCGCCCGCCAAAGGGGAGTGTTTTTTGAGCAGGGTGTAGGCGGAGACGCAGGCCAGCAGGAGGACCATGCCGGGGGTGGGCAGGAGGGCGAGGGCGGCGCCGGCGAGGAATATACAGAGGCCTTTGGCTTGGGGCAGCGGGATTTGGCCGGAGGGAAGGGGGCGTTCGGGTCGGTGGAGGCGGTCTTCGTTCAGATCCGCGAGATCGTTGAAGGTCATCCCGAACAGATAGGCCATGCAAACGGCGGCGGCGGGAAGCGGGGTTTGGGACAGGGGGATGCCCGCGAGGGCCGCGCCCGCCAAAACATCCCCGGGTACGGTCAGCACATTGGGCAGACGTAGGAATTTCAACCAGGGAAGCATACGTGAAAACATAAAAAATGGTACTCGGGGCGGGAGTCGAACCCGCACGCCCTTGCGGGCACCAGCCCCTCAAGCTGGCGTGTCTGCCATTCCACCACCCGAGCACGGAAAGGTTGAACGAAATCGATGCCCGTGCGTCTAACCTGTTTTGCCCCACTTTGGCAAGGAAAAATCTTCATTCGTTTTCAGAAATTTTAAATTTTTCACCATAAATGATTCGACAAGGGCGCGAAAAACCTGCACCATCCGCGCCTTTCACCACTAAAAGGAGTACTATGAAGTATCGTATTTTTGCCGCAACCGCGGCTCTCGCGTTCAGCGCACAGATTTTCGCACAACCGCCTGGCGGACAGCCGGGAATGGGTCAACCCGGCATGGGGCAGCCCGGCATGGGACGGTCACAGGCACCCGATGAGGAGTTGCCCCGGGATGTCGTGGAGACGTTGACCTACCATCAGGGCTACCGTTTGGCCAACAACATTCAGCAGGCCGCGCCCGAGGCGGAACGCGAACCCATTTTCAACGGCTTGCGCAGCGTTTTGTCCGGTGAACGGCCAAATGAAGAAATGATCGCGTATTTCAGCAGCCCGTTCTTTCAAGGGGCGCAAATGGCCCAACAGGCGGGGCAACAGGGCATGGACGCCGAGAAAGTTTTGCAAGGCATTTCCGACGCTTTGGCCGATTTCCCCGCCCGTCACGAGGAAGACGAGGTCGAAGCGGCCATGCAGACCTTGCAAACGTATATGATGACCATGCAGCAGGCCATGCAAACCGGTCAGCAACCCGAAGGCGAGCCGCCGGAAGCGGAATTGCAGATCATCAGCTATCAGCAGGGCCGTGAATTGGCCGGGCAAATTTCCGAAGGCATGGAAGAAGCCGAAGTCGGTCGTTTCGTGGAAGGCTTTCAGGCTGCGATCGATGACGAACTCGATCCGGAACGGCAGGGCTATTTCCAGGGGTATCAGATTGGCGGACAACTCCTGCAGCAAGGCGCCGATCCGGACAAGCTGATTCAGGCCATCACGGATGTGCTCGAAGGCAATGCCCCCGCGTACAGCGAAGAGCAGATTCAGACCGCGACCCAAACCCTTCAGCGGATGCAGCAGCAACAGCAGTCCCAGCAACAGCAAGCCCAACAGGGGCAAATGCAGGCCATGCAGGAGCAGGCTGAGAGAAATCAGGCCGCCGGGGAAGCTTTTCTGCGTGAAAATGCCGCCCGTGACGATGTGGTGACCACGCTGAGCGGTTTGCAGTATGAAGTGCTGGAAGAAGGGGAAGGCGACAAACCCGCCGCCGAAGATATCGTCACCGTCCATTACACCGGCCGGTTGCTCGACGGCACCGTGTTCGACAGTTCCGTGGAGCGCGGCGAACCGACGGAATTCCCCTTGAACCGCGTCATCCCCGGTTGGACCGAAGGCTTGCAGCTCATGTCCCCCGGTGCCAAATACCGCTTCTGGATTCCCGCGAATCTGGCCTACGGCATGCAGGCGCCCCCCTCCATCGGACCCAATCAAGTGTTGGACTTCGAAGTGGAGTTGATCAAAGTCGTTGAGTAATTCCCGCTTTGACTCCCTTGCGAAGGCCCCCGAAGCATTTCGGGGGCCTTTTCATCAGGGTCATGCGCTTTTCATTGAAAATCGCACTATCCAGTTGACGGAAGCCCGTGCTTCACGTACTGGAGACAATCCCATTTTCCCCCATTTTCCCCAACCCCACCCATTCCTATGAACATTGAGATTGAAGAACTTTCCCCCTGCCGCCGCAAATTGAGCATCACCGTTCCCGCCGAAGAGGTGACCCAAGAGTATGACGAAGCCCTGAAATCCTGGATCAAGCACGCGAACATCCCCGGCTTTCGACCCGGACGCGCCCCCGCCCATTTGGTCAAGGCCCGCCACAACAAGGATATCGTGGAGCGTTTGCGCGATCATTTGCTGCCCAAGAGCTACCGCGAAGCCATTGACACCCACAAGCTCGAAGTGGTGCAGATCCTGGACATGGACGAAGAGATCAGCGTGAAGCCTGGCGAAGACATGAGCTATTCCATTACCGTGGACATCAAAGAAGACTTCTCGCTCCCCGAATACAAGGGCATTTCCCTGAAAAAGCAAACCGCAGAAGTGGCCGACGAGGAAGTGGACAAGCAAATCGACGAATTGCGCGAACAACGCGCCACCTTTGAAGACATTGACGACCGCGCCATCTGCCGTGGCGACATGGCCCAAATCGATTTTACGGCCACGCTGGATGGTGCGCCGCTGTTGGAAGCCGTTCCCGAGGCCGTTGGTCTGGACAAAGGCGATGATTTTTGGATTCAGGCCGATGAAAACGCCTTCATCCCCGAGTTGGGCGAAGGCCTGGCCGGCATGAACATCGGCGACAGCACCGACATCAACGTCAAATTCGACGACAAATTCGCGGTGGAAGCCCTGCGAGGCAAGGAAGTCGATTTCAACGTGACCGTGAAGAACATTCGCGCCCGGGTGCTGCCCGAAATTGACGAGGAATTTATCAAACCCTTCCAAGTGAAGGATGCGGACGAGTTTCGCGCCAAGATCCGTGACAGCATTCAGTCCCAGAAAGATCAAGGCGAGCAGAACCGTCTGCGTCGTGAGATCGAAAAATTCCTCTTGGACAATACCACCTTGGAATTGCCCGAAAGCGCGGTGAACGAAGCCGCCGACCGTCAGATTCGCCGCATCATCAACGACATGAGCCAGCAGGGCATGCCTGAAGCGCAAATCATGGAGCAGAAAGACGCGATCGTGGAGGCCGCCAAGGGCAGCGCCGCCAATAACGTGAAACTCCGCTATATTCTCCTGAAAATTGCCGATGCGGAAAAAATCACCGTCATCGACGCCGACCTCAAGCGGGAAATGTCCATGATGGCCTATGCTTACGGCATGAAGCCCGCCGACTTGGAAAAAGAGCTGGGCGACAACAATGCCAAGGAAGAATTTCGCGGCGATATTCTCATGCGCAATACCCTGCAGCAACTTTTTGACCTCGCGACCATCAGCGAGTAAACTGTCTTTCACCCCCCATCGCTTCCAAAGGAGCTTCGATGAACGAACAAGCTTATATTCCCAACCCCATTGTCATTGAACAAACCGCGCGCGGCGAACGCCAGTACGACATTTATTCCCGCCTGCTCAAGGACCGGATCATTTTTCTCGGTACCGAAGTCAACGACGTGGTGGCCAACCTCATCATTGCCCAGCTTTTGTTTCTGCAAAGTGACGACCCCGACAAGGATGTAAGTATCTACATCAACTCGCCCGGCGGATCCGTGACCGCGGGCATGGGAATTTACGACACCATGAAATTTCTCAAGTGCGACATTTCCACCTATTGCGTGGGACAAGCCGCCAGCATGGGCGCGTTTCTGTTGTCCGCCGGCACCCCCGGCAAGCGCTACGCCTTGCCCAACGCCCGCATCATGATTCACCAACCCTGGGGCGGCTTCCAAGGCCAAGCCACGGATATCGATATTCACGCCAAGGAAATCCTGCGTTTGAAAGACCGCCTCAATCACCTGATGGCCGAACACTGCAAACGCGACGTGGCCGAAATTACCCGCGACACCGAGCGCGATAATTTCCTCTCCGCCGAACAGGCCAAATCCTATGGTCTCGTTGATCACGTTGTGACCAAATCCACCGAAAAATAAGTTTATTATGCCAGCCAAAACCGAAGAAGCCCGTTGTTCGTTCTGCGGAAAAACCCAAAGCGAAGTCAACCGACTGATCGCCGGCCCCGGCGTCCAGATCTGTGACCAGTGCGTGGAACTCTGCACCTCTCTGATCGAACGTGAATCCGCCAGTGAAAAAGGCGTGCCCGACCGCTTGCGTGTTCCCAAGCCCCACGAAATCGTGGGCATGCTGGACGAGCACGTGATTGGCCAGGAACAGGCCAAGAAAATTCTTGCGGTGGCGGTTCACAATCACTACAAACGGCTCAAGGACGCGGACCGTCGCGGTCAGGTGTCCAGTTCCGATCCCTACCACGACGTGGAGATCGAGAAGAGCAATATTCTCATGATCGGACCCACCGGGAGCGGCAAAACCTTCCTGGCCAAAACCTTGGCGCAATTTCTCGACGTGCCATTCAGCATTGCCGACGCCACCACTTTGACCGAAGCCGGGTACGTGGGCGAAGACGTGGAAAACATTTTGTTGCGGCTCCTGCAATCCGCCGACTTCAACGTGGACCGCGCCGAGCGCGGCATCATCTACATCGATGAAATCGACAAGATCGGACGCCGCACCGAAAACGTGTCCATCACCCGTGACGTGTCCGGGGAAGGCGTGCAGCAGGCCCTGCTGAAAATCATGGAAGGCACCATCGCCAACGTGCCGCCTCAGGGAGGTCGCAAGCATCCCCAGCAGGAATACATCAAGCTCAACACCGAGAAGATCCTCTTCATTTGTGGCGGCGCGTTCGTCGGCATGGAAGAAGTGGTCAAGCGCCGCAAAGGCAAAGGCGTGATGGGCTACAACAGCAAAGTGCCCAAGGGCGCGGGCGGATTGACCGGCGAAACCGTCATCGAGCCGCACGACCTCGTGAAATTCGGTCTCATCCCCGAATTCGTGGGACGTTTGCCCGTGGTGGCGGTGCTCAACGAACTCAGCGAGTCCGATCTCACCCAGATTCTCACCGAGCCCAAAAACGCAATGGTCAAGCAGTTTGCCAAACTCTTGTCGATGGACGGGGTGGACTTGAGTTTCACCGATTCCGCGCTCAAGGAAATCGCCCGGGTGGCCCACGCCCGCGGCACCGGCGCTCGCGGACTGCGGGCCATTCTCGAACGCGTGATGCTCGACATCATGTACGAGATCCCCATGCAGACCGACGCCAAAAAAGAATACCGCATTAGCAAAACCACGGTCGCCTCCAAACTCGCGGCCATGGAAATCGCCGACGACCAACGGCGGATTGCGTAAAACGAGTGCGGAGTTCGGAGTTCGGAGTGACCGAAACGGGGAATCACACTGATATGTGTGTTTCCCCGTTTTCTTTGCTGGAAAACGCTCGACAAACAGGGGGGAAACAGGTTTAAATATCGCGCCTATGGACAAGAAAACCCAAAGCCCTGTATATTTGGCCGTCGATCTGGGAGCCGGTTCCGGTCGCGTGATCGCCGGCATTCTCGAAAATGGCCGCCTTCGTTTGGAGGAAATTCACCGCTTTGCCAATGATGGGGTGCATTTGGTGGATACTTGGACCTGGAACACCACGGGTTTGTTCGCGAATATCCTTGTCGGTTTGAAAAAAGCCGGGGATCGGTTTGGGGACGCCGTGCGCAGTCTCGGCGTCGATACGTGGGGCGTGGATTATGGCCTGGTCGATGAACGCGGCGATCTCCTCGGTCTCCCCGCGCAATATCGGGACGGGCGTACCGAAGGGATGATGGAAAAGGCCTTCGAAAAAATGCCTGCCGAGGAACTTTACGCGGCCACCGGCAACCAATTCATGTTTTACAATACCGTGTTCCAATTGCTCGCCGAGCAAGAGCGAAATCCCGGGCGCCTGGACGCGGCCGCCGGACTGCTCTGGATGCCGGATCTGCTCTCCTATTGGCTCTCCGGCACCCGGGCCAACGAAGCCACCATCGCCAGTACCGCCCAATTGGTCAATGCCGCCACCGGCGACTGGGCCTGGGACGTGATCGAACGCTTGGGGCTCCCCAAAAAACTTTTCGGAGACATCACCTCGCCCGGCACGGTTTTGGGACCCTTGTTGCCTCAAATTGCCGAGCAAACCGGCTTAAACGCCAAGGTCGTGGCCGTGGGCGGGCACGACACCGCCTCCGCCGTGGCCGCCGTGCCCGCACGGGAGGCGAATAGCGTTTATCTTTCTTCCGGCACTTGGTCGCTGTTGGGCGTGGTGTCGCCCCAAGCGGTGATCAATGCCAAAAGCTTTGACTTGGCCTTCACCAACGAAGGCGGGGTGGGGGGCGACATTCGATTGTTGAAAATCCTTTGCGGGCTTTGGTTGATCCAAGAGTGCAAACGCGATTGGGACGAGGATTTCGGGGAAGTGGATTGGGACACCCTGATCCAGGAAGCCGCAGACGCGCCCGCGTTCGTTTCTTTGGTCGATCCCGACGATCCCCGTTTTGCCGCTCCCGGAAACATGCCCGCTAGGCTGGAAGACTGGTGCCGCGAGACGGGCCAACCCGTTCCGAACACCCGCGGCGCCATGGCCCGCATGATCTTCGAAAGCCTGGCCCTGAAGTATCGCGTCGTCTTTGACAAGCTGGCCGACCTCGTGGGCCATGACCTCGGCACTTTTCACATTGTTGGCGGGGGCGGACGCAACGCCTTGCTGAATCAATTCGCCGCCGACGCCTTGAACCGCACCGTGGTCGCCGGTCCCGTTGAAGCCACGGCGGCGGGCAACATTCTCATGCAACTTGTCGCCGACGGCGCTGTGGAAGATTTGCCCGCCGGAAAAGAACTGATCCGCAATTCCTTCGATGTGCAGACCTTCGCGCCAATGGCCCCGAGTGCGTGGGAAGCGGTTCTCCCGCGCTTTCAAAGCCTTTGCAAGTCGTCCGCCGGAGGATCCGACTGACCATCCATCCGATCCGACTGATCTGACGGATCCGTCGGAGCAGTCGGAGCGGTACCCTCTCTAACGCCCAACCCCCAAACCCATCCAATCCCATGACACAAAAATCCAAACTCATCGGTTCTCTCCCCAAAATCGGCATTCGCCCCACCATTGACGGACGTCTTGGCGGCGTGCGCGAATCGCTGGAAGACCAAACCATGCGCATGGCCCAATCCGTGGCCGACCTCATTCAATCCAAATTGCGGCACATCACCGGCGAACCCGTCGAATGCGTCATCGCCGACAGTTGCATCGGCGGCGTGTCCGAATCCGCCGCCTGTGCCGACAAATTCGCCCGCGAAGGGGTGGGGGCCTCCATTACCGTCACCCCCTGCTGGTGCTACGGTTCCGAAACCATGGACATGGACCCGTTGATTCCCAAGGCCGTCTGGGGCTTCAACGGCACCGAACGCCCCGGCGCGGTGTACCTCGCGGCCATGCAGGCCGCCCACAACCAAAAAGGCCTGCCGATCTTCACCATTTACGGACGCGATGTCCAGGACGCCGGCGACACGGAAATTCCCGCCGACGTGCAGGAAAAAATGTTGCGCTTTGCCAACGCTGCGTTGGCCGTGGCCATGATGAAAGGCAAGAGCTACCTCGGCATGGGTGGCGTGTCCATGGGCATCATGGGCAGCTACACCGATCACGAATTTTTCGAAAGCTACCTCGGCATGCGTGTCGAGGCCGTGGACATGGTCGAATTCGTGCGCCGCATGGAACGCGGCATTTACGATGTCGAGGAATTCGAGATGGCCCTCGAATGGGTCATGGCCAACTGCAAACAGGGCGAAGACTACAACAGCGAAAAAGACAAATTCTCCGACGATGAAATCCAGTCCATGTGGGAAACCTCGGTGAAAATGACCCTCATCGCCCGCGATTTGATGGTCGGCAATCCTCGCCTCAAGGACCTGGGATTTGGCGAGGAAGCCCAGGGCCACAACGCCTTGGCGGCCGGATTCCAGGGGCAGCGCCAGTGGACCGATCACCTGCCCAACGGCGATTTCATGGAAGCGATGTTGACGACTTCCTTTGACTGGAACGGCAAGCGGGCCCCCTACATGCTGGCCACCGAAAACGACACCCTCAACGCCGTTTCCATGCTTTTCGGCCACCTCATTACCAAAGGCGCGCAAATTTTCGCCGACGTGCGGACCTATTGGAGCCCCGAAGCCGTGAAACGGGTCACCGGCCACACCCTCGAAGGACGGGCCGCGGGCGGATTCCTCCACCTCATCAACTCCGGACCCGCCGCACTCGACGGCACTGGGCAACAGAGCGACAACGGCGTCCCCGCCATGAAACCCCACTGGGAGATCAGCGATGAAGAGCAAAAAGCCTGTCTGGACGCCACCACCTGGCATCCCGGCATTCGCGAGTATTTCCGCGGGGGCGGACTTTCCACGCGCTTCCGCACCAAAGGCGGCATGCCCGTGACCCTGTGCCGGGTGAACCTCACCCGAGGCCTCGGTCCGGCCTTGCAAATTGCCCAAGGCTGGTCCGTGGAACTTCCCGAAAACGTGCACGACGTCCTCGACAACCGCACCAACCCCACTTGGCCCACCACTTGGTTTGTACCCGAAACCGAGGGCGATGGCGTTTTCCGCGACGTGTACAGTGTCATGAACGCCTGGGGTAGCAACCACGGTGCCTTCGCCTACGGGCACATCGGCGCCGACCTCATCACCCTCGCGGCCATGCTCCGCATTCCCGTCTACATGCACAACGTCGCCAAAGACCAAATCTTCCGACCCAGTGCTTGGAACACCTTCGGCACCGCCGAACTGGAAAGTGCCGATTTCCGCGCTTGCCAGGCCTTCGGTCCGCTGTACGGCTGAGGTCCTTCGGTCATGAAATCCGCGGCACCCAAGAGACACGGAACGCTTTTCCGGGCTCTTTTGGGTGCCTTTTTTTTGGTGAGCGGTTGTGCGACGCGGTCCTCTTCTCCGATGATTGCGTCGGATGCTGATTGGCTGGTGATTCACCGGCTCGCATGGGAGGGATTGGACTTTGCCTCCCCCACGAAGGGGCTCCTCCTAGGGGGAGAGATGAAACCCCACAGTGACCCAGAACTCCGGGAGGCCATTGAAACGCTTCTGCTACATTTTTCATGGGACGTCCGCCCCGACGCCCGTTCGGAGGCGGCAATCGCCCTGCTTTCATATGGAAGCGCCGCCGCCTGGGCGCGGGGCATGGACATGGCGAAACACGATCCGGATCCCAGGGTAAGGGCCATGGCCTGGTCACGGGCGGTCTTGGCATTGCATTACGGCACCCCGTATGGGGAATCCGTGTCCGTCTGGCCCAACCACATTCCGATCATATTTCTACCGGAAATCTTTGACTCGGAACGTCTGGTTCAGGACCTCCTCGCGGCACTTCGGACGGACGACGGGGAATGGGAGGTCCAGCGCGTGGACCGCCATCCGTTTTTACCCTATTCCCGCAAATCCACCCACACCCGCGCCGTCCGTGAATACATTGCCCGGGATCTCCGCATGGCCGAACCCCAACACCCGCTTTTGACCGCCGGACTGCTGGACCTGATCGCCAAGGGGCCCCCGGAGGTGGCCGCAGTGGCCGAAATGGCCCTTCCTTTTGATTTTGATCCGGCCTCCCTCAAATGAATTCCGCCTCCGAAACCTTGTTGGAAATCGAGGATCTTTCCCTGCGCGTGGGGGAGCGGACGCTTTTCGAACAATTGTGCCTGCGGATCTCTCCCGGAGAGCGGGTGACGGTGCAGGGGCCTTCCGGGTGCGGGAAGTCGAGCCTTTTGCGGGCAGTGTTGGGATTTTGGCCGCCGACGGAGGGGACGGTGCGGGTGGGCGGGGAGGTGTTGGACGATCATTCCGTCTGGCACCTGCGCCTTCGGATGGCCTGGGTGCCCCAGGAGGCCGATCTGGGGCCGGGGACCGTGCTCGAGGCCTTGGATCGTCCGCTCGCCTACCATGCCAACCGCCGCATCCAAAGGGACGAGGCGCAACTTCGTTCTTGGATGGGGGATCTGGCCCTGTCCCGGGAGATCCTGGATCAGCCCACGGATCGCCTTTCCGGGGGTGAAAAACAACGGGTCGCGCTGTTGGCCGCGTTGCAACTTCAGCGGCCCCTGTTGTTGCTGGACGAGCCTGTTTCCGCCTTGGACGGCGATAACCGGGCTCGCGTGGCCAAGCTGTTGGGTCAGCAGAAAGACCAAAGCATTCTTGCGGTTTCCCATGATCGCGAGGGTTTGGGACTCGACGAACGTTTTCTGCATTTGGGAGAACTCGGATGAGTGTTGTGGAAATCCCGCTTTGGAACTTGGCCACCGCCTACCTGCTCCTGCTGATTCCCTTGGCGCTGTTTCTGTATTTGGGGGCGCATCGGGTGCGGGAAACCTTGGTCTCCGTGGTGCGGATGACCGTGCAGCTTCTGTTTGTCGGCTTGTATCTTCATGTGGTGTTCGAGCTGGATCATCCGGGGGTGACCCTGCTTTGGCTGCTGGTGATGGTGCTGGTGGCGGACGCTTCCATCCTGCGCGGATGCGGCCTGCGGATTCAGGTGTTCGCGTTTCCGCTGTTTTTCGCCATCCTTTTGGGCACGATCTTGCCAGCCCTGTTTTTCACCTTCCTGGTGTTGCGCTTGGACGCCCCGTTCGAGGCCCAGTATCTCATTCCCATTGGCGGCATGATCCTGGGCAATTGTTTGCGGGCCGACATCATTGGCCTTCAGCATTTCTCCGAAAACCTGAAAAAGCGCGAGTCCCATTATCTGTTGTGTCTTTCACAGGGTGCAAGCCGGACCGAGGCGCTCCGTCCCTTTTTTCGCGACGCCCTGCAGGCCGCCCTCGGACCCACTCTCGCCAGCATGGCTACCATCGGCCTCGTTTCCCTGCCCGGCATGATGACCGGGGTGATTCTCGCCGGCGCCGATCCCGGCACCGCGATCCGCTATCAGATTGCCATCATGATCTCGATTTTTTCAGGGACCGCGCTGACCGTCTTTCTCGCCATCCACTTCAGCATTCCCCGAGGCTTTTCCCCCGCCGGCATTCCCCATCCCACCCTTTCCAAAAGTTCCTGAAACCGTGAGATCTTTGCTGTGAATCCGCACAATATCATGGGCTACAAGGGATTGTCGGGAACGCTCTACAGACCGCAAGGGTATGCCTCGGTTCCCGACAATCCCTTTCGCTCCATGATCTTGCACACCTTCCTTGCAAATATCTCACGGATTCAGGAAGTTGATTTTTGAACAGGAGGACGCAGAGGGCGCTGAGTGGAATAGGCCTCCCGTGACGATTTTTCGTAAGTGAAACTTATGAAATATCGTATTCGACGCGGAAAAAATTGGGAAGGCGGATCAGGAGTCTTCCCTCTTCGCAGGGGAGGGGAAGCCGTCCATTGTCGGGGGTTACGGCTTCTCCTGTGGGTTCAAAAATGACTTTGCGGATGTGTGGCGGGAGTCGCAGGATTTGCCCGCCGAAACCGAGACGTTCAGCGACAATGTCCGCGCCGTCCGCTTTACGTTCCGGCAGATAGTGCAGCAGGGTCAGATGAAGGTCATTCCCGCGTCTCAAGGGATACATGCGGACGGTGGATTTGAGGCCCCGACCCGTTGCCGGCGGGCCGATCAGGCTGTCCATGGCCGCCCCGAAGGCGCGGGAGGCCGCGAGGTTCGCGGATTGTCGGTAGTCCGTGAACAGCAGATCCGCGAAATGGATCCAGCCTTCCCCGCGAAGAACCGCGGGTTCTCCAAGGGGTTCCTTGCGGGGCGGAGCTTGAAAATGAGAACAAAATTTGAGGTCGCTGCGCTGAAAATAGGGCGCAACCCGGTCCACCAAGATTTCCAAATTCTCCGGCGCCTGGATGCGCAGTCCGCGAGGGTACACTACCCGGTCGTCCGTTCCCAGGGCTTCGTGCCAGTCGGGACGGGCCCGCCAATACGCGGGGGCGAAAGCGGATTCGCCTTCACAGCGCAAGTTCGCAAACGGTCCCCATCCCCGACCATCGGACTGAAATACGCTGTCCCCGACCGCGAGCAATTTGCCGCCGTTTTGCACGAAGGCGGTGATTTTCTCTTGGAACGCGGACGAAACCGGGGTGCCTTCTCCGAGAATCAGCAGCTCGTATTCGCCTGGTTCGTCCAGATCGTTGACCAGGGCGGCATCGTAGTGATGTTCCTCACACAGCCGCACCATGGCCTCTTCGACCAAGGTGCTGGCGTGTTCGTCGCATTCGGGGTGATGCGGGCAAACGATGGCCACCTGCGGACAGGGGACGCAGCCCTCGTAAAAGGACTCGGCCGCCGCGACCTGTTCGAACACTTCGCCGATCAACCGGTAAGCGCCCTCGTCCAGGGTGCCTCGCGGACCCAACTGATCGCCTACCGAGTTGGCGCCGCCCATGGCCTGGGCGCGGAAACATTCATACTCCAGCGCCGGGACGGGTTTGATGCCGCCGAAGTCCCCCCACATCTTCTGGAAGCGACCGGTCATGCCCAGCCAAGGTTTGCGGGTGTGTAAATTGCGGGCCACGCGGGGGAAATGGTGATAACTCCACATGCCGGAGGGCAGCGATTCGATTTCAAAATGGGTTTGTTGTCCGGCGCGGGCCAAGGCCCCGAGGCTGCCGTCCACAAACAACCGGTTTTCGGCATTGTAGAAAATCGAGGCTTGGGGGGCCTTGGCCTGAATGATGGGGGTGAATTTGTCCGCGAACGCCGCTTGGGCCGCCGCCTCGTATCGGGCATGGGTCAGGGCGTCGCGTCCCATCAGGCCATGCTTTTCGCGGAAAGCGATGGCGTGGTCGCTCCAGTCCGCTTTCGGATGCATCACCAGCATGTCCAGAAACAGGCCGTCGCAGGGATAGCGATCCAGGACTTCGTGCAGGTGGGCTTCGAAATAGTCTTGAAAATCCGGATGCAGAAAGTTCAGCCATCGGAAACGTCCCGGCTGAGCAGCCTTGCCATCGGAGCCGAACGCATTTTGGGCGAAGCTGCCGTCCTCGCAAATTTGCAACCAGTCCGGATGACGTTGGGCCAGGTTTTCCTCCCAGCCCATGATCGTGTAGATGGGGGCGCGGATGCCTTCCCGGTGCAGGGCCTCGATCATTTCCCCCGTGAAGTCCCGCCCGCTCAGGGCCGGATGGGGGTCGACAATCTTCGAGGGATAATAGCCCATGCCATGCACACATTTCGCGAAGACAATCACGCTGTTCACATGCGCCGCTTTGAATCGCCGCGCCAAAGCCGTGGCATCAAAATCGCAGAGCAGATCATCGATCCAAGGCGAATTGTGGAAATCGAGGTGAATCTGCCGAAGGCAGCCGTTCCAAGGGTCGGGGGGCGCGTGAGGGTTCATGTGCGTAATCATACCCGACGAACTGGAAATTTCCAAGGCCTGCAAGGGCCAGGGTTGTGACGAATCGTGACAAAGTCCAGGCATGATCCCGATCATGCTTTGTGGTCCCCTCCTCAAATAAAAGGGGCTTTTCCGGGGTCCATTCCACGCATCCAAATCATAGTCGATTGCAAGGAAGACCATTGAAGTTCCGGTATGCGGTTCGGGGTTTGGGGTTTCCACCCAAGGATGGATGAATACAAGCCCAAAGGCGTGAAAACGAAAATAAATCGTAGATCGGCAGTCCCTTGCCGATAACCTTTCGCGTTCCACCATGAAAATCCCTTGCAGGAAGGGAGGAGAATGGATAAGTATGCGTTCCTTTTCGTCCCGACCCCAACCGGAGAACTTTCGATGGACAGTTTATTATCCCTTTTGCGTGAAAACGCCCGCGTTTCCCTGGAAGACGCGGCCTTACAACTTGACCTCAGCCCCGAAGAGGTGGCGGCCCAAATCCAGGCACTGGAGGATCAAGGGGTGATCCGCGCCTATCAGGCCATCATCAACGACGAAAAACTCGCGGACGATGCGGTCACTGCGGTGATCGAGGTGAATGTCACCCCGGAGCGGGAAGGGGGCTTTGACCACATTGCCTCGCGCATCAGCCGCTATCCCGAGGTGACCTCCATGTATCTGATGTCCGGCCAATACGACCTCATGTTGTTCGTGGAAGGTCCGGACCTGCGCACCATTGCCAACTTTGTCAGCGCCCGGTTGTCCTCCATTCCCGGGGTCACCGGAACCGCCACCCACTTTCGACTGAAAACTTACAAGCACCATGGGGTGCTGATGGAAACGGATGAACAATATGAGCGTTTGCAAGTCTCACCGTGAGCGTCTCGCGAAAACCGTCGTGGATTTGCCACGTTCGGGGATTCGCGATTTTTTTGACATTGTCGCCCAGATGAAAGAGGTCATCAGCCTCGGGGTGGGTGAACCGGATTTCACCACGCCGTGGCATGTGCGGGAAGGGGCCATCTACTCCTTGGAGCAGGGCCACACCGGATACACCTCCAATTTGGGCATGCCCAAGTTGCGCAAGGCCATCAGCGGCTATGTGGAGCGGACCTTCGGACCGTCCTATCATCCCGACAAGGAAATCCTCATCACCGTGGGGGTCAGCGAAGCGTTGGACCTTGCGGTGCGGGCCTTGTGCAATCCCGGGGACGAGGTGATCTATCACGAACCCTGTTACGTCTCCTACCGTCCGCTCATCACCTTGGCCCACGCGGTGCCGGTGGTGGCCGAGACCAAAGCGGAAGACGGATTCCGGGTCACGGCGGCGCAATTGCGTCCGCTCATCACCGACCGCACCAAAATCCTGATGCTCAACTTTCCCAACAATCCCACCGGGGGCGGACTCCGGGCCGAGGATGTGAAGGACATCGCCGCCTTGGCGGTGGAAAAGGATCTCATCGTGATTACCGACGAAATCTACGCCGAACTCACCTACGACCGACCGCACGTGAGCATCGCGGCCATGCCTGGGATGCGAGACCGGACCATTTTCCTGCACGGCTTCTCCAAGGCCCTGGCCATGACCGGTTGGCGGATTGGCTACGCCTGCGCGCCGCCGGAACTGACCGAAGCGATGATGCGGATTCACCAGTACACCATGCTCTGCGCCCCGATCATGAGTCAGGAAGCCGCGTACCAGGCCTTGCAACAGCCGGAACGTGATATCGCCGAAATGAAGGAATCCTACTGGCGCCGGCGCAATTTCCTGCACGCCGCCTTCACGTCCATGGGCCTGCCCTGCCAAAAACCCGAGGGCGCATTCTACATGTTCCCGGAAATCCGCGAACTCGGCGTGACCGCCAAGGATTTCGCCTTGGGTTTGTTGGACAAGGAACAGGTCGCGGCCGTGCCCGGCACCGCCTTCGGCCCCTGCGGGGAAGGGCACATTCGCTGTTGCTACGCCACCTCCATGGAGGATCTCAAGGTGGCCGTCACTCGCATCGAACGCTACATCAACGGCTTCAAATGAACCCGACCCGACTGATCAACGCCGTGGCCCCCACCCGTATTTGCGACGTGGGCGGGTGGACCGACACCTGGTTCGCCAAGCATGGACGGGTGTTCAACGTGGCCATTTCCCCCCAAGTGGAAGTGCAAATCACGGTGACGCCGGCGACGGACGGGCCCCGAATCGTGATTCGCGCCGAGAATTACAACGAGGCCTATCCCCTGGACCCCGGCCACATTCTATACGGCAAACATCCGCTCATCGAGGCGGCGGTCGAGGAGATGAACTGGCCCGAGGACATCGCCATCCACGTGAACCTCTTTTCAAGCGCCCCGCCGGGGGCCTCCATGGGCACCTCCGCCGCCGTGTCCGTGGCTCTGATCGGCGCGTTGGACGCCCTCACCGAGGGGCGGCTTTCCGCGCACGACACCGCAGTGCTCGCCCACAGCCTGGAAACCGAAAAATTGGGGCTGGAGTGCGGGGTGCAAGATCAACTCGCTAGCGCGTATGGCGGGGTGAACCTCATTCACATGACCGACTATCCCAAAACCACCGTCACCCCCATCCGCCTGCCGGACGAACTCTTTTGGGATTTCGAACAGCGTTTGCTGCTGATTTATATCGGCAAGCCGCACAACTCCTCGGAAACCCATAAAAAAGTGATTGCCGATTTGGGACGCGATCCCTCCGAAGATGCCCGTTTACAGCGGTTGCGCGAATTGGCGCTGGAGGCCCAGGCGGCCCTGAGCGCCCACGACTTTCCCGCGTTGGGCGGGGTGTTCAACGCCAATACCGACGTGCAACGCGCCCTGCATCCCGATTTGGTGTGCCCCGCCTTCGAGGAAATCATGCAGATCGCCGCCGACCATGAGGCCTTGGGCTGCAAAGTCAACGGCGCCGGCGGCGACGGCGGTTCCATCGCAGTGCTGACCCGCGCGGACATGTTTCAAAAGCGGGCCCTGGAAAAGGCCCTGGCCGAAAGCGGCTATCAGTCCCTGCCCGTGCATCTCACCCGGCGCGGACTGCGGGTATGGACGACGGAGATATGATCCGCTGACCTCTTAAATTGGGAACCACGGATGCACACGGATGCACACGGATGGTCACGGATTTTTGCGGGTGCTTGGGCTCTGAAAAATGAACCACTGAAAACACTGATTCCACTGATCTTGGGTTGTGGTTTTGGTTTTGAGCAATCAAAATATCCATCGTGCCGGTTCAGTGAAAATCAGTGTGTTCAGTGGTTGTCTTCTTGAAAAAATGAACCTCGGATGCGCACGGATGGGCACGGATTTGTTGAACCGCGAATTGACGCGAAAAGGATGGAAAGGTTGAGCGTCCCGGAGGGCCGCACGAAAACCGGATGCCATTTGAGTAACGAGTTTGGAGTGACGAAAACAGAGCCAACCAAACATCCGCAGGTCGTGTCTCGGCATCCGCAGGCTTCCTGAAAGATCTCAGAAATATCTTGCATTCGTGAATTCAAATGTATATATTCATATGTATGCAACACGCGGCGATCTCCCTTTCCACTTTG
>JAFIGC010000266.1 GCA_020831635.1 Verrucomicrobiota bacterium | reverse complement strand
TACGGAGACGTCGCCCCCCTCAAAGGCGTCCTCCTCGGCGGCGGCCCCCACGAAATCAAAATCGAAGTCGACGTCTGGTCCTGGCCCGATCAAGTTCCCGAAGACATGCGCGGGGTTTTGGGGCGGTAGAAATATGGGGGCGGCGCATCCAAAACTATGGGGGAGGCAAAGACTATGGGGGCGGCGCATCCTGCGCCGGAATCCTCAAAACAATCTTTCTCCACGACCCTGATGGTTCCATTGCCATAGCCTTCGCTTCTTCCGCATAGGAGTCTGATGGGTCGATGAGCTATCTTTGTGCTGAAGATTCCGGCGCAGGATGCGTCGCCCCCACACTTCACACCCCCCAAAGTGTATACTCCCCCTCCCTCAAGCCTGCTTTCACCGGATTTTCGGCAATGTAACGACGACAATGGTTCATATGTTTTTCACTGCGAACAAGGCGGTCCCAGTAGTCTTCCTGCCAAAAGGAGCCGGTTTTCCCAATTTTTTTATTGATGACATTGCCCGTGTAGCTTTTCCAAGAATGCAGGATGCGCGACAGCGCGTGGTCATTTTTCGGGCGGAAAAGGACGTGCGCATGATTGGGCATGATCACGTAGCAGTCGAGATCGTACCGTTCCCCATGAAAGAAAAAGAGGGCATTTTCCACCAAAATCCTTACCTCGGGATCGCGCAGGGCGCAGGAGCCTTCCCCCGCGTCCAGCCACATCTCCAACTGTTCGGTGAATTTTTGGTGGTAGTCCCAGACAGTTTGCTCATCCCAAGGTTCGGGATGCTCCGCCATCCATTGATCTCTTTCGAAGCGCCATTGTTTCAACTTTTCCTCCGGCAAAGAGTCCCCCAAGCGAAAAGTCACAAAGATCCAAGCCTCGCCTTGTTGCCAATGCGGGAGATCGTTTTGATGCATGTCGATGGGCGCATGGGGATCGAAATACAGATTGGGGGGTGGCTTAAAATATGGGGGCGGCGCATCCAAAGACCATGGGGGCGGCGCAGCCTGCGCCGGAAAAAAGGGTCTGGCCGTACTTTGTAGCATTTTTAAAGCAAAAACGCTACAAAGTACGGCCTGACCCGAATGGTGACCCGAATGGCGCGTTATGTTGCTCACAACATAAAGTACCATTCGAGGGCTGCGTAAATTGAACCCACCTGATCCCGCGGCCGTATCCACTTTTGGTAGCGACCGGCGCAAGATGCGCCGCCTCCATGCTTCGACTTGGATTTAGTTTTTACGATTTTTCGCAAGTCTCACTTGTGAAAAATCGTAAATCTTCCGCTTGATGCGTGTCGAGGCAAAAGTGCTGTGGGAAAAATATGGGGGCGGCGCATCCTGCGCCGGAGTCTTCAGCACAAATATAGCTCATCCATGCAATCTGACTCCACCACGGAAGACTTACACGCTTTTATCGAATTTGAGCCTTGTTGAGCCATGGGAAATCGTGAGAAAGATTGGGTTGAAGAGCGCCCGGCGCAAGATGCGCCGCCCCCATAAGCCCACGCCCCCCACCCAACCACCCAACCACCCACACGCTTCCCGTGAATTACAAGTTGCCACGCATCATTATTTATCATAGAAAGACTATCATGTTTTCCAACGACACACAAAAAGACGATGAACCGCGACTGCGCGACCTGCTCCGCCCCCTGAAAGATCCGCTGAAAGAACGCTGGCATTTGGCCGCCCTCACCATTGTCGCGGGCTGGGGGAAATTCGTCTTGCCCATGGGCGTGCCCTTGCTCACCGGTTATTTGATCGACCATGTGATCCTCCAACCCGCCGGACCGGAAACGCGGGCCATCATTTACCGCTTGGCCGTGTATTCCATGTGCGGAATCTTCACCCTGGCCGTGGCCACGTATTTCCGCTCCGCCCTCGCCCAGGAACTGGCCAGCCACATGCAGCACACCCTGCGCAGAAAATTGTTCCACCACATCCAGCAGTTGGGCATGAATTTCTTTCACCGCCAACACGCGGGCAGCCTCGGCTCCCGCGTCAGTTCCGACATCACCCACGCCGGCGTGGTGGTGGACAAGGGGCTGATCCAATTGTCCATGGACGGCGTGAGCTTGATCACTTTGTTTGTGGTCATGATGATGAACAACGTCTGGCTGGCCCTGCTCGCGTTTTCACTCTTGGGGTGCAACGGATTGGTGGTGCGGAAATTCGGCCCCAAAATCCGCAGCGGACGCAAGGAAATCCAAGAACGGCAATCTTCGGTGACCGGGCGGGCCGCCGAGTATTTTTCCGCCATCACCCTCGTCAAAGCCTATGCGGGCGAAGAGGAAAGCGGGCGCAATTTTTCCGATTATTCCGAGACCGTTCGCGACCTGCAAGTGGCCAATTCCAAGTTGCAAGGCTCCTTCCAAAGCATCAGCAACGCCCTGCTCTTTTCCACCCAAATCATCCTCGCCCTGGTGGGCTCGTGGATGATCGTGGAATATCCGGGCAGCCTGACCGCCGGCAGCTTGGTGGAACTCCTGCTCTTCAGCAGCTTGATCAACGGCAGCGTGCAGCGTCTCACCGATTCGCTCATCCAAATTCAGGACGGTTTTGCCGCCCTGGAACGCATTCACGACATCCTTCAGCTTTCCGCCACTCCCAAAGAGCCTGAAAACCCGCAATATCCGGCTCTGACCGGGAAAATGCGCTTCGATCACGTGGACTTCGGCTACACGGACAAAACCGTCATCTTCGACTTCAACTTTGAATTCCAGTCCGGCAAAACCTACGCCCTGGTGGGCAAATCGGGCAGCGGCAAAAGCACCCTCACCCAATTGGTGCTCCGCTTTTTCGATCCCAAAAAGGGGCAAATCCTCTTGGATGACGTCCCGCTCCCGGAAATTTCCCTGGCCCATTTCCGCAGTCAGGTCGCCACCGTCCTGCAGGACCCCATCCTTTTCTCCACCTCCGTGCGCGAAAACATTGGATTTGCCTCCGACAACCCCGACCTGGAAACCATTCAAGCCGCCGCAAAAGCCGCCCAGGCCCATGACTTCATCTTGGAAATGCCCAAAGGCTACGACAGCCGCGTGGGCGAGCGCGGGGTCTCGCTTTCCGGCGGACAACGTCAGCGCGTGGCCATTGCCCGCGCCTTGATGCGCGACCCGAAAATTCTCATCCTCGACGAAGCCACCTCCGCCCTCGACTCCGTCACCGAGCGCAGCATCCAGGATGTCATCGAAGCCCTCCGCGGAACCCGCACCGTCATCATCGTCGCCCACCGCCTCTCCACCATCCGCAACGTGGATGAAATCCTGGTCATGAGTGGAGGACGCCTCGTGGAGCACGGGAATTTCGAAGCCCTCAAAAATGCCGGCGGTCATTTTTCCGAACTGCTGAAGGATCAGAAACTCGACAGCGAAATTCTTTCGGACTGAGCCCGTTCGAAATGAGGCGAAAGAGCCCGAAGGCTTTTCCCAGTCACACCCGCGCCCCCGCGCGGGATACCCAGTTGAAGTGAGTGTGGGGCATGGCGTTTGTGGGGCCACGGGGACAGGAGCGCCAATCGCCGTATTGACGGGGTAAATGGGGGCTGCCATTGTCCCATACTTTGTCTCAAGCTTTGTCTGAAACTTTGTCGATGATTCTCCCATCCGATTCCAAGGGCCTCCCGTACAAATCGTGCACCCAGTTCAAGAACCACTGGGGCCGCCAGATGGCAAGGTACACCAAAAACAAGGCCGCAACGGGCAACGGGGTCAGTTCCAGAAGCACCAGACCCATCGTCAACGGCACACAAACCAGACGGGCCATCAAGATACGTTTTTTCTCAGGTTTCATGGTTCCGAGAATAACACGGGAAAGATATTCCGCAAGGACAGGTGCAGATGGAAAGAAGGAGAGAAGGAGAGAAAAGGGAAAGATGTTGCGGGCAGGAGTGTCCGCGCTCCGTTTTTCTTTTCCGATGCTCGGAACGCATCAAAAAATTTCTTCCGAGCATCGGAAACCCCATCCTCAGTGTCCCGCCGCACCTCCGCTTGCCGGAGGGGAGCGACGACTTTGTGCGCGAAGGTTTTCCATACACGCCAATCGCCGCCCCCGTGCTTGTCGCGGGGGTGTCGCGAC
>JAFIGC010000050.1 GCA_020831635.1 Verrucomicrobiota bacterium | reverse complement strand
CCCGCGGGGCCCTGTGTCTGTGCCATGTCCCTTTCTTAACTGCGGCCCCTCGGCCCGCCCCCAACCCCCCCCGGCCCCAAACGGCCCTTTACGCCCGTTTTCGGGCCGGGTACACGATTCCCCCCCCCTCCCCACGCGGGCCGAAGGTCCGCGCAGATCACCAAAGCCGTGGCACGCGGGTGATTTGCGCGAACTTACAGCCCGCGTTTGGCTGGCATACCCGGGACCCCGCCCGTCCGCGGACCCTTGGCCCGCAGACGGACGGGGCTGGTATCGGCTCGGACCTTCGACCCGACATCATGTCTTCCCAGCAGAGTTTCATTACCGTAGGTTTCGAGCGCAGTGAGACACCCGTGGTTTATACCCCCATACCAAACGCATCCTGAAGGTCACAACGCCGCGATCTTCCGCAAAGATTCCATCAATTTTGGGAGCCTGCCCTGGCTGGCCCTGTCTCCGGGCAAATGACCCGGCAATGCGTCACGAAAGGCCTCACTGCCCATCAACACCCTGATTTGATCCGCAACAAAGTGCCGTAGAAAAGGAGGGGCGTTCGCCATCTCCTCCACAAGATGATTGCGGCCATCCACCACGGTGATGATATCCTCCAAGTCATGGCTGTAAAGGTCCCCTTTGGAGCGATCCAGGAACGCGGCGATTTTGGTGGCAATGAAATGAGGCGCATCCACCGTATTCACGGTCACATCTTTCATGCTCCTGGGAGAAGCGGACGCCAAAGCCGACTCAAACCATGGATTGTTAAATTGACCGGTTTCGTCCTTTGCTGGCATCACGTCCACTTTGATTCCCTCAAAAAGAAACCGGCATGACGGGGCCCCCTCGGATGTGTCGTGAATGAAAAGAAGTCCCCTCAATTCCTCCTCCATCAGGTTCTGCTGGGCATAACTTGTCACGGAAGTGATGGCATCCAAATCATCGGTGGGCCTTAGATGCACCACCTCAGGATGATCCAGAAGAAACCCCACCACGATTCCGCCGGTGAACGCATAGGGTCGTTCCAGTTTGTCCAACTGGGCGGCCACGCTTTTCAAGGCCTCCAGATCAACTGTCCGCATGGCCGCCCAACCTTTCTTTCACCACCGAGGCGGCAAGCTCCCGTTCTCTCGCCCGACCCGCACCGCGCAGCACATCCGCCAACACCAGCCACTCATACAGGGACGCGTCCCGCCGGGCCGCCGCCGGAACGGACCTACAAAGGGGCTTGATTTCCAACCCGCCCTGATTTCCTTCCGGATCCGGCCATACCCAGATAAAGCCCTCGCGAACCTCGGAACGAAAATTGTGGTTCAGCGGTGGTGCCGCAAAGCCCGTGGGCATCCCCCGGGTCGCGCCGCCGGGTTTCACCGGAAACGCATATTTGATCGCGTGCAACAAAAATTCCGCCACCGAAGCCTTGATCGCCCGATCCTCCAGCGGATGCACCAAACCAGCCTCCCGGGCCCGACCCAGAGCCGCATGCGCCTCCGAAGCACTAATCCCCAGCGCCTCCGCCAACGCCGCAAAGGTCCCCTTCCTGCCCCCGTCTGAGAGTAGTTTGAGCACCAACAAAACGTCCTGACCCTTTAATTTCATGTGTATTCGTTATTCGCGAATAGCGAATACGTCAAGAGGAATCTGCAGAGTTTTCAAAGTTTAAGGGAGGTTTGTCGTATAGCGACGGTCCCAAGACCTCAATTTAAGCGACCAAAATGGCAGATCGGACCGCAGATTCAAATGCGTTTCAACAGAATTTGTCGGGGCAATATTTTTGTGTCGCGTAGCGACAGGCCCACGCGTAGCCGTGGATTTCAATCCACGGAACCCTGAGCAACAGGATTCGTGCGCCGCGTAGCGTCGCCTGACGGACCTGGGGGTTTCAACCCCATCGTTGTCACGGGCGTGTGCGTTGCAGGGTATTTCGGGATGATGGGATTGAAATCCCCAGGTCCGTGAATCGTCGCTACGCGACGGGCTGGCAAATGTTGGATTGAAACCGTGGATTGAAATCCACGGCTACGCGTGGGCCAGTCGCTACGCGACAAAAGGAGGCATTTGAATCTGCGATAGCTTCCTGGAAAATAAGCTCTCGGATTGATTTCTGATCTGGTGCTATCCGTTTGACTTTTGCGTGGAATTACTCTACAAAATTCCACAGACCGTCGGACAAAATTCGGCTCCATGCGGTGTGTTTCGGGCTTTCGAGCCAGTGAAACCTATATCCGTCGGTTTTTTATTTGATCTGGATCAGGCATGGGCCTTTTTCGGGTCAAATAGGTGCCGTAGCGTTTGCCATCTGGATCATCCACATCATGGATCGCCAGCCCGTCTTTCCGCCAAAAAGAGCCCCGTGAGCTTGCCCTGTCTTTGATACACATCAAATTTTTTCCCCGAAGGGGATCTTCATCGTAGCCGTGGGTAAGGGGCGATCAAGCCCCGCCGCCCACGGAAATCCCATTCATGATTCGTTCACCCTGAAAGGGTGATTCACACCGGAGCCCTTCCATTCGCCATCGGTACGCCGGGGTGAGGCATCCCTTCAGGATGCGCCTCATGGAAAAATGACGTTCACCCGCGAGACAAATTGGCGGGACTCTCCATCAAAGAAAACAGACCATACCAAGACCGTCGAAAAAATTCGGAGAGGTTGCGTGTGCAACCCTACAATGATCAGATTGTCGTTTCACCCTCGTCTTCGGTATCATCAGGCTCATCTTCATATTCATTGGAGTCAGGAACCATACTTACGGATTTACCCATTGCAGTTTCCACCAATTTTGCCAACCGCTGACGTCTGTCTTGGACAAACCTATCAAAGTCATCGCACCTAAGCAGGCTGGGATTTAAGGCGTGACTCTCCAAAAGTTCATCCATTTCCTGATTGCTCAACTGAACATGTTTTTCTGCCTGTATACGATCAAGATACTTGGATGGAGCGTCTCCGCTAATTTTCCGGTTCGCTTTGTAAGAGAGTGGGGTCTTGTTTAAGATACTGTCGTATTTCGCTCTGGGAATTTTCGGATCATGGCTCTCACACCACGACTTCGGAAAAATGTGATGGATATCGAGTGCGACTTCATCAAGATCAAGCTCTTGGATGCCCGCTTTCCAAAACCAGTCCTGCGCGCCTTCACGTAACACAAGCACATTGATACCTTTGTATGCAGCACTAAGGCGGGAACGCAGCGTGCTGAATCGATCAGACTGGAAACTAGCATCAAAAATTGTTCGAGGCAGTTCATCATCGCTCTCGAACCACAATAACAACTGCTCATAATCCAAGGCAATGCGAGTTTCAACAGCACCGCCATACAGCTCGCCGAGGACCCCGCACCAAAACCATCTTGCCAGTTTTTCGTAAATCTTGGGTTCAAGCCATTTATCTCCGATGCGAGTCATAACGGCTGCCAAAGGAACGATCTGTGTACGATATGGAAGCTCCTTCCTGGCATGGAAAGCTTCTTTTCTCAAAAAACGACCTGCCAATTTAAAGCCCTTCTCCACTTGATCAGCCCACTTTTTCCAAGAGTCTAAAGGTAGCTCCAAAACATCCGCCCGTTTGGCGCTGATAGGTCGAATTTGTTTTCCGGTTTTACCATTTTGTATGTCAGAAGATTTTCTTTCATGGGTATGCAACAAAGTGATCGCCTGCAAAAATTCAGGGGCTTCAATCGAGGCTAACAAATTGTCTTTAGCGAGCCGCTTCTGGCGGGAGTCCACTTTTCGAATGGTTGATCCAAACCAATCGTCACGTAGATTGTAACCGTCTGCCGCATAACTGGCCGTGATTAACTCGAATACAGATAACTGCACTCCACCTGTATTGACTTTCTCAAACACCAGACATACAGCCTCTTTACTCGTTTCCTTTTGAAGTTGGATTACGGGAATTTGGTATTCACGGAACGACTTAAGAATTCCGCTTCGAAAACCCATATAATCACTGAAATTTTCAGGAGCCACTTGATGTAAAGTTTCCTCCCATGCGTCAGAATCCATTATTTGATCACAAGGGAACATCATTTTTTCGCACTCAAGCTCTCGATTTGATAAATCAAGTTCCACATCACGACCGAAATTTGTACGTAGCTGTCGATTTTCATCCACAGCAATAATCGCACTTTCAAGATCGTGCGGGTTGGCCAATGCTTGACGAATATCAAAATAGTAATGCCGTTTGATTTTCTTCCCTTTGCTGGTGCGGGTATTCACTGGGGTAGTCAGGGCCAACGCTTGTGTCAAAGTAGTCAGCCGTTGTTGCCCATCCAGGATCAGCTTCTCTGGTTTCATCTCTTTGTTAATTTTGTTTTCGAGTCCCTCAACAGGGCGGGTCTGAAATTTCACATTTCCTCCGGTTTCCAGCATCATCACTGCACCAACGGGGAAAGAGCGAGCAATACTAACCAGCAAATCCCGAATGTGGTCGTCATCCCAAACCCATCCCCGCTGAAAGTCAGGCAACTGCACCTTTCCTTCACAAATTTCTTTTAGAATCGAACTCAACGATGATTTTGTACTGTCAAATGTGCTCATATATTTTCCATAAGGTTTTAAGTTTCAAACACCAGATGTGTTGGTTTCTCCTGAATCAAAAGTCTCCGCCACCATCAAAAGTTCAGGTTCTTCTTGCGTATATCGGAAAGGGATCAGATCGGACGATACCAGCCGCGTTTTCCCTGTCAACAACTCCGCCATCATTCCCTCCTTGATCCGCCGCGCTTTCTCCAGCTTCGCCTCAAGGGCCTCAATCTCCGCATCCATGTCGGAGAGGACTTCGGCGATTGCGGTTTGTTCTTCAATTGGCGGTACACGAAGGATTAATTCTGAAAATTCTTTTCCATTGATTCCAGGCTGACCGCTTCGCATAGACATAATTTTGACCCATTTCCAATACATTTCCGAATGAGCCCAAAGTGAAAAATAGCTGGAATCCAGCATGGTTTGATTGGTTTGAATTCTTATCAAAAATCCTGCAAACACGAGCATACCATCTTCTGGTCGATAACGGTAGGATTTCCCAACGCTTGCACCCGTTCTGGCAAAAACAACATCACCTTTCTGGAGGAAATATCGACTGGCCATCTTGGAATCAACTGCAACAAGAGGATCTGGCTTAAATCGGCCATCTTCTGTAATGTCGGTGATCCGTAAATATTTTGGGAGATTTCCATGATAAGGCACAGCAGGCGCATTTATTCCATAGCTGGGATTTTGTTCGAGGCAATCCCCCAACCTCTTCTCCCCCCACTCCTCCTCAAACCCGGGGAGGCGGCGTTTGGCGGTGAGGAGTTCCTGCATGGCGCCTTGTTTGATCAGGCGTTTTTTGTTGATGAGTTTTTCCAGGGATTCAATCCACGCATCCGCATCCCCCAAGGCCTCCGCAATCGCCTCCTGCTCGTTTTTGGTGGGAGGGAGGGGGAACCTGAATTTCTTAAGTAGTTTTGTATCAAGCACACCTGCTGTATTACCGGCAGAAGACACTAACCTTAGCAAATCGTTTGCTTTTCCTCGTGTTATGTAGGTCAAATATTTTGGAAGTATCTTTGAACAAGGAACGAGAGCTTTGACATCCTGATTAAAGCAAACTGTACCTGTAACCAGTCCAGATAGAATTTCTTTATGCAGAGCACTTCCCCGAACAAGAAGTAATGTAGACCCAATTGGTGCTATCTTACTTCCCTTTTCAACGGCTTCTTTCGTGACATTGCTATCCGATGTGAAAATGAAAAACCGGCGTAAGCTCGTGGCACTTATCCAAGGGATGTTCCCAGCCCAAAAACTCGCATTGCTTCTCGAAGGTGTTCCACCAGATAAAAATGTGGATACCTCCCCTAGTCGTGTCACCTCCCAATCCTCCGGAATCACCCCGACTTCGGTTTGTTTGTAGCCGTTGGGCACGTTATCTTTCATCATCACGCGTTTGCCTCCACATCTATCAGATTGTCAACCGCGTTGTAGAGCCCGATTTCCTGTTCCGCATCGAGGCTGATGACCAAGCTGAATGGAACGGGCCGATGATGGCAGTTGTGGAATTCATGGTCCTCCTGAAATTTCCGGGTGGCGAACCAGCCTTTTACAGGGAAAACCGCGAGCTGCCCCATTTCCCGAAGGTCTGCGGCACTTCCCTGCCAGATATCCTGAACCAGTGAACCGGCTTTGCCCCTGAGTTTTGGGCCAACAGCCCACTTTGGATCGGAGGGAGCCGTTTCCTCGTTTTCTTCATCCTCTGTTAGTTTTTTCAATTTCCGTTCAAAGGCTCTTTCCGATTCCGTGTGACGCTTGAACTCGAATCTCAGCAAATGGCTGGCGTATTTGTATTTTTGGTTTTTCTCCCAGCATCTGGACCCGGGGTTGGGATGGACATACGTAGACAAGGTCGCCCTCAGGGTCAGGGTCACATCGGGATGATTATCCATAAGTTCTTTCGGCCATGGCAAATCGTACAGGTTGAAATTGCCTAGCCTGGCGCTTCCCGCATCCGAGCTTGGATCATAGGGCTGGATTTCATCCTCAAGGATCATGGTCACTCCCTGGCTTCCGCTTCCGAGGAGTCGGGGGATATCCGGCGTGCCAAAACCCACTTCCCGCATCAGATTCTGTACAGATCGCGTTTGCCCCGATTCATGCGGGCGGATACCGCCCAACATGCCGGTCGTCCAACGGGCGCTGTGCACCAACAATCCCCTGTGGGTTTCCGGTCGCAAATCCGGATATCGGGCCTGCAGGATGGCCATGAGCCGGGAGGCCGATGCGGTGGCGGCACTGGTGGCGTTGAACGCTCTGAGTGGTCGCCCGAGTTGAAAGCGGGCTTCCGTGGTTACAGGCTCCAGGCTGTTGCGCTCAAACAAATGGCTGTCTTCGTGAATGCCCACGTTCCCTCCTTCCATCACCAAGTCCGGTTTGATGGGCCAGTGGGGTTCCCAATCCCGGCTGGTGCGGGAAAAAGGCGAAAGTTGTCCCTTACCCGCAAGGGCCCGGCCATGGGTGGACTCGTCGTCCTCCTCCAAGATCCGGGTTCGCCGGGTATAGGCACCCACGCATACGGCATTCCATGCCTGGGCGGGATTTTCTATGCGGTGTCGATGATTTCCGTCCGGATAGCTGTATCCTTCAAATTTCCGGATATTCCCGGCGGAAATCAGCATCACCCGTTTGGGTTCGCCCTCTTCTTCCGACCCGGCGGTCAAACTGTCGACCGCTGCCGACCAGGAACTGGGCTGCCCTTTGTCGGAAGGTCCCGGTTGCGTCATGGCCATGCAAAAGGTCCTTTGGCGATTCGGTTGGTTAGTTTCCGCCATGAGTGCGGCACTTTGCGTCACCGCGCCGTAAGAGGGTGGATCGTGTTCATCCCCGTGGTTGATCATTTTCACGGATTCAAGGCGATGCTCCTGGATCCAGGTTCCGGTTGAGAGCATCAGACCTCTGAGGTCGTCATATGCGGCAAGGCCCGCCATGCCGGTGCCGTGCCCATTTCGGTCCGCGCCCGTATCGGGAAGCAGGGTTTGCACGTCGCTTGCATCCAGCAAAGGGGCCAAAAGAGGATGCGCCCGGTTGACGCCTGTGTCCAGAAGGCAAACCGCAGGGGCATCCGGTCCCGGGGCCTGAATGCGCTCCAGGGCCTCCTGAATCCATTCGTGTTGTTCCATACCCGCAAGATCCGTCAAATCCACGGCGCAGGGGCTAACCAGCCGGATTTCCGTCAGGGTATTCAGCAGGTCAAGCGACCCCTCGAGGTCTTCCCTTTTCGCCCGCAGGGTCACTACGATGTGATCGGGAAGTTTCAGCCGCTGCGCATTCACCGTCAATCCGATTCCGGACGCGGCGCGGTTGAATTGCGCCTCGAAGCTTGGCGCTTCATCCGAGCGGGGCTCCCGCGAAATCCACAATTCCCAGTTCCGCAACTCACCCGGCGGAGGCAAAGGACTCGGCTCCGTCCACAAAGCCTCCAACGCGGCGACGCGAATGCTGCGGATATTTGAGAGCAGTTTTGCGTTTTTCGGGGTTCGGGTGCCATCCTCCCTCACACTGTCTTTGTCTGGATCGGCAAAGGCTCGCACCTTGTTTTCGAGTACATCCAACCGTCCATACGGCACAAGAATGGTGGCCTTGGTAACCTCTTGCGCACCTTCGCCCCACTTCCGGACATTGAGCAGGTAAATTCCGTCTTTTTGCTTGGATTTTCCTTGCGTCAACGATGTGAAGCTCAGCGAATAGCCCGGTTCAGACTCCACTTCCAACAGAAGTCCAAAGCGTGAATCCTCCTCCAAATCCTCCCGTTGCTGTTTTTCCGCTTCAAATTGATTTTGCAAATCCTCCATCTGGCGAAGCAGCCTGGCCGCGTGTTGTTCACGGGTACGGGGGAAAATTCTAAAATTACCGCGTCCATCCCCTCTGAAAGGCAGGCGTTTGACCTTGGGGCGGATTTTCAGGTGCTGATGTGGATATTCCGCCAAACTTCCCGCCCTTCTTTATGAGTGCCTGGTGAACAAGCGCCGCTCCGTGAGGGCGTTGAGCAACATGCCGTTGGTAATTTTGTCGGTATGGGTGATGATCATTTCTTTGATGGTTTCCTCGCACGCACGGGTGATCTCGCCATAACTGAGGCCTTTGGCGGCCTCGCAAAGCTCGCCCTTGGAGAGTTTGCCGGTTTTCACACCGGAGAGCAGTTGGCGAATAGTGGCCCAAGCCTCTTCCTCGCCCGGCAGTCCAAACTCCACCACATCGTCAAAACGCCGAAACAGGGCCCGGTCCAGTTTTCCCGCGAAATTCGTGGCGGCGATGATCAGGCTTTCGCTTCGCAGTTTTTCAATATTCATCAGAAAGCCGTTCAATACGCGCCGCATTTCGCCCACGTCGTTTGTGGCCTCGCGCATGTAGCCGATACTGTCGAATTCATCAAACAGGTACACGGCCCGTGTGCGGTTGATGGTGTCGAAGATCAGTCGCAGTTTGGAGAGGGATTCGCCCAGGTATCTTGTGATCAGTGAATCCAGCCGCACCACCAGCAGGGGCACCCCGATTTCATTCGCAAGCGCACTGGCGGTCAAGGTCTTTCCGCACCCCGGGGGGCCGGTAAACAGCAGGCGGTTCCGTGGCGTCAAACCCGCCGCGCGAATCCGGTCCATATGCTTTTGTTCGCTGAGAATGCGTTGCATCCGTTCCGCCAGCGCGCCATCCATGACCACATCCTTCAAACGGCGCGGGTCTTCAACCTCTTCCAACAATTCGGCGGCTTCCCCGGTGGGCCTCGCCAAATGCACGATCCGGGCATCCATGCCGCCCTCATTTTTGCGCATACGGGCTTTTTCAACCAGACGGCGAAGATCCTTCGCCAAAAGTTCGTGCCCTTTACGCGCTTCGGCGGCAGCCACCTGCATGGCGATCGCGTAAAAGCGTTCGTCATCCCCCTCGCCGTGGGTTTTCAGCAGTTCTTTAATCTGTGTTGCGGTTGCCATGATGCATTTATGCCAAGGGTTGCAAGAAATGTCGATGCAAATAGAACCCTACATGTGTCTGGTTCATCTTGCAAGCTCTTGGGTGGCCCTCCGGAAGGTGGAGGCGGGAGTCGTCGGCTCCGTCCGATCCGTCGGATCAGACTGATCCGACCGATCAGCCGTGGTGTTCGGCGCGGGAATGCCCATGCGGGTGAGGTGTCGGGCGACGCGGGTTTCGAGGTCGGCCACCTGTTGGGTGAGGCGGGGGAGCGGGTCGGCGTAGCGGTCGGCGAGTTCTTTGACGCGGCGGGTGAGGCTTTGGCTGATGCGGTCGGTTTCGGATTGCAGGGCGGTTTCGAGGGCCCCCATCCATTTGTCTTCCACCACCAGGGTTTGCACCTCGTCGCGGTTGAGCTTGGGGTAGTGCTTGTAGGCGCGTTTGTCAAGTTCGGCCTCCGCCGCTTTGATGGCCGCCTTGGCTTGGCTCTGTTGCGCGTTCAGCTCCAGCCAGCGATCCAGGGCCTCGTGCTCGGTCCGCTCCGACCGATCCGTCTGATCAGACGGATCCGACTGATCGGTCGGAGCGGGTAGCTCTTTGAGCCGCGCTTTCACCTGGGCGGCGTTGATCTTGTCGAGTTCGGCGAAGGCGCCTTCGTCCCCGCCCTCTTCCTCTTCCAGTTCGGTGAGGGCGGCGGTGGCGGTTTCGAGTTCGCTTTCCAGTTCGTTCAGGGCCTGCTGTTGTTCGGCAAAGTAGCGGTTCACCACCAGGGTTTTGGGCACGAGGTCGCAGATCCAGCCTTTGTCTTTGCTTTTGCCGGTTTTCGTGGTTTCAAGGATGCGGCTGGTTTCGGCTTTCCAGCCTTCGGCGGCGATTTGGTAGAGGTCGTCCTGCAGGGTTTCGTCCCAGTAGTCCATGATGTGCTGATACACGGCGTAGGG
Source organism: Verrucomicrobiota bacterium (assembly GCA_020831635.1). Taxonomy (GTDB): domain Bacteria; phylum Verrucomicrobiota; class Kiritimatiellia; order SS1-B-03-39; family UBA6053; genus PXAS01. The sequence goes on along the minus strand of JAFIGC010000050.1, from coordinate 22,838 downwards.
GTCGAGCAAGGGACGGTCCCGGTAATGGGCCAGCAGGGATTCCGACAGCTCGCGGATCACGTCCTTGGGCTGACACCCCGCGTCCAGGGCTTTCAGCTTGGGTACGGTGCTTTTCCGAAACTCGGAAAAGAGTCCGCGCAGGTCTTCCGAGAGTCGGAAAAACTCGGGATGCTCGAAAATCGCGGCGCGGATGTCGTTGGGTGCCAACGTGAGGGACACATAGCCTTCGCGCAAGTTCGCAAAGAGGGCTTTGCGCAGTCCGGGGCAGACCTGCCAGTATTCCGACAGACTTTCCACGTCGCGCAGGGGGATGCCGCCGTTGAGGTGGGCGGCGAGATCCTGCACGTCCTCGGTTTTGCGGCTGTCGATATAGCGGGGCAGGTTGAGGTTGTAGTCGTTTTTGGCGATTTCCTCCAGCGGCACCCAGCGGGAATAGCCGGGGAGGTCGCGGCCTTGCAGGAAGGTGTCGACGATCTGGTGAATGTCGCGGCTGCGGAGGCGGTTCTTGGGGCCGTCCTTGGCGTAGCCCTCGCTGGCGTCGACCATGAACACGCCTTTGCGGGCGGGGGCGTTCTCTTTGTCGAGCATGAGGATACAGGCGGGAATGCCGGTGCCGTAAAAGAGGTTGGGCGGCAGGCCGATGATGCCCGCGAGATAGCCTTTGCGCAGCAGGTTTTTGCGGATTTCGGCTTCGGCATTGCCGCGGAAGAGGACTCCGTGCGGGAGAATGCAGGCACCTTTGCCCTTGGGTTTGAGGGAGCGCACGATGTGGAGCAGGTAGGCGTAGTCGCCCTGTTTGGCGGGCGGAACGCCGAAGGACTGAAAGCGGGTCCAGGTGTCGTGTTCGGGATCGAAGCCGGTGCTCCAGCGTTTGTCGCTGAAGGGCGGATTGGCGACCACGAAGTCGAAGGTTTTGAGCTGATCCCCCTCGCGGAATTTGGGATCGGCGAGGGTGTTGCCGCGTTCAATTTCGGCGGTGGGCTAGTCGTGCAAAATCATGTTCATGCGGGCCAGTCCGGCGGTGGCGGAGTCTTTTTCCTGACCATAGAGCGACACGGCGGTGCCGGCCATGTCGCCGACCTTGAGCAGCAGCGAGCCGGAGCCGCAGGTGGGGTCGTACACGGTGGTGGAAGCGCCGGTTTTGGCTTCGGAGATGCCGAGGATTTGCGCCATGATGCGGCTCACCTCCGCCGGGGTGTAGAACTGTCCCTTGCTTTTGCCGCTTTCGGTGGCGAAGTGGCGCATGAGGTATTCGTAGGCGTCGCCAAGAATGTCATCGCCGTCGGCGCGGTTGGAGGAAAAATCCAGGGCGGGACGCTCAAAGATGGCGATGAGGTTGGTGAGCCGGTCCACCATCTCCTTGCCGGAGCCGAGTTTGTTGGCGTCGTTGAAGTCCGGCATGTCGGAAAACATGGCTATGCCAAAAGCCCGCAGGGGTCAAGTGCGGGCTTTTGGTTTTGGCGGCGATGGCCGGGAATTCGGAATTCCGTCCCCTTACAAGACCCCGAAGATCTTCCGCTTCCACACGAAAAATCCGACGCTGATCCCGGCAATGGCCATGAGCACGAGACTGCTCAATTCGGGAATGACGATGTATTCCACTTCGGTGAAGTAGGTCCCGCCCGGCAAGTTGTATTGCACGTCCAAATTCGATCCGGTGACGTTGGTCGTGTAGGCGGTCTCTGTCCTGACCACAAAATCCCACAAGCCTTGGCCTTCATATAAGTTTTTGAAATCATATGTGGCGTCATGGAAGACCTCACCTGATTTTTCCACCCCCACCGTGAAAGTTTCCGACAGGGTCTGGCTGGGGGCTATCGGAGCGAGGGTCAGACCATGAAGTTTTGAAAAATCATTTTGCTGCACAATGTAATTTACAGATGGAAATACAATTCCTTCGATCAAGGAGTTGCCCCCAAGCTGCCAATTCCATGTGGGAGCAGTCAAATTCACCCGAATGAAATCGTTGACTCCAAAAGTGTGTGTCTCGGTGCCGGTATTGGTCACGGAGATGGTGATATCCTCACTGCTAACGTATCGATGGGTTACCCGCACCGCGACCAATTCCTTTCCCGCAAAAGTGCCGTTGGCCACGCTGTCCAGTTTCTGAAAGCCGAAAGAAATGGCGGTGGCGCTGCTGGAGGTGCCGGTTCCGGACTGCTTGATGCTTTGGTATTGCTGTCCATTGTAGGTGGTGGTTGTGATGTTGGTGATCATGTTGACGCTGGTCTGCCCCAGGGCGTGGGGCGCGAAGAAGGTCAGACAAAGGCACAGGGCCAGGGGTTGGGCATGGAACTGGAGTGTCATAAGCGCAATTTTTTGATTCAGATGTGTGGTTTTCATGGGGCACTTGTGATCGACTTTTTAGGTGTGGGCGAGTTTCGCCTCATCGACGAATGGGTCGGGTTTTGAGTAGGGGTAATGGCTGGACAGGTTTTTGTAGAGTCTGTCCTCGCCGGTATATGCGCGGTTCAGTTGATAATCGTTCAAGATAAATCCAAGCAGGGGGACCTCCACGCCTCTGAGCTGCAGGATGATCTGTCGGAGGGTGCGGTGCCGGGTCTGCCCGGCCCGGCACACCACCACGACGCCATCGCAGAGGGAGGCGATGTGGAGCCCGTCGGAGACAATGCCGAGCGGCGGGCTGTCGATAATCACCCGGTCGTATTTCAGTCGGGCCCAGGCGAGCAATTTTTTAAAGCTGTCCGCCCCGATGACATCCGAGGGATTCATCTCCGCGTCGTGATGGGAGGTGATCACATCCAAGTTGGCAACGGGTCCGTGCAGGATGATTTCGTTGATGTTGGCGTGGCCTTTTTCGGCCAGATGGTGCATCAGGGAGCAGTCCTTGGGGTCTTGGAATTGCCCCTGGAGGATCTCTTCAAAAATATGGGAGACCTTGGGACGACGCATGTCCGCGTCAATCAACAGGGTTTTTTGTCCGGCCCGTGCGGAGGTGATGGCCAGGTTCACGGCGCAGACGGTTTTGCCTTCTGAGGGCAAGCCGGAAGAGAACATAATCACATGGGCTTCGGGCTTGTGGTTTTTGTCGAGGTGATGGACCTTGTCGCGCACCATGCGGTGGTGATCCAGAAGCACGCGGATGGCATTGAACGCCTCCCCGGCCTGGCTGGACTTGCTGTTGAGGCTCAACAGTCCCAGTTCTTTTCGGAGGACGTTGGGGGTGTGGGGCACGATGCCGATGATGCGGCTTGAAATTCCGCCTTCCAACTCCGCGATCGAAAAAATTCTGTCCTCAACAGCCTCCGCGGCCAGGGCGAGGAGAAAGCCCAGGGCGAGGCCACCCATGAGGCCGATCGGCAGGAAGAGTTGCAGTTTGGGATGCGTGGTGTTCGTGGGCGCGGAGGCCCGTTCCACGATCTTTATCATGGTTGCGTCCTCGTCGGCGGCCAGCCGGGCTTCCTCAATGCGGTTGAGTACGTTGCCGTACATTTGCTCGGCGGCATTCCGCTCGCGTTCCAGGTTGTTCAAGCGCGACTGGACGCGCATCAATTCCCGGTTGCGTTGCGTGAACAGCTCCCGAACCTGCATCAACTCATTGGATACGGAGGCTTGCTTGGATTTCAGAAGCTCGAACTCCTGTTGAAAGGTGCTCTGTGCCGATGCGATCTCACGCTGGATGCCGGCCACGTGTTTCTGTATCGTGAAATCGACTTGCTGAATCTGGGGATGCTGCTCGGTATAGCGTTCCAGCAGGAGGGTCCGCGTGTTTTTCGTCTCGTGAAGCTCCCGGACAAGTCCCACAATCAATTCCCGATTCGGCAAGGCCAGGGGCAGTTCAGAATCCACGCCGGAGGATGCGTCAAGATTTTCCAGGGTGGCGAGTACGTCTTTTACCAGAATATACTCGGAATTCAATTGAATCAGCTTGTTGCTGAAAGACGACAAGGAGCTTTGCAGGGCCTCTTGGTTGGCGAGTTCCACGTCCAGGTTGTGCTCGATTTTGAAGGCCAACAAAATGTCATCGGCACGGTTCAGGCTCTGCTTTTGATTTTCGGCCTGCTGGTACAACCACTGCACGGCGGCGTCGGAAATCGATTGGTTTTCTTCCTGAAAAAATTGTTCGGCGGCTTCGGCGGCGGCGTTCACGCTGAGGGCCGCCCGCATGGGGTTGTCCGTCCGCGTCTGGATGCGGATCAGCCGAGACTGCCGCATGAGGTTGTAGCTGAGGGAAGAAGGACGGGGGCGTTCGCCATCAGGGGTGGGATGGGCGTGGCGGTCCCACATGCCGACAAAACGTTCATCCACTTGCATGGAAAAACGCACGCCCCGCAACCGCCCCAGGCGGGTATTGAACACTTCTTCGGTGCGACCCGTATCCACGCGAACCACATCGGCAAGCACCCGCGCCGGGCGGATGTTCATTTCGATTATGGCCGAGGCCTCGTATACCGGGGGACTCTGGACATACATTAAGTAAGATGCGGCCGCACCCAACAACATCAAGACCACCATCAAAAACCAATACTGGCGCAAAATTTTCAGCAAACGCCTCGGACTGATCAGTTCGGCGGCCGCATTGGCCGGGGTGTATCCCCCATAATCGCCGGCGTAGGGATAGGCGTTATACCCGCCCTCATAATATCCTCGACTCCCCGGGGCATAGCTCGGAGCGCCCCTTTGCCTTTCCCCCGGATACGACGGGGCGGACGCGGAAACGCCATGCGGTAATTCCGAAACGGGACCAGCGCGATTTTCAGATGCCGGGAAATTTTCCCGGTACCCGGCCTGCTCCATTCCCCGAAGATATTCAGGGGGACCTTCTTCATCGGTCCATGAACTGTAAAAATGACGGCGGCTTTTATCGGGATGTGCGGGATCTGGGGTATGGGTCATTTCTTAAAAATAGACCGGGGAAATTGAAAGGAAAGATTAATAATATTTACTTAATAAATATATTTTCCAAAAGCCATAGTACGTTTATAACCAACATCTTAAAATTTTTTTGGCAATTGGAGTGAACACGTCGAATCATCCCATTCAGGATGAAAGTATTGTCCGTCAATGCTTCAATAATTCCGTACTTACGTATTCAGCATCATCCGCCGTTCCCTCTTTCGCACGTTTCGGATGCTATGCCGACCAGATTACTTTTTCACGGCGCTCCCTGATTGCCGACCGCCTTCAGATGCCCCCCCCGCTTGCACTTTTTCGGGAAACGGATAGGGTCATTTCATGAGATTTTCCACCCTTTCCCTGATTCCCCCGCTTTTGCTCCTGTTCACAGGCTGCGGAAAACCGTCCGAATCCGAACCCGCGTCCCCCTCCACGTCCTCCAAGGAAGCCATGAACCGCCTTGCCAACGCCACCTCCCCCTATCTGCAACAACACAAAACCAACCCGGTGGATTGGTATCCCTGGGGCGAGGAGGCCTTCGCCGCAGCCCGCGAGCAAAACAAGCCGATCTTTCTCTCGGTAGGTTATTCCACCTGCCACTGGTGTCATGTCATGGCCCGGGAATCGTTTTCCAATCCGGACACGGCCGCGATCATGAACGAACACTTCATCAACATCAAGGTCGACCGCGAAGAACGTCCGGACGTGGATCAAGTCTACATGACCTATGTGCAGGCCACCACCGGCTCCGGCGGATGGCCCATGAGCGTGTGGCTGACCCCGGAACTGAAGCCGTTTTTCGGCGGCACCTATTTTCCGCCCCGCGACGCCTACGGTCGCCCCGGATTTCCGAGCATCCTCGAACAAATCGCCGAAGCCTGGGAAAATGACGCCACCGGCATCCGCGAGGCCTCCCAGCAGGCCATCACCCAATTGCGTCGGCTGAGCGAAGCCGGACACGGCGGAGATTTGCCTGAAGCCGAACTCGCCCGCGAAGCCCTGCAAACTTTCCGCCAACGGTTCGACGCCCAGTTCGGCGGTTTCGGGGACGCCCCCAAATTCCCCACCCCCTCGGTGCACGATTTTCTCCAGCTCAAGGCCCGCCGCACCGACCCGCCCCTGGCGGACGAAGCCCTCGTCATGAGCATCAATACCCTGCGCGCCGTTTCCCGCGGCGGCATCCACGACCATGTCGGCGGCGGTTTCCATCGTTACGCGGTGGACCGCGAATGGCGCATCCCCCACTACGAAAAAATGCTTTACGACCAGGCCCAACTGGTCACCGCCTTTCTCGGCGCGTACCGCCTCACCGACGAAGACGAATTCGCCCGCACCGCCCGCGACACCCTTGCCTACGTCCTGCGCGACATGACCCACCCGAACGGCGGGTTTTATTCCGCCGAAGACGCGGACAGCCTGGCCACACCCGACGCCCCCCACAAAACCGAAGGCGCGTTCTACATCTGGACTGCGGATGAAATCGACGAAATCCTCGGGGACCGCGCCCCGCGCTTCAAAGAGGTTTTTGGGATCAAACCGGACGGAAACGCCCCGCCCGGCACCGACCCGCACGGCGAACTCGCGGGCACCAATACCCTGTATTTGCAGTCCGAGGCCGACCCTGAATTCGCCCCGGACCTGGCCCGTCTGCGCGAAGTCCGCAACAAACGCCCCCACCCACACTTGGACGACAAGGTCCTCTCCGGCTGGAACGGGTTGATGATCTCCGCCTTTGCCATCGCCTCCCGCGATCTGGACGACCCCGCCTACCTCCGGGCCGCCGAAGCCGCCGCCCAATTTCTCTTCGCACGTCTCTATGACCAAGAACGTGGCGTGCTCCTGCGCAGTTATCGCGACGGACCCGCCGGCATCGACGGTTTTGCCTCCGATTACGCCTATGTCATCGAAGGTCTCCTCAACCTCTACGAAGCCGGCTTCGACATCCGCTGGTTGCAATGGGCCGACCGCCTGCAAAACAAGATGGACGCGTTGTTCCTCGACACCACCCACGGCGGATATTTCGACACCACCGGCGAAGACCCTTCGGTGCTGCTGCGTCAAAAAGACGGATTCGACGGTGCCGAACCCAGCCCCAACTCCACCGCCGCCCTCAATTTGGTGCGCTTGGCGGACATGCTGGATCAACCCGAACGCCGCGAACAAGCCGCCAAACTTTTCCAGGCCTTTTCCGAAAACCTAAAACGCCTGCCCACCTCCGCGCCGAAAATGCTGGTGGCCTTGGACGCCTACTACGCAAAGCCCCGCCAAGTGGTCATCGCCGGAAAACCCAATGCGGACGACACCCGGGCAATGCTGCGCCTCGCAAACCAAAACGCCGCGCCTTATCAGGTCGTTCTCCTCGCCGACGGCGGACCCGGTCAGACCTTTCTCTCCGAACACAGCGAATTTTTCCGGGCATTGTCCCCCATGGAAAACCGGGCCACCCTCTTTCTCTGCGAAGATTTCGTCTGCCAATTGCCTGTCAACGATCTGGAAAAAGCCAAAGAATTGCTCGCCGGGCGTTTTTCCAACGGAGCGCAGTGAAAACAGGGGCTAAAGCCCCCGTTGGAACCGGATAAAGGGTCTGTTGATTTATTCCAGCACGAATAAGAATTAACCACTGATAACACTGATTCACACTGATATTTAATCTATTTAAGTTAATCAGAATTCAAAATAATACATCAGTGTCCATCGGTGTCCATCAGTGGTTGAATTAATCGACAGGCCCTTCAGCCGGTTCCCCTTGACCTTTCAAGGGCGCGAAAGCCTGCAATGGCCAAGCCAGAACCCAAGATCAGTGGAAATCAGTGTAATCAGTGGTTCATTTCCCCAAACCGCCTCATTCCCCCAAAATCCAGTCCAGCAGCACCGGGGTCGGATGCAAATCCGTCACCACCCGGTCGGCGCCGGCGGCCATGAGTTCCTCCGGCCCGTCCGACCCCGTGGCCACGGCCAAACAGCGGGCACCAATTTCCTTGGCCGCGCGCACGTCTCGGGTGGTGTCGCCAATCACCAGGCCTTTCCGTCCGACGGCGCCGCCATTTCCTCCCGCCTCCCCTTTCATCACATCGACGGCCAAGCGCGCGAGGTGATTGCGGTCGTGATGTTGATCCCCAAAGGCGCCATCGGGAAAATGGCCGTCGAGCCCGACATGCCGCAGCTTGATCATGGCGCACAAACGCGCGTTGCCGGTCAGCAACCCCAGGCAAACATCCTCGCGGGCGCGGAGGTTCAAGACCAATTCCATGGCCCCCGGCACCAATTCGGGACCCTCCACATGCAATCCCCGGTCCAAATGCCCGGCCATGTTTGTGAAAAACCGTTCCTGTTTGGATCGGGTTTCATGGGGACAGCCCCCGTGCTTGTCGGCCAAGTCGAGCAGCACCCGCAAATCCGTATTGCCCGCGAAGCGCACTTCCGCCAGCGTATCCCGCCAGCCATACACCTCCTCCAGCGCCAATTGGAAGGCGCCATGTCCGGCTTTGGTGTGCAAAAGGGTCCCGTCGATATCGAACCAAATCGGGCGTTTCTCGGAAATCAGGCTTTTCATACCCTTCCCATGCACCGATTATCTGAAAAATCAAATGGGGTCGGGGATTGCAATTCAGTTTGTCGGCTCTATGATTGCGAATGAAAGGAATCCATATGAAACGAAAAAATGATCTGTCCGCAATGATGCAAGCATGGCCGTTCGATCCCACCTCCGTCACCGCACGGCTGGTGGAAACCCACGAACAGCAAGAAGAAGTACAGCTGCGGCTTGATTTGGGGATCTTGCAAATGAAGCTCGACGGACGTCCCGACGGCGCCCGCCCCCACGATCAGGATTCCGCTTTTGACTATTATCGCCGCAAAATGATCACCGACCGCCGGGCCGGTCCCAGCCTGGACGGGGATGCCTGCGCCGAACTCCAACAGGAGTGCGTGCAGTTTTATTACCGCTATCTCGCCCTCATGGTCCTCAAGGATTATGACCGCGTCATCCGCGATACCCGTCACAGCCTTTCCATCTTCCAACTGGTGGAAAAATTCGCGGAATCCGACGACCTCGTTTGGGAATTCATCCAATTCAAGCCCTACGTGCACATGATGAACGCCCGGGCCCACGCCGAAAAACTCGCCGCCGAAGGGCGGATCGACGAGGCCGTGGACCAAGTGGAAATCGCCATGGGCCTGATTCGGGAATTTCTCGATGAAATGGACGATGACGAGTTTCCGGGAGAGGAATGCATGGAACTCGGCATTCTCCTGGAACTCATTCAGGATTTGCGTGAACGCACCGAGGACAACGACACCGAAAATCCGGTGTTGAAGCTCAAGCACAAGCTCCAGTACGCCATCCACATGGAGAATTTCGAGGAAGCGGCCCGGCTCCGGGACAAGATCCGCGCCATGGAAACTCCCGCGGAGGATACGAAAATCACCTGTTCCGCGTACCAATCCTGAATCCACGCGCCCCTGCCCCGGTCATGCACATCGCCGCACCCGAACGCCTGATCACCCTCACCACGGACTTCAGCACCCGGGACGGATATGCGGGCGCCATGAAAGGCGTGATTCGCCAAACCGCGCCCCTGGCCCTGGTGGAGGACATCACCCACGACATTCCCCCCGGCGATATTCGCGCCGGGGCCTGGGCCCTGCGAACCGCGGCCCGCTTTTATCCGCGCGGCACCGTCCACGTGGCCGTGATCGACCCCGGGGTCGGCACCTCCCGCAACGCCTTGGTGGCCGTGGCGGACGGCCAATTTTTCATCGGCCCCGACAACGGCCTGTTCTCCTGGGTGTTCACCGAATCCCGCGATGTGCGCGCCTGGCGGCTTTCCGACCGTTCCTGGCGTCCCGATCAAGTCTCCAACACCTTTCACGGACGGGATCTCTTCGCCCACGCCGCCGCCCTCATGGTGCAGGAAGGCGAGGTCATGGCCGTTTGCGGGGAGCGCATCGACCCCATTCTGGAATCCTGGGCCATCGCCTTAACCGCCCCCGAACCGGGCGAAGTGGTGCATGTCGATCACTTCGGCAACGTCATCACCAACATCCGTCTCCCCGACGGCGCGGACACCGAGAGCTGGTCCGTCATTCTCCCCCGCCAAGACGTGCACCTCAAAGGCCTGCACCGCACCTACGGCGATGTGGACGAAGGCGAATGCCTGGCCTTGACGGGCTCCCACGAATTTTTGGAAATCGCCATTCGCCAAGGTTCCGCCGCCAGAAAACTGGGCGTGGAAACCGGCGATCCCGTCGAAGCGCATCTCTCATAAGGTTTCACTTTTTCACCGCCTGTATCCATAGGGACGTATGATCTATCCACTTTTCAAACGCATCGCCTTTTGCATGGACCCCGAAAAGGTTCACGAAAGAACCCTGAACCTCCTGCAACGCACCGCCTGCGAGGGAAAGCCCCATTTTCTCGCCGGACCCGTGCCCGAAAAGCCCGTCGAGGTCATGGGAATCCGCTTTCCAAATCCGGTGGGACTGGCCGCGGGCATGGATAAAAACGGCGCCTGCATCGAAGGCTTCGGTTCCCTCGGCTTTGGATTCCTCGAACTCGGCACCGTCACCCCCCGTCCGCAACCCGGAAACCCCAAGCCCCGCCTCTTCCGACTCCCGGAACACGAGGGGATCCTCAACCGCATGGGCTTCAACAACGACGGGGTCGAAGCCCTGCTGGCCAAAATCAACCAATCCACTTGGGGCGGCGTCATCGGCGTGAACATCGGCAAAAACTTCGACACCCCCATCGAGCGGGCCGCCGAGGATTATGTCACCTGCCTGAAAGCCGTCTACAGCCACGCCGATTACATCGCCATCAACATCTCCTCCCCCAACACCACCAACCTGCGGGAACTGCAAAAAGGCGATGCCTTCACCGGATTGTTGCGCACCATCACCGACGCCTCCGCCAAACTGGAACAAACCGAAGGCAAAAAAACGCCCCTGGCCGTGAAAATCGCCCCCGACATGGACGAAACCCAACTGGATTTTATCGCCGAAACCCTTCTGCGCTACAAGGTGGATGCCGTCATCGCCACCAACACCACCCTCGACCGCAGCGCCGTCGCCGACCATCCCCTCGCCAAAGAGGCGGGCGGACTCAGCGGCGCCCCGGTGCGACAACGCTCCACCGAAGTGATCCGGGGCCTGGCGAAACGGCTCGACGGCCAACTGCCCATCATCGGGGTGGGCGGCATCTTCAGCGCCGCCGACGCCCGGGAAAAACTCGATGCCGGCGCCTCCCTGGTGCAAATTTACAGCGGACTCATTTATCGCGGTCCCCGCTTGGTTTCCGAGATCGTCAGGGGAATTTGAATGCCGCGAAATCCCGTCCCCTTCGGCGAAAGAAACACCAAACTCCGCAAACCGCTGGATATCTGCACCGGACGGTATCCAACCTTTTTATACGGCGCCAAGCTCGGGAGTTTTTTGCCCGTGTTTTCTTTCGAAAAGGTCACCCTCCCCTATCTGGAGCCGTATTTGGTCTACCTGATGGAAAACGGCTATCAAACCCTGCAAACCCCGGAACTGCAGGACATCGTTCTCGGCAAGCGAAAGATCGACGCCCCTTCCGTGGTGCTGCAATTTGACGGCGCCTGGGCCAGTGTTTGGACCGTGGTCGCCCCCCTGCTGCGACGCTACAACATGCGCGCCGTCACCTTCGCCATTCCCGGACGCATCCAACATGGCGAAAAACCGCGCCCCACCTGGCGCCAACCCGGCCACGATCCGGCCATCGACCACACCCAAAATCCCTTTTGCACCTGGGAGGAACTCCGCGCCCTCGCCGACGAAGGCCGCGTGGACGTGCAATCCCATTCATGGTCACACGCGCAAATTTTTTGCAGCGACCAGTTTCAGCGACTGATCCTGCCCGAAACCGACATGCCGCTCCTGGAGTGGCCCGTCATCAGCGATCCCGGCGAACCGCTCAAGCGCCTCGGCCCCTCCAACGTCTTTCATCCCCTGCTCCCCACCCGCACCCGCCTGAGCAATGCCCTCAAACACGACGTGGACCCCTCCGTGGTGCGGCGCATTCACGACGATCCCAACGCCGCCCCCTATTTGTTTCGCCAGTATTTTTTACAAATCGAAACCGAAGAAGATCGGGAAAAAGCCATCCGCTTTGAGTTGGAGCAATCTAAAGGCGAACTGGAAGACAAACTCGGCAAACCCGTCACCCAAATTCGCTGTCCCCGGGGCATCTGCGGCGGCATTGCCGAATCGCTCCTGCACGAATGCGGCTACGAAACCGCGGTCGCCGACAAGCTCGGCGGCTTCCGCGCCTGCGTCCCCGGACAAAACCCCCGCCGCATCATGCGCCTCGACCACATCTACATCCCCTGCCTGCCTGGCCGCACGCGCAAATGTTATTGGTACATCAAGTAGACATTTTGGGCTGATACACCCGCACCCAGTCGAATCGCGCCTCGGAAGGCAGGGCGTTATCGTCCACCCGGGGCGTGTCGCTCAAATTGCAGGCGATGCCGGTGAGCCAGATGTGCATGTGGGCTACCTCGGAAAACATGTCGGTGGTGTCGACCTCGTGCATCACCCGTTCATCCGCATAAAACACCACCCGACCCGGTTCGTGGAGACAGGCGAAGCGGTGGAAAGCCAGACTGAGGTTTTCAGTGTGAATTCGCTCGGACTTGCAGAGGTGTTCGCCTTTCCAGCGGTGGACACTGACGTAATAGGACTCCGGGAGGATGGAATCCTGTTCGCAGATGTCGATCTCCATGGCGGTTGTGTCGGTGTTGGTGCTGCCGGAGCCGTCGTGGGTCATCAGCCAGAAGGAGGTGTGCCAGCCCATGCCGGCGGGCATGCGCAGTCGGGCCTCGAAGAATCCGTAGCCAAAAGCGCGGCGGCTGATGAGACCGCCACCAGTGTAATCCATGCCGTTTTTACGCTCCTTGCGGTACTGCAGCCGAAGCTGCCCGTCGGAAATGTCCACGTTGTCGGCGGTCTGGGTGCTCCAGAGTTTGCTGTCGGTGCGGTACACCCAGTTGTCCGGATTGACACTGGGGGAACGGAAGTCGTCCTCCCAGACCAGTCTGTGGGAGGCGGGCAAGGCGGGATGGGGGCTTGTGGGGTTCATGGGAGCAGTTGATGGTTGAAAGTTGCTGGTTGCTGGTTGTCTGTTGACGGTTTGATGTGGATCGTTATCGGCAAAAGACACACATTTCAACGTTCGATGTTGGGCCGCCTGCCCGCAGAAGCTCGCAGAGCGTAGAATATTGCAATAGGGAATATTGCAACAGGTATTTTAAGCGGGAAGCGGGGAGGGCCAAGCCCTAGCGGTTCAGGCCCAACGGGCCGACATTCCAAAGCGAAGGCCGAAGGCCTGGTACAAAAGTCAATAACAACCGATAGGCCTGAAGGGCCGACACCCCGCTCTCCGCATTGTGTCGGCCCTTCAGGCCTAAAAGGAGTGAGATCGGAACGTCAGCGGGGGCGGCGGCGGAAGACCGCCAACGTCCCCAGAAGCACGCCAAACAACACCAGGGTGCCGGGTTCGGGGATAGGGCTCACTGCATCGTAGCTGGTTCCAAAACGCAATTCATCGACGAGCACCGACTGGATGCCATTGAAACTTTGGGTCATGTCGAATCCGTAAAACCCTTGGCTACCCCCGTCGACCACAATTCCCCAATTCAAGGTGCCCTGCCAGTCCGGCGTTCCCTGTGGAGCACCCGGAACAGGATTTAGCCATAGACTGTAAGTGTTGTCCCCCGAACCTCCCGGACGGGCGATACTCAACACCACGAGATTCGTTCCGGAAGCCAACACCAAGTCACTTTCGAGGCGGACACTGGTGGACGGGTTGCCATCAAATCCCCTCACAAAAAGGGTTTTGGCTGCGGTTTCATCTCCACCGCTGGCACCCCCAAATCCAAAACCAAGGGACCGCCCACCCGATTCATGCAAAAACCTCAGTTCCACGCCATGCAAACTGGTGTCACCTTCCCTTGCGGTATATCCATCGGCGTTGATCAGGGCGGAGAAAAACACCTCGTCCGGTGTATTGGTGGTCGGGGTGGAAGATGAAAGTTCCGCTCTGTGGGGAGTGGTGGTATTGTCATTAAAGGTTGTGGTGCGGTACGCTTCGGCATTGCCCCCGGACGTGACCAAACCTGGAAAAGTCAACCCTGAGGTCGAGGCGCTGAAACTTCGGGCTTGTTGGGCGGATGCGTTTCCACTTGGGCCTGTCCACGTTTCGGTTCCAGCAAATCCAATGGTGGATTGTGTAGCTTGTCCTGCCAATAGGCCGTTGGAAACCCCGTCAAAGGACTCATAGCCAATCAGTGTTGCCGATGCGAGGGGGGCGAAGGCCATTGCACACATGGCACAGAGGACCAGGATCGTTTTCGGGAAGTGTACATTTTGTGGGGTTGTCTTCATGCGGGTCTCCTTGGAGGTTGAGTTGCGACGAAATTTTTTCGATTGAACGGTGCCATCTTACCTCATTCAGGCACCCCCTGTCTTTGTCGCAAACGACAATTTGCTTGATAAATGCGTCAAACTGCGCTTTTTTGGGGCATGAGTCAAAAAATCTATCAAGTGGCGCTTTGTGTGCATTCATTGAACGACTGGGCCACGGGGGTGTTGCGGGGCATCTCCGATTTTGTGCAAACCCGGGAAGATTGGTGCGTGTTCCTGAATCCATTGAATCCCGACAATCCGCAATTGACCCTGGAAGGCTGGAGCGGAGATGGGCTGATCACCACGGCCATGAACCCGGAGATCCGCGCCCAGGCGGAGCGGTTTCCGGTGCCCGTGGTCAATGCCGCCGGAACCTTGGTGGATGCGTGCCTGCCCTCGGTGATTGGCAATGACGCCTTGTTTGGCAAAGTGGCGGCCAAGCATTTTCTCGAACAGGGGTTCCGCCATTTTGCATGCCTAAAGGCCGCGACCCTGCATTACGGTGAAGTTCGCACGGAGGGATTCAAGCGGGAAGCCGAATCGTGGGGAGGCGTGGTTCATGAAAGCCTCGATGCCAGCGCCATCAATGGCAAAACCTGGACGGAGCAGGTCTCCGTAATCAGTCAATGGTTGTCGGGGTTGCCGCGTCCGCTGGGGGTGTTTTGCATTTTCGACGAACTCGCCCACAGAGTGTTGGAGGCGTGTCATTCGTCCGGGATTACCGTTCCCGATGAGGTTGCGGTGATCGGGGTGGACAATTCATTGTCGCTGTGTCTGTTGAGCAATCCCAGCCTGTCCAGCGTATCGCCCGACGGACGTCGCCGGGGGCGGGTAGTCGCCGAAATGCTTCACCATTATATGAGTCGGCGGGGCGAGGCGCTGCCCGCGCCGGACGCGGACATTTTGGTCGAGACCAGTCCCTCGGGCTATCCCGTGTGGCGGGTGCCGCCGGATGGCATTCGCCGCCGCGCTTCCACCGCCGCTTTCGCGGTGGAAGATCCGCTGGTGCAAAAAGCTTTGGAGCTGATTGCCGCCGAGACCGCTTCCGGTCTGCACGTCGATGAGGTCGCCCGCAGGACGGGGACCTCGCGACGCACCCTGGAGCGTCGCTTTCATCTGGCCCTTGGACGAACGGTGTACAGTGAAATCCGCCGTCAGCGCTTGGAAAGCGCCTGCCGATTGCTCAGCGAAACCCGCAAAAGCATCCTGGAAGTGGCCTTGGACAGTGGGTTTCAAAGCGCCTCCGACCTCGCCAACGCTTTCCGCAAGCATCTGGACATGAAACCCGGGGAATACCGGGAACGCTTTCGGCAGGTTTGAAGTGCGGAGGTTGAGCGCGGCGAAGCCGCTTTGGAGTGCGTGTAGCGAGCCCCGCGAAGCTACCGCTTTCGAGTGCGGAGTGATACGAGTGCGGAGTGGCGAGTGCGGAATGCGGAGTGAACGGCAATATTTCAACAGGTATTTTAAGCGAGGGTAAGCCCCCTACGGTTCAGGCCCAACGGGCCGACATTCCAAAGCGAAGGCCGAAGGCCTTGTACAAAAGTCAAAAACTACCGATAGGCCTGTAAGGCCGACACCCCGTTCTCCGCATTGTGTCGGCCCTTCAGGCCTATGCATTTTTTGGGGGGCCTCATTCCAGCCCTTCCGCTTCGCGGAATGGCTTCGCTTTGGAATGACGGCCCGTTGGGCCTGTGCTTTTTTGAGAATCCGATTAAATTTGGGGTGTCCGGCACCGTAAGTCACTACATCCCAAAAAATGATTTCCCGGCTTCGGTTCGGATGAAAATATACAGCAAGGGCAAACACAGCAAAACGATCCCGGCGAGCACATACATCCAGCCCGGGATGATTTTGCTTCCCATTGGGGTGATCATGACATCTCCGGTCACCCCCTTCCAAATCAAGGTGGTGCCCAACACCCCCAGCATGATCAGTCCGGATCCGATACCCATATGCGTTCCTTGTAAAATATGGCTGCGCGTGCGAGCGGGGTGGTGTCATCGGGAACGGCGACGCCCGAAAAGCGCTACGGCCGACAGCGCAATGCCCAACAGCACCAAGGTACCGGGTTCGGGAATGACCACGGAATCATAACTGGACCCGATCATGATATTGTCCATGGACACGGTTTGGTTATTCTGGTTGCTTGCTCCGGAGAAAAAATAAAAGGTGGTTAATTCCGAGATCCCCATGTCGCGGGAGACGGTCGCATCCGGAGTTCCTTCGCTGAGGGAGTCGGGATTGATCCACAAATCCAAGGTATTGTAATTGGTCGTTCCGTCCTTGCTCAAGCGGCCCACTGCCATCTGGGTGGTGCTCGTATTTTGTCCGCCCGAGATATCGGTTGATTCATTGGTTGTATTGGCAAAGGAGTCGTCACGAATTCGACCGAAAAAGGTCCCCTGTTGATTGACATAGAATCCACCACTGTTGGCGAGCGGGGAGTCTTGATTCACTCCGTCTGACAGGGCGAAGAAAAGAAAGGCGTCCTGGGTTTGGTTGGTCCATTCCATCAACACCGAGAAATAAACGGCACCGGTCTGGGCGCTGAAGGTGTTGGAATAGACCCAGTTGTTGGCGGCGGGCGGGCCATCGACAAAGAAGTTCCGCGTTCCCTGGGGTACGCTCACATTCCCACTGGAATAAGATAATCCTCCGGAGACGACCTGAGCCTCGTCCATGGCCTCGAAACCGGCCTGGCCATCCAGATCGCCGAGGTTGCGGTTTTCGAAATCTTCAGAAAAGATAAGCGTGCCGTGGGCGGCGGTGGCCCCCAGCAGCAACAGGGTGGCAACAAGACTTCTATAGGTTTTCAAATGACGCATGTTCGATTCTCCTTCTTTGGACGGGATGCGGACGGCAACGTCAATTTTCGCGACCTTCTCACAAATTCGTGGAAAAAATGTGATAAAGCTTAATAAAAATGTGATTGCGCGCAGTTTCGATATCCAATATACAGCACACATGCTGACACCCGCAAACAAAAAAAAAACGATTTACATGCAGTGCGGCGCCGACTCCGCGCACAACCGCCGCATGCTCGAGGCCCTGGAGACCTTCGGCCACGGTCAAACCCCGCCTTGGAGCTTGAGGTGGGGATCGATCATCCCCTTGGAGGAATTGCGGAATCCAACAGGTATTTTAGATACAACAGGTATTTTAGATAGGTATTTTAGATACCACCGAGTCAGGAGCAGGCAATCGCGGGCGGTTTGCGATCAGGTCGGATCGTCGTCGAGAACAATCAGTTTCAGCGGGGATGCGTGCGTGCGGGGCATTTCGGGGGGAGAGGCAATATATGAAAAACAAACGGCTCGCTGGATGGCAAGCCGTCTGTTGCGGGTTTTCCGATGTTCGGAAAACTTACTTGCGGCGTTTCCGAAGGCCGGAAAACGCCAGCGCCAAGCCCGACAAACCCACCAGCACGAGGGTGCCGGGCTCGGGAATGACCGCGAAGGTGTCAAAATCCGCTATCATTGTACCCCCCGTAGCATTCCCTCGCATTCCATAACCAAAGAACTGCCCATCATAGGATGCGGCCACAAACGTCTCGGTTAAGGTCTGGGAGTGATTATTGGCATCCGTAAGTGTGAAATCAAAAGTCACATTCGCACCGGAATAGGTGGCCTTCAATGTTGCATCAAAGACAGATCCCATACTGGTCAAACCCGTCCATGTTTGGGTGGCTAGAGTAGTAGAGGTATCGAGCCCGTGTCGAAACCTTAGTTGATAGGAAGTATTACTGCCTCCACGATGAAAAAGCGCGGCAATCCCGCTGGTAACGGATGTTGCCGATTCCGACAAGGCCAGGATTCCGATACGTTCGAAATCCGCGGAGAAAACGTTTTGTACCGGGGTGAAGGTCAGATTGATTTCAAAATTTTTATTCTGGCCGTTTCCCAAATCCGTGATTTGCGTCTGTGCTAAGGAATTTACAAAATCCGGGTGAGACGAAATAGACAACCGGGCGGCATCGGGTTGCAAGGAAGTGGTTCCCGTTGTCGTAAAATCGGACAAATTATCCTTGTCGTCGCCTATCCCAAAATCCCAGGACGCGGGGATGATGGCGGCGTGGAGGGAGAACGTCGCGAGAGCGGCGAGTGTCGTGGCAATGGCTGCGAATTTGCTTGTGTTCGTCATGTTGATCATGGGACTCCTCATCTTTTTGGGGTATGGATTGGTCTTCGTTGTATTTCGGGGATGACCTTTTCATAAACCCGTGAAAAAGAAAATGTGATCAAGCATAAATAAAATGTGATTGCGCGCAAAGCCTTTTGGGGGTAATGGTCCTGTATGGCACATCAGAAGGCGGAAAAATCGATTTACATCCAGAGTTTTCCCGACTCCGCGCATGGTCGTCGCATCATCGAGTCCCTGTCCACTTTCGCCCATGGGCAAACGCCCTCATGGCGGGTGAGTTGGGGAATCGAAATTCCGTTGAATGATTTGCATCGCGATGTCTACACCGGCATCATCTTCTCCAAGCCACTCCGGTCCTTGAGTGAACAAATCAAAGCCATTGGAATACCCGCGGTGCAAGTGGGCACGTCGGACGTGATCGGGGAATTCCCTGCGGTCCTGCCGGATCATCACGCCATCGGGGAGATGGCCGTCGGGCATTATCGGGAGCGGCTGTTCCGGAATTTCGCCTTTGTGGGGAATTTCAGTCATCCCTATTCCCAACAACGATTGCGGGGGGTACGTGAGGTGTTGACCCCCTCCGAAACTTTCCATGGGTTTGATTTGGCCCACCCCAGAAATGCGGTGGGCCAGGACTTGGGGGAATGGCTTCAGTCCCTGCCTCGCCACACCGGCATGCTCGCCGCGAGCGACCCCACGGCCCTGGAACTCTGTAATCTCTGCGAGGAATTGGGATTGCGGATTCCCGGAGAGCGGGCCGTGCTGGGGGTGGACAACGACAATCTGGTGTGCCTCACTTCCCCGGTCCCCTTTTCCAGCATCGACCCGGCGTCCGAGGAAGTCGGCTTGCGGGCAGGCGAGATGCTAAGGGATCTGATGGACGGGAAACCACACCGGAAACAAGTCCTCTGGATACCCCCCGTCGGAGTGGTTTTGCGAGCTTCCACGGATCATTTGGCCACCGATGACGATAAGGTGGCGGCGGCGGCGCGGATGATGCGGGAGGAAGCCTGTGCCGGACTCAAAGTGGAGGAAATCTGTCGACGGGTTGGACTGGGGCGCCGCATGTTCGAGCTTCGTTTCCATCGGGAACTGGGCCGTACCCCGGAGGCGGAAATGCGCAACATCCGTATGGAGCGAGCCAGGTTCTTACTGATGACCACCAATAAATCCGTGCAGGAAATCGCGGAGGATTCCGGATTTCAAGACAGCTACTATTTCTCCGCCGCCTTTAAAAAAGCCAACGGCCTCAGTCCCCGAAACTGGCGGGAACGACAACGTCATCAATTGTCAATCGGTGGATTTCGCCCCAAATCCCAAGCCCTCACTTCCTTCGTGGCCTTCGGTTCATGAAAGTCGTTTTCGCCGAAAACGTCCGGGTGGCATGCCGGTTTCCGCTTTGAAGACGCGGGAGAAGTGCATTTCATCGTGAAAGCCGGTCGCTTCGGCAATGGCGGCGAGCGGGAGGGGGCTTTCGCGGAGGAGATGGCGGGCACGGTCGATGCGGGCGAGGGTTCGGAACCGGGAGGGGGAGAGACCGATGAGTTCTTTGAACCTTCGACTGAAGTGACCCTCGGACATGCCGCATTCCCGGGCGAGTTCGGCGATGCCCACCGACCGCCCCGGGCTGTTGCGGAGTCTCCGGGCGCAGGCTTCGATCCGGTCCGTCCCATCCGTGCTTTCCGCCGCCGGATCGGCCTGCAGCGACAGCAACATGCCAGCGGCCAACATGGCCCGGCACGCCTGTCCGCCATGGACCGACAAAGGCCATTCCGCCTCCCGGGTCAGAACCTCCAGCAGCGCCATGTCCTCAAGGCGGCGAAAAACGGGGAGTTTTTCCGCGGGTGGAAGTGGCGGGCGGGTGGCGGAAAAATGAAACGAGAACACCCGCAAACACCGCGCGGGATCGTGCCGGGCCTCGATCCGGTCCCCGGGGCGCAGCACAAAGCAGACCCCGCCCTTGAGGTCGTGCGCCAGCTGGTTCCTCACCAGAACGCCCCGACCCGACAGCACCAGCCAATAGTCATAATCCTTCAAAAGGGGAGGGGACCAAGACCAACCCGTTTCGCACTCATAAAGGCGTGGATCCGTGTTGAGTGAAATCATAGGGCCTGTCATCGTATCAGATTTATACAAAAAATTGTTCGATGTGTCCATGGTGTTTTTAATTTGGATGGGATAGGATTCGAACATCACGCAACCCACCTGAATGAGGACCGATCATGAATGAAGTTCAATCCCTAAAGCATGAATTTGAAACCAATGGCTATGTGGTGCTGGAAAGCCTGCTAACCCCAGACGAGGTGACGGAGGCCCGCGAAGCCATCCAAAGCTGTGTGGCCCGCACGGCCGCCCATCCCGGCAAACGCCAGGGCGGGGGGAAAGAACCGGTGACCCTTCACTCGGCGTCCAGTGATTTTTTCTTTCAACTGGAGCCGGGGGTGGATCCCGGCCAAGAGCCATCGGAGACCTTGGAATTCAAGGTGCGCAAGCTGATGAATTTTGACCGGGAGCACGCCGCGTTTTCGTCCATTGCCCACGGACACCCCCGTCTGGGTCCCGCGCTGGAAGCCTTGCTGGGTCCCGATCCGGTGCTGTTCCAGTCCATGGCGCTGATCAAGCCGCCGCACATCGGCAGCGAAAAACCCTGGCACCAGGACAACGCCTATTTCAACGTCACCCCGCTGGACGCGGTGGTGGGCGTCTGGATCGCCTTGGACGCGGCCACGGTGGCGAATGGGTGCATGCATGTGATTCCGGGCGGACACCGGATGGGGGCCTTGCGTCACCACCACGACAAGGATTGCGAGATCATGGAGGGACGTTTGGACCCGTCCCACGCCGTGGCGGTGGAACTCCCTCCCGGCGGCGCCTTGCTTTTCTATGGCATGTTGCCGCACCAGACCCCGCCCAATCGGTCACCCGACCGCCGCCGCGCCTTGCAGTTCCACTACCATGCCGCCACCGCCGTGCGGATCCCCACAAAGGACTATGATCGGCTCTACGCGGAAGCGGACGGCACCCCGGCCTCCTGCGAAGCCGCGCGCCAACAGGGAATCTGACCCCATGAGCGCCGCCCCCAGGAAATGGACCCGCCACGAGGATCTCGCCATTCACACCCGTCCCTGCGTGGGGCGAGCCACCATTCCCGGCGGCATCACCCTCGCCACCTACCGCCATTACCTGCAACGACTCTGGGAGTGGTGCGGGGAAAAAAGTGGGTGAATAGGGGGCTGTATATGCTTTTCAAACCCCTAACGTCTGAAGAATATGCCCGCTTGACAATACGTATGAAAAGTATATCATACGTACATGAAGCAAAAACTTACGCTTTCAATTCAACCAGAGGTCATACTCCGTGTGAAGAGGGTGGCCCGGGAACGGAACACCACCGTTTCGTCCCTTTTTGAAGATTGGGGAACACGGGTTTTGGCGGAGGAGTCCGCGGGAAATTTTCGCGGCCTCGGGGATGAGTTGCTGGGAAAATGGACGATCACGAAAGATCAGTACGAGGAGGATGCCCGCATGGAGTATCTGCTGGAGAAACACGGGAAATAGATGCGTGTTCTGGTGGATACGAACATCTTCTTGGACGTTTTGCTGAATCGGGAGGAATGGGTCGATACCAGCCGGGATGTGTTGAATCGTCTCGAACAGAATCCAGGCGTGGGTTGGATCGCATGGCACACGCTGTCCAACCTGTATTATATCGGCCGAAAAATCGTCGGGGAAGAACAAACCCGCGCGGTCATGTGGCGAATTGTCAGAAGCTTTGAGGTATGTCCAGCCCATGGGAGGATTGCCGTGTCTGCCCTGGAACTGCCGATGGCCGATTTTGAAGACGCGTTGCAGGTGGCGGCGGGAGTGGCGGCGAAAGCCGATTGGATCATTACCCGGAATGAGGATGATTTCAAAAAATCACCGATTCCCGCCCTTTCGCCGGAGCGTTCCTTGCAGACCATTTTTCATGATCCCGGTTGGTAACTTATTTCCTCCGAAAAACCGACGGTGTCTGGCCGGTGTGGGCCTTGAAGACTTTCGAGAAATAATCGGTGCTGCTGAACCCGCAGCGCTCCGCGATGTCGTCCAGGGTCAGCTTGCTTTCGCGCAGAAGGATGCGGGCCCGCTCCAGCCGGGTGTGACGGATGGACTGATCGATACTTTTGCCGACGAGATCCTTGAATTTACGCTCCAGTGATCTGCGGCCCACCCCGGCGTTACGGGCCACATCCTCCACCTGAATCTTCTCAAACGCCTTTTCGCGAATAAAGCGCAGTGCCTTGGCCAGCCCCTCGTCTTCGGTGGCCAGGGTGTCGGTGGAAAGATCGGTGACCACTCCGCAGGGCGGAAAGGCCTCCGCGTGGTCGGGCGCAAGCGTTCCCTCAAAAATCTTGTGAAGGATTTCCGCCGCCCGGCGA
>JAFIGC010000265.1 GCA_020831635.1 Verrucomicrobiota bacterium | reverse complement strand
CGCGCGGACGCGAAGCGTCTTTGGAGTGCGGTAGCGCCGGGAGGCACGACCAGAGCTACCGCTTTGGGGGCACGGGGGGCGAAGTTCCACGTTCAACGTTCAACGTTCAAAGTTCAAAGTTCGCTTTTCAAATCAAACGCCCTCCCTCACCGCCGCCGGCGATTCGGATCGCCGGGTGAGGGCACCGCCGCCAACAGCTTTTGCGTGTATTCGTGTTGCGGATCGTCCACGACTTGCGAGGGCGGTCCCTCTTCCACCACCTGACCCTGCCGCATGACCAGCACGTGATCGCAAATGCGTTTGACCACGCTGAGGTCGTGGGAAATAAACAGATACGCCAAGCCGTGCCGCTCCCGCAGTTCCATCAGCAAATCCAAAATCTGCGCCTGGATGGTGACGTCGAGGGCGCTGACGGCTTCATCGCAAATGATGATTTTGGGCTTCAAGGCCAAGGCGCGGGCGATGCAGATGCGTTGCCGTTGTCCGCCGCTGAATTCATGGGGATAGCGGTACATCATCTCCGCTTTCAGCCCCACCTCTTCCAAGCAATTGGCCACATAGTCGGGATCGGTTTTGGGGATGATCCCGTGGACCACCGGCGCTTCGGAAAGCAGGTCGAGGATTTTCAGACGTCCGTTGAGGCTGGAATAGGGGTCCTGGAAAATCATTTGCACCTGACGCCGGATGGGACGCCATTGCGCTCCCCACAAATCGTGTATGGGGCGATCTTCATAAAACACGCTGCCGCCGGTGGCGTTTTCGAGGCCGATCAGGGTGCGGCCCAAGGTCGATTTTCCACTGCCGGATTCGCCCACCACCCCCAGTGTCTCCCCTTCCCTGATTTGCATGGTTACGCCGTCCACCGCCTTCACGTGACCCGTGGTCCGGGACAAAAGCCCGCCTTTGATCGGAAACCAAGTCTGCAACTCCACGGTTTCGAGGATGGGCGTTTCGGGAAATTCGTGGTTGGCGCGCACGGGCACGTCGTCCAAACGCGGCACCGCGTTCAGGAGCTTTTGGGTGTATTCCTCGCGGGGATTGACGAACAGGCTTTCCACGGGACCCTCCTCCACTAGTTTCGCGTCTTTCATCACCAAAACCCGATCGCTCAGTTCCCACACCACGCCCATGTCGTGGGTGATGAAAATCAGCGAGGTTTTGTCCGCCTTCATTTTCATCATCAAGTCGAACACTTGCGCCTGCAGGGTCACGTCCAGGGCGGTGGTCGGCTCGTCGGCAATCACCAAACGCGGCTCCAACATCAAGGCCATGGCAATGGTGACCCGCTGCCTCATGCCACCACTGAACTGGAAGGGAAATTGATGACGGCGGTTCTCGGGGTCGGGAATGCCGACCTTGTCCAACCATTCGATCACTTTGTCCAGCTTCTGCTTTTTACTCCAGTCGGGATGGTGGATATCGAGCAATTCCTTGAGCTGGTTGCCCACGGTTTTCAGCGGCGACAACGCGGTCATGGGTTCTTGGAAAATGGCGCTGATCCGGGAACCGCGAATGCGACGCAGTTCCTCGGGCCGCATTTTCAGGATGTCCTCGCCCTCGAAAAGTATTTCCCCGCTGTCATAATGCCCCGGAGGGGTGGGCACCAGGCGCAGAATGGACATCCCCGTCACGGTCTTTCCACTGCCGGACTCGCCCACCAACCCCAGCACCTCGCCGGGTTTCACATCAAAGGAAACATCGTTGACCGCATTCACGATCCGGTCGTCCGTCTGAAAAGTGACGGAAAGATTTTTCACCTGCAACAGCGGTTCGATTTCTTTGGGTTTGTCGGACATTACGCTTCCCAGTGGGCCTCCCGTTTGGGGTCAAACGCGGCCCGCAGGCCCTCGCCGATGAATACGCTCAGCAGAATCACTACAAACAACGCCAAAGAGGAATAGGTCACCAGCCACCAGGCGTGGCGGGCGGTTTGGGCCTGACGCAACAGCACCCCCCAACTCGGCACCCCGGCGGGCAAACCGAACCCCAGATAATCCAGGGAACTGAGGCTCCCGATCGCCCCCACGAGCATGAACGGGAAAAAGGTGATCACTGGCACCAGGGCATTGGGCAATAAATGCCGCCACATGATCCGACGGGTGGGCAGGCCCAAGGCCCGGGCCGCTTCCGTGAAGGGCTGACGGCGCAAACGCAAAAATTCCGCCCGCATGTAGTAGGAGATCCCGATCCAGTTGAACATGGCATATACGAACAACAACAGCCAAAAACTCCGCCCGAACACCGATCCCAGGAAAATCATCACGTACAGAAAAGGAATGGACTGGTAAATTTCAATCAAACGCTGGGAGACCAGGTCCAGCCAGCCCCCGAAATATCCCTGCAAGGCGCCGAGCATGGTGCCCAGGATCATGCTGCAGATCACCAAAATAAAGCCAAACAACAAACTGATGCGGGTCGCGTAGAGGATCAGCACAAACACGTCCCGTCCACTTTCGTCCAGCCCCAGGGGGTGTCCTTTGACGGGCCGGAAGGGAAATTGCACCGTTTCCAATTCCAGGGAAAGTTGCCAGGCGTGCCCGCCGTATTCTTCGTAACGAATGGGGCGGACGGGGACAATTCGGGCTTCCTCCAAGGCCTCCGCCGCCTCGGTCTGAATCGCTTCCGGCATGTCCGCCCACCATCCGGGAAATTCGGGCTCCTCCCCTTCCCTCACCGTAAACCGATCTTCCACCGCATCCAGCGCGGAAAAATTTTCGCGCAGGGTGATGCGCACCGTGCGCGGCGGGCGGGCCCGGGGTTCGTGCGACGAAAGCGACCAGGTGAACCGCCCGCTTTCATCGGGCAGGTTGCGGGCCTCCGCGGGTTCATTCTCAAAACGTTTGGCCAACCGCTCGGCACATACGATGGCAGTTCAAGGCCACTCAATTCCCTGTCCGTCGCCACCCCGAAAAACCAGGCCGCCCCATTGCCGTCGATCACCTGTAAATCGGGGCTCACCCGCACCGACCCCACCCGTTGCACGCGACGACGCCGCACCAAGAGTTCTCCCTCCAATTCAATGTCATCCGCGCTCATGGTGTTGTGGGGACCAAAGGGAACCGGTGCCCACCACATGCGATTTTCAGTGGAATCGGCAAAAATGTCTTCCCGGGCCAGAGCCCGAAAATCCGGCTGCGTGCGCACGCCGTCTCCCAAAAACACGTCCTGGGTGACCGTTTGCCAACGCGGATAATAGTTTTGCCCCTCGAAACGCACCCGCCAAGGGGTGCCGTGCGCGATCAGTTCACTGAACAGACTGACGACAAATATCACCGTCAACAACCAAAAGGAAATCCAGGCCCGCCGCTGTTTGCGGAAGCGCTGGAATTTTTCGAGGGTGGTCGGATCCAGCCATGCCATTACCGGTCCCCTCCGAAATGAATGCGCGGATCAATGAGCACATAACAAAAGTCGGAAAGCACCAGGCCCAGCAGGCCAAGAATGGACTGAATGCTGACGATGGCGAGGAACAGCGGGTAATCCCGTCCGGTGACCGCGTCCAAACTCAGCCAGCCAATGCCGGGGATGTCGAAGACCTGTTCAATGAGCACCGATCCCGCGAACATCACCGAGAGAATTCCGCCAATGCCCGTGGCCAGGGGGATGAGGGCGTTGCGAACCGCGTGACGCCACACCGCCCGCTTCATGGTGCCCCCCTTGGCCAGCACCGTGCGCACATAATCCTGGTTGATCTGCTCCAAAAGCGAATTTTTCATCAGCAGGGTCATCACCGCGAAATTGCCCATCACATAACAAAACACCGGCAAGGCCATGTGCCAAAGCTGGTCCTTGATCTTCTCCCAGAGCGACAGGGTTTCCCAGATTTCCGGAGAGGATCGGAAACCGCCCAGCGGAAAGATGTCCCAAAACTGTTCCACGGTGCCGCTGAACAACATTTTCAGCAACATGCCAAAGGCAAACGCGGGAATGGCATAGAGGGTGAACACCACGAAGCTGCTCACCAAATCGAACGGCTTGCCATTGCGCAGGGCCTTGGCAATGCCGAGGGGAATGCAGATCAAATACGTCAGCACCAGACTGGGTATGCCGAAACTCAACGAGACCGGAAAGCGTTCGGAGATCATCTCCCAGG
>JAFIGC010000049.1 GCA_020831635.1 Verrucomicrobiota bacterium | reverse complement strand
GTCGGGAATCGAGGCATACCCATGCGGTCTGTCGAGTATTCCCGACAATTCCTTGTAGCCCATGAGATTGTGCGGATTCACAGCAAAGATCTCACGGATTCAGGTATAAGGTGTGGAAATGAAAACGTCCCGTATCTTCCACATGCTCTTTTGGCTGCTCGATCCGGCAACCCGGAAATACGTTCCGGCCGCAGAGCACCCTGCGATTCGCGTTGCCGAGTAGTTTGCCCCTTATTCTACTTCTGCCAATAAATCCGAAACTTTTTTCCTCCAGCGTTCGGGGGCGTGTTGCACGAGGGGCACATGCCCCGCGTCGTCGAAGGAGGAAAAAACTTTCGGGCTGGAAACGGCGTCGTACACCCGGCGTGCTTCGGCCAGGGTGGCGCGCGGATCGAGGGCGCCGTGCAGGAAAAGGGCGGGACAGTTTACGGATTTGGCATCGTCCATGGGCTTGTGTGAAAAGCCGTTGAAGTTCCACTGCCGTCCGCCCCAGAACACCAGGAGTTCGGCGCCCCCCGCGGCGGGAAGTCCCATGGCGTGAAAGCGGTTGCGTACGGTGTGCCGCATGGAGTCAAACACCGATTCCAGGATGATGCCCCCGGGTTCGACCCCGTGGTGGGCGATGGCACGGAGAATGGCCGCCGAGCCCATGCTCTGACCAAACACCACCACCCGGGAGTGTCCCAAGGATTCCCGGGCAAAGCGCACGGCGGCGGCCACGTCTAGGGCTTCGTGTACCCCCAGGGTCGTGTAGGACGCGGATGACCCGCCGGATCCCCGGAAATCGACCAACATCACCGAAGTTCCCAGAGAGAGAAAAGCTTGCGCCGCGGGAATCAGCGACGATTTCTCCGCCGCATATCCGTGAAAGAGAATCACCAGGGGCCTTTCATCGCCCCGGTTGACGTACCACGCTTCCAGTGAGATTTCATCCTCGGATGTGAAGGTGAGGGTTTCGACGTCCGTGGCCAGATCGGACGCCGGGCGAGTGGCCTGGGGACGTGGAACATTCACACCGGTCAGCAGGACCTTGGATTTTTCCAGGAAGGAGAGGGTCTCCGGGGGCGAGGTGCGATCTCCGGCGTCCGTAAAATTCAGCATGGACCGGGCGTGTTGTCTCGCCAGGAAATTGACCGAAATAAAGCCAACGATTAGTATAATCGCCGCCCACCTTTTCCAGGGGCGCCGTCCCCTCCCAAACCCGCGTCGATTGAGGGATTTCATGGGCGAACGGCCTTTGGTTGGAAATTCATTGGGTACATGGATAAGAGGCTATCCGAGGGGATGCCGTTCATCAAGCATCGTGAGGGATTGATTTTTGGGGGGCGAAGGGGGCAAACGAGAACGCCGAACATCGAACGTCCAACTTCGAACGTTGAACAAAGATGGGTGCAAGCGATGCGGGTCCGACACGTCGGACCCGTGTGAGCCGTCGGAGGTGGAGATTTCCCGATTAGTGGGTCAGCGCGAAAGCGAGCAGGTTCATGTTGATGGAATTGGCGGTGCGGATCTCATTTCCGCCGCAGCAGCAACAGCCCGCATCTTTGTTCATGTTGGCGGTGTCATTGAGGCCTTCAGGAGAGTAGACCAAGACAATGCGCCCGTCGATTTCCAATCCGTAGAGTTCCGGGAAGCGGGAACCTCCGCTGCGGTAGGCGCTGACGCCCACGTCGTGAACGGTGTGGAAAATGGGGTGCTCCGGCTCCAGTTTCACAAGTTCGCGTTCGGGAAAGAGTTCTTTGAATTCCCGAAGAAAACTTTGTCCCCAACTGCGGGAACTGCACCCCGCCGAGGCGACGAGAAAGCCGCCGCCCTCCAAATATCGGCGGAGGTTGGTGCGTTGGGGGTCGGTCAGGGTGAAGCTTCCTTCGCCGCTCATGATGGCAAAAGGATGGCGAAAAAGTTCGGGGGTTTCACTTGGCACCATCACGAATTCTTTTTCCACGACGATGTTGGCGTGTTTTTCAATTTCCTTCAAAAACCCGTTGTGAAAACAGCGGAAGGTTTTGCCATCGCTGCCATAAATGAGGTTCGCACAGCTCACCGCCAGCGGGGTGTCCAAAGATTCGGCCATTCCCAGGAAGTGTAAGCATCCCAGCGACAGGAAGAGGAGTAAGTAGCGTTTCATGGCAATTTCCTTTGCAATTTTCTTACATTCTGGAGGACGGAGCGGGTTTTGTCAAGACTTGGCTGATTTTCCATTGCCGTCATGGCTCCGAGTTGGAATCGTCTTGGATCAGGCGGTCGAAATAGGCGGCGGCTTGGCGGCGGTATCTGAGGGGGATGGTGCCGAGGCCGGGGGCGGTGTGGAAGGATTCGGGCAGGGCGTCGGGATGCAGGGCTTCGGCGGGCGCGGGGGACGCGCCGTGTCCTTGTCCGCCGGCGAGGCCGTCCCCCCTGCGGCGCGAGGCGGAGCGAAGGGCGACGCTTTGTCCGCGCGAAGGATATTGGGGGCCGACCATGCCGACGGTGGAAATGAGACCGCCGCTGCCCGGGCCTTGCGTGCCGGTGCGGCCGGGGCTGAAGCCGGGGCGGGCGGTGAGGGCGGCTTGCATGGCGGCTTCCATGGAGGGGTGCAGTCCGGGCGGGGTCAGGCCGAGCAGGCTGGAGAGGCATTGTCCGGCGGCTTCACACTGGGCCTCGCAGTCCCCGGCGAGGGAGGCGAGGCTGTCGGCGGCGCGTTGGGCGGACTGCGAAGCGGGTTCGGCGCGGGAGGCTTCGGCATGGCCGGCGGCATCCGCCTGGTCGCCTGCCACATTCATGCGGTCGAGGGCATCGGCCAAGGCGCGGCCCTCCCGGGCGAGATCGGGTTGGCTTTCTTCCAGGGCATCGGCGGCCTCGCGCAAGCCCTGTTGAACTTCCTGTAGTTCCTGGCGAAGCAGTTCTTGGGCCCCCGAGAGACGACGGAGAATTTCGCGGGTTTCGGGGCTGTCGGGTCGGTCACGCGCGGAGGCAAGCCGGTCGGCGATATCCTGCTGGTCTTCGATGAGTTGCCGCAGGCGCATGGTCTGGTCCACCATGCGCATGGCGTCCACCATTTCGTCCCATTCCTGCTCAAGGTCCATGGGATCGGAGGGAAGGTCCCCGAAGGGTTCGGTCATCTCGGCCCAGCGGGTCATGGCCTCGGACAGGGCGGAAGCGGCGGGGGCGGCAAGGGCCCGGGCGACCTCGCCGGCGGCATTTTGCTGTTCCTGCATTTGGGCGGCGGTTTCCTTCAGCCATTCTTTGTAGGGGGTCTCCCAATCGTGGAGTTGGTCGAGTTCGGCCCGTTCGGTGAGCGCGCCCGCGAAGGCGTCGAAAT
Organism: Verrucomicrobiota bacterium; assembly: GCA_020831635.1. Taxonomy (GTDB): domain Bacteria; phylum Verrucomicrobiota; class Kiritimatiellia; order SS1-B-03-39; family UBA6053; genus PXAS01. Next base: position 30,233 of record JAFIGC010000049.1, on the reverse strand, counting down.
CTTCTCGGAGGCGTTCCAAACGGCTGCGGGCGGCGGCGATTTCCCGGGAAAGATCTTCGTCGGGATTGGCGGCGGCGCGGTCGTGGAGTTCCTCCAGTTGATCGAGGAGGGCGGCTTTTTCATCGCGCAGCCGGTTGAGGGTGGCGAGATGGTCGGCGACCTCCTCGAGCCAATCCTCGATGCGGTAGTGTTCGCGCATCATCGCATCGTAGGCCTCGCGGGAGAGGACTTGAATGACGCCGATTTCGGAGTCGGCGGATTGGGGGGGCTCGGGGTGGTTGTCGACGGCGGTGGCGAAATAGCGGATGCGGTCCCCGGCCCTGGCGCCGATGGCGGCGAGGTCCAGGGCATGCACGGCCTGGGCGCGGGTGGGGTCGCTGCGGTTGGCATCCAATTCAATGGGATGTACGCTCACGGAATCCCCGCGCAGGACGGAGACGTCCATGCGTTCCACCCGCACGTCGTCGACGGCGGTGAGGGAGAGGTTCACGGTCCAGTCCTCGGGCGCGTAGACGACTTTTTCGGGATCGGTGACGGCGACGCGCGGGGGCCGGTCGGGCCGGACGGTGAAGCTGCCGGAAAAAGGAACATCGGCCTTTTCGCCGTTGGCTCCGAAGAGCCAGGCCCGGAAATGGTCGTCCACGGCGGCGGTCCAGTGTCCGGCGGCGCGGGTGTCCGGTTTCGGGAGGGGCGGCATGGGGACGTGGGTGTTTTGTTCGTGACGATCCGGGTGATCCCATTCGAGCCGCGAATCGCCCAGGGGCAGGTTGGCATCGAGCATCAGGGTGACGCGGCTGCCGCGCAGGGCTTCGAGTTGCGGGGCGGTGATTCGTTCCTCGCGGGCGGGCCATCCGGTGTAGGCGGGCGGTTCGACCCGCAACCAAGCGCCCTCCAAGCGGGGTCGGGTGCTGACCGCAAGTTCAAATCGGCGGCTTCGCCCGCGAGGGGTGTCGATGGAAAATACCCGCGGACCGGAGATGTTGTCGAGACGGCTGGCAAAGCTCACGCCGTTTTCTTCGTCGCCCACATTGGCCATCTGCATGCGGACGCGCACGGGGGCGTCCCCTTCGTCGTGAAAGAGCAGTTCGGCGCGGTCGGGCAAACCGGGACCCTCCACGTGAACACGCAGGCGGGCGTCGTGCCGCAGGGGAACGGGGTCGGGGGTCTGCTCCACCCGAAAGCGGAGGCGGGTGTAAGGGGGATGATCGCCCCAGGGTTGCAGGAAGCGTGGGGTCACTTGGCGGACGACGCCCGGGAAAAGGGCTCCGAGGAGGACCACGCCGCAAACAACAGCCACACGGGCCAGTCGGGCGCGTCGGAGCGGGCGGCGATCCAGCGGATATTCGGCCTGAACCTGTTGCAAGGCCCGCACGCCCCTGGCCACGCTTTCTTTTCGCAGGGATTCGCTGATGCCGGGGCGGGCGCCATGGAGCAGGTCCACGGCGGAGGCCACCTCGTCGTTTTGCAGGCCGCCCCGTTTTTCTTCCGCCAGGGCGGCGTTGGTTTCGGAAAACGGATGCCGCCGCGTCCGCAGGGCCACGAATAGGATGGCGAAGGGGAAGGCGAGCCAGAGGCAGAGGAGGGCAAACCGGAGGGTCGGCGGCAAAATCCAGAGGGCGTCGGCGGCGAAGAGCGGGACGAGGACCGTTCCCCAGAGTGCCAATCCGAGGGCGGCGCGCACGCCGGCCCGCAAGCGGGCGCGTTCGCGGTGGGCGCCCCGAAGGAGGTCAATCAGCGTGGGGTCGGCGGGGATTTGGTTGGGGGCGGGGTCGTGGCTCATAACCATCCTTTGGTTTTGCGGAGGATCCATTCGAAGCCGAGGAGGGCGAGGATGAGGAGCATCAGGGAGGGTCGATCCCAAATTAACTCCGGTTTTCCAGGAATTTCAAGCGAAAGCAGACCTCGATTCAGAAGATCGGGCAGGCTGTCGGGTTCGCGGGGATCGAGGACGACACCGCCGGTTTCCCGCGCGAGGAGCCGCATCCACTCGGGACGGGCGGAGGTGATGATGCGTTCGGTGTCGAGGTCGAAGACGTTGAAGCTGCGCTCCAGGCGAGTGGGTTCAGTGTCGGGGGTGTCCAGTTCCACGCGGTATTCCCCGGGGAGTTCGGGCTTCAGTTCCAGCTCAAAACGGGTGCCCCGTCCGGAGACATCCGCAGCGGAAAGGGTCACCCGTTGTCCATCCGGCTGCACGAGTTGCAAGGACATCTCGTCCGTTTGGGCGGGCAGGCGACGGGAGACCGCGATGAGCAGCGGGGAACCCGCTTCGAGATTCACTTCCGAGAGGCGCAGGTCGATTTCCTGGCCGGGGGCGAATTCCCCGGTGACCAATTGGCGCAGCAGGGCGGACCAGATGAGGTCGTAGACCGGGCTGTATTGATCCAGTTCGGGGGACAGGAGGCGCCATTGCCAAAAGCCTTCGCCCGCGAACAGCATTACGCGTCCGTTGCCCGACGGCATGGACAGGAGGGCGGGCGGGGCGCCTTCGGTATCCAGGTTGAGCAGGATCCGGGCGCCGGCGCGGGCGGTGCCGCGAACGGCGCGCATGAGGGGGGGCAGTTTGGGCATGACTTGGTCGGGGACGCCGACGCCGCCCCACTCGAAGGCGGGGTGACCCCGTCCTTCCGGTGCGAGGGTGAGGCGGGGTTCGGGGACAAATCCCTGCACGGCACTCAGGGGCGAAAGCGAGGCGAGGCGGGCGGCCACGGGCGCGGGCAGGCCAATGGCTTGAGGCGGACCCCGGGCCCAGAGCAGGCCCCCGCCCTGGTCGCGGACGAAGCCGTCGAGCAGATCGAACCAGGCCTCGCCGGTCACCCGATGCGGAGAGCGTCCGAGGATCACGGCGTCAAATGCGGCCAGTTCCTCCCGGGTGGCGGGGAATTTGGCCTCGCCGTCGGGGATGCGGGTGGAGAGGATCTCGCGGCGGGTGGGGGAGAGTTGCGAGACTTGCAGCAGTTCCATGCGCGGGTCGTTGCGAAGGGCGTGGGCGAGAAATTTCGAGTCCCAGCCCGGCTCGCCTTCCATCAGCAGCACCCGGAAGCGATGGGGGGTGACGTTGATGTACACGGTCTGGTGGTTGTTGCGGAGTTCCACCTCCCGAGGCAGGGGTTGGACACGAAAGGAGTAGGCGTAGGTGCCGGGTTCGTCGTGCTGAACGGGCACCTCGAATCCGAGGACCGGCTCCCCCTGAAACCACAATTCCTCCTCGCGGACGGTTTCCCCGTCGTCGATTTCCACGGTGATGCGCTGGTTGCCGACGTTGGCCTGGAAAATCTGCACATGAATGCCCCCGGTTTCGCCCACCACCAGGGTGGGTTGCAGGGGGAGCGCGGATACGGCCAGATCGGGTTCCAGCCGGGCGCCGCCGAGGGTGACGGTGTGGATGGGAATGCCGCGTTCGCGGGCGAGGGCGATGGCGGGGGGGGGGGGGGGATGGGGTGGAGTCGATGCCGTCGCTGAACAAAACCAGCGCCCCGGGAGCCGGGTTGCCGGAGGAGAGGCCTTGGACAAGGTTTCGGGTGATGTGGGTGGCTTCTCCCACGGCCTCGAGTTCGGCGATTTTCTCGGGGGAGAGCGGAAATTCGCGGGAATTCACGTCAAAGGCGAAGCCGCGCAGGGCAATCCCCCTGCGCTCCAGGGCGGAGAGGAATTGCGGTGCCAGCCAAGTGTTTTTGACAAAGTCGAGACGGCTGAGGCCATCCATGTCCTCCACGTCCATGGAGGCGGAGGTGTCCACCCAAAAGTCGATGCGGGGCGCTTCTCCGGCGCTTTGGGGGACGGGTTCCCGGGCGGGTCCGAGGAGGCAAAGGGCCACCAGCCCGAGGGCGGAGGTGCGGAGGAGCATGAAAAAGAGGGCGAATCCCCGCCCGCGATTGCGGGTGCGCAGGTAGGCGGCGCCGGCGGAAAGGAGACCCAGCGCGAGGAGGGCAAACACCAGCGGCGGCGGGAAAAAGGGCAACCACAGGGTATTCATGTCCGCCACCTGGCCAGCAGGGTGGATTCCAGCGAGAGCAGCAGAATCGCGAGGAGGAAGGCCCATCCCCAGAGGGGAAGGCCATCGTCGGGAAAAAGATCGTCGGCGGGGTCGCCGGTGGAGGCGGTTCGGGTGGCGGGGCCGTCTTCGCTTTGCAGATGGTTGGCGAGCACTTCGGCGGCGACGGGGCGGAAGTCGCTTTCGCGGGGATCGGGATTGACCGCCACCTTGTCCAGCAGCCGTTCGCCCTGATGCAGGGTGTAGACGCCGGTCTGGCGGGCGACGGGGGCGGTGCCGCCGAGGGTGCGTCCCTCGAGGAGAAAGACCGTATCCAACAGGCGGCGTCCGTCGGGTCCCCGGAGAACGGGTTCCCCGCCGCCGGGACGGAAATCGTGGGCGTGAAGAGCCACGCTTTCTCCGGCAACCGGGAACCCGCCGCCGTCTTGCGGATCGGGCATGGCTTCCATGAGCGCATGCACGAGGGCGACCCACACGGCGGCGGACCCCAGCCCGCCATCGGCGCGGGCGGGACTGAAGGCGGCGCGAACCACGCGCCCGCCCCCGGCGGTTTCGCGCCAGGCGAGGGCGGGAACGCCGTCACGAAAGCGGAGGGCCACGCGTTCTCCTTCTTCGGCCTCCATGATGGCGCGCCTTGTGAGGGGCACGCGGGAAAGGGTGTCGCGTGCGGCGGGATCGAAACCGGGCAGCAATTCGGCGGCATCGCGGTCCTCGCGCAGGCGGAAGGGCGTCGTGGCGGGGGCGGGCTCGGTTTGTCCGTCCATCCATTGAATCCATCCCAGGGTTTCCGCCCGTTGGGCCAAGAGTTCCCGCTCTCGTGGCGCCAGGTCGAGATCCCCCACGGTCCAGAGGACCGGGGCGTCGGCGAGCGAGGCGGTGGAGAGTTCGCCGGGCTGAAGGACGCGGGGCATCCAGCGGTCGCGTTCGTCTCCGTGGGGAGCGAGGGCGCGAATCAAATGGTAGGTGGCGGTGCCGGGACGGTCGGGCGGCTCGCGGGTCACGAGAATTACGCCGGGATGACTGCGCACGCGGGCCACCAGACGGGTGATATTGTCGGGCGCGAATTCGTCGGGGCCGATTTCGATTTCCAGGGCGTGGAGTCCCTCGTCGTCGATGTGGAGGGTCGTTTCCCATTCGCGGGTCTCGCGAGGGGACAATGTGACGGTGTCGGTGTGGACGGGAATGCCGTTCAGGCGAAGGGTGACGGGGGTTTGACCAGGGGCATCGCCATGATTTTGGAGTTGGGCGCGGACGCGGGCGGGCTGTCCGGGTACGGGGGTGCGGGGTTCCAGGCGGGGGGTGTGGACGGAAAGGTTGGTGACGGGGCGGTCCGGGGTGCGAATCACGGTGATTTCCACGCCAGCCAACGCGGGGGGCATCGGGGCGTCGAGCACCTCGCGCCAGTTGCTTTCCTGCGCATCGGTGATCAGCACCAAGGCGCGTGGGGCAGGCTGTTCGTTCAGGAGGCGGGCCGCCTGCGACAAGGCGGCGGGCAGGTCGGCGCGGGAGGCGGTGGGGCGGGCGTTTTGGAGTTCCGCCCGCAAGGCGGGATGGTTGGCGGTAAAGCGGGGGAAGAGGGATTCGGGCTGGCCGTGGGCGAGCAGGACCTGTACCCGTCGCCCCTGACCGCCTGCACGCGCCAACAGGTCATCGGCGCTTCGCAGGGCCTGCTCCCAGGCGTTGGCGCCGCCGAGGTCGCGTTCCATGGACAGGCTGGCGTCGATCACCACCAGGGTGGCGCCGGTCGTTTCGTCGGTTTCGGAGGCTTCGATGCGGGGGGCGCGGGACCAGAAGGGCAGGGCGAAGGCGGCGGCGAGCAACACCACGGCCAGCGCCCGCATCAAAAACAACAGCCATTTACGCCAGGCGCCGACGCGCTCGCGGCTCACGAGCACATCGCTCAGGAGGCGCAGGGAGGGAAAGACCAGGCGGGTGCGCACCTTGCGGTTCATGAAGTGCGCCAGGAGGGGCAGCCCCACCATGAGGGCGCCGGCGAGGAGGGCCGGGGCGGCGAATCCAAAGGAGGCGAGGATGAACACGGTCAGGATCTCCGCCCGTGGGAGGTGAGAAATTCGCGGAGCAGATCCGGGGCGGGACGATGGGTGGGGGCGAGCAGGTGATCCACCCCGAGGGAGAGCGCCCCTTCGTGCCAGCGGTGCAGGTATGCGGCAATGCGTTCGGCGTAGGCCTCGCGGATGTCGGGGGCGTGAAAACGAATTTCGCGGGAGGTCTTTTCGCTGTCGGTGAGCAGAACCTCTCCGAAATCCGGCAGGTCGAGTTCATGGGGATGGAGCACGTGGAAGAGTCCGAGCGTATGTCCCCGATGGCGGGCCTTGCGGAGTTCCAGGAGGATCTCGTCCTCCCCGTCGTCCATCAAATCGGAAAAGATCAGGATCACGGCGCGGCGGCGCAGGCGAAGGGCCAGGTCCCGCAGGGCGAGGGCGAGGCCGGATCCGTGCATGGGATGGAGTTGATCGAGCCGGTCCACCAGTTCGAAGACGTGGGGGGTGGTTCCGCGCGCGGGCAGAAAATCGAGCAGACCGCGTTGGGCGATTCCGAGGCCGGCGCGGTCCTGTTGACGGGTGACCAGCCAAGCGATGGCGGCGGCGAGGCGGCAGGCGTAATCGATTTTGCCATGGTCGGGGGCTTCCGGGTGCTTGCGGAGCAGGCGGCCCGCGGAGACGGCGCCCTTGCGGCCATACTCCATGCTGGCCGAGGCGTCCACCAGCAGATACACATCCATCTGCGCCTGATGTTCGAAGGTTTTGATGTAGAGGCGGTCGCTGCGACCGAGCACCTTCCAGTCGAGATTTTTCATTTCGTCGCCGGGGGTGTACTCCCGGTAGTCGCTGAATTCGGAGCTTTGGCCGCGTTGGGGGGAGGCGTGGCGTCCGCTGAACATGCCGTGGGTCATGCGGCGCGGATGGAACTCGAGGTCGCGAAGCGCCCGGATATCGGTGGGGCTCAGGTAGCGGTGCACCACCGGTTTGGCCGATGGCAGGGGAGGAGGGGTGACCCGGGAATTCATCAGCCTTTGGGAGGAGGGATTTCCTTGAGGAGGGTGGCGATCAGGGAGGCTGCGGAGAGATTTTCGCCACTGGCGAGGTAGTTGGGCAGCACGCGGTGGCGCAGCACGGGCATGGCGGCGCGGCGGATGTGCGCACAGGAGGGGGTGGGCTCGCCTTCGAGGGCGGCGTAGGCTTTGGCGCCGAGCACCATGTATTGGGCGGCGCGGGTGCCCGCCCCCCACTCAATGTAACGCTTGGCGGTGGCGGAGCCGTCCGCCGTGTCCGGTCGCGTCGCCCGCGCAATGGCCACGGCATGGGCGGCGACAGGTCGGCTCACGGGCATGCGCCGGACCAGATCCTGCAGGGCCGCCACCCGTTCGGGGCTGAGCACGATGTCGGGCGGGGCGGAAAGGGGGGCGGTGGTCGCGAGAACGATGTCCACCTCGTCCTGCACTTTCGGGTAGTCCATCCAAAGGCTGAACATAAAGCGGTCCAACTGCGCCTCCGGCAAGGGATACGTGCCTTCCTGCTCGATGGGGTTCTGGGTGGCGACCACTTGAAAGGGACGGGCCAGCGGATACACCCGCCCCATGCTGGTGACGTGATACTCCTGCATGGCCTCCAATAGGGCCGCCTGCGTTTTCGGGGGGGTGCGGTTGATTTCGTCCGCGAGCAGCAGGTTGGTGAACACCGGTCCCTTGGTGAAGCGCATCTCCCGGTGTCCGTGGTCATCCTCCTGCAACAGTTCCATGCCGATGATATCCGCGGGCATCAGATCGGGCGTGAACTGAATGCGGTTGAATTTCCAGCCGAGGACGTTGGCCAGGGTTTTCACCAAAAGGGTTTTGGCGAGACCGGGGACACCGACCAAGAGCACGTGACCTTCCGCGAAGAGTGCCGCGAGGAGGGTGGTGACGATTTCCTCCTGACCGATGACCACGGTTTGAATGGCGTCGCGCATGTGCTGGAAGTCTTGGGACATCTCTCGCAAGAGGTCCAAGTCGTCGGGGGAAAGCGGGGGGGCGTCGGGACGGCTCATTCGGGGGACTCCGGGTGGGGTTGGACGGGGACGAGATGGGGAAGTCGGTCGAGGCGTCCGGCGGGGCCGATCACGGGGGGATGTCCGGCGGCGAGGAGGACGGGCAGGCGGCGTTCGCCGGGGTCGTCCACGGGCAAGTCCGCGAAAGCCCCGACGTTGCGAGTGAGATCGGCCCGGGCGGACGGGTGGGCTTTCAGGGCGTCGGGATCCGCCCCCAGCGTGTATTCCAAGTGCTGGCGGACATCCCACAGGGTCCGGGGTGTCGTAGGCTCAAACAACCACAAATCAAAGTCCGGCCAAAGCTCGGGGTGAGTGTGAAAAAGCCCCAGCGACAGAAGGGCAATGTCGCAACTGTCGTTAAATCGTTCCGGAACCTGTTGCATCAGGGGATTGCAATCCGGATGGATGGGGGTGGGCAGGACCAGGAAGGCGAGATCTTCAGGGTGTTGTTGCTGATGGCGAACCAATTCGTGGTGAAGGGCCCGGCAGTGGGGGCAGGCGTAATCCACCAGGGTCACGAGGATTTGGGTGGCGTCGGGGGAGCCGATCAGGGGGGAGGCGGCCACGTCCAGCACCAGGGCGCCCTCCAGCAATGCCAGACCGCGTCGCCCGTCCGGACTCCGGAAATCGGCGTCTCCCTCGACGGGGGCGCGCAGGGTGTGAATGCGCCGGGGTTGAAGGGCGTGCAAGCCCGCGAACAGCAGTGTCGCCGCCAGACCCAGGAGGATGGGTGCCTTGGAGGGACGGGCCAGGCGAAGGGCGAGGATGGCCGCCAGGGACCCGATCCCATGGTCAATCATGCAATACAGGCAAAAGACCCGCATCACCGCCGCCTGCAAGAACACAAACCAGACCACTCCTCCCAGTACCGTGGTGGCGAAAAACGCGGTGGCCTTGGGTTTTCGGGCGACCAGTGAAATGGCGAGGGCCACATACGCGCCCACGGCGCCCCAGGCCACCGGCAGCCCGTACCAGCGCGACCAGGGGGAGGTGAGCACTTCCCCGCAACCCGCGCCTTCCCCGCAGCCGGGCGGCAAAGACCCGGTTCCCAAGGCGGACAGTCCCAACCATGCCCCCATGCCGGCCGCCAAGACGCAGAGGACCAGCGCAATCGTTCGAATAGGCTTCCCGGATGTCGATGCAGAATTGTTCATAAAGTCTCACATAATTAAAAAGCGGATTCATGCAAGCGTTTCTTTCCCGTGGATAGGCATGGGTGGGAATGATTCGGGCACAGAGTCGTCGCCCCACCGTGGCAAGCACGGAGGCGGCGTAACGAAACCGCTAAAGACTTTCGACCTTCAAGCATCGTGAGGATTGATTTTGGGGGGCGAAGGGGGACGGGAGCGCCGATCTCCGCATCGGCTGGGGCGAAGGGGGCAAAAGAGAACGCCGAACATCCTGCCCCGGAGGCAACAGCGGTTAGCCCGGGGTCAGGGAGGAACGACCGCTGCCCCGGGTTGGCGGGGCAAATATTTCGAGCGCCCCGGAGGTGCAAGCGATGCGGGTCGGACCCGTCGGACTCGTGGGACCCGTCGGAGGTGGGGGCTTTCGACGGGAAAAGAGAACTTTGAACATCGAACTTCCAACTTCGAACGGTGAACAAGCAACCGACAACCCGCAACCCATAACGGGCAACCAGCCACCCTCAACCTTCAACGGGGCGTATGGGGTGATCACCCCATGGAAAAAAAGAGAATGATTTGGGATACTCTTTACATCAGCAGGTGATGAATGTGAGGCGACGTGTTCCACAAAACCCTGCGCCACGTTGATAGCGCCATATGAAAACAGAACTAAATGCTCCAGAGACCCGCACGCCCATCGAAGAGGCGGATGCCCGGACCGACCAAGCCAATGCGAGAACGGATGAGGCCAACATCCGCACGGATCAGGCAAATACAAGAACCGGTGAAGCCAATATCCGGGCGGAAATGGCGGAGACGCTGCGCGCTTCGGAACTCCGGTATCGCCGCCTTTTCGAGTCGGCCAAGGATGGCATTCTGATCCTCGATGCGGAGACGGGGATGATCGTGGATGTGAATCCGTTTTTGATCAATCTGTTGGGGCTCTCGCACGCGGATTTTCTTGGAAAAGAGGTGTGGGAACTGGGCCTGTTCAAGCATATCGTCGCCAACAAGGCCAAATTCGTGGAATTGCAGGCGCAAAAATACGTGCGCTATGACGACCTGCCGCTGGAAACGGTGGACGGACGGCAAATCGCGGTGGAATTCGTCAGCAACGTCTATCTGGAAAAAGACAACAAGGTGATTCAATGCAACATCCGTGACATTAGCGAGCGCAGAAATCTTGAGGCGCAGATTTTGCGGGTGCAGCGTATGGAGAGCATTGGCACGCTGGCCAGCGGGATCGCGCACGACTTGAACAATGTGCTCACCCCCATCCTGATGGCCGTCGAAATCCTCGGGGGCAAAATGAGCGATGCCGAGGATCGTGAGATGCTGGCCACATTGGAGTCCAGTGCGAAGCACGGGGCGGAGTTGATCCGGCAGGTGCTGGGTTTTGCGTGCGGGATTGAAGGGCAACGCATTCGGGTCAATCCCATCGACATTTTGCATAAACTCCAGAAAATCGTCCGGGACACGTTTCCCAAGAATATTCATTTCACGTTTGCGCCCAGTTGCGACCTGTGGATGGTCACGGGGGATTCCACCCAGTTGCAACAAGTATTTACAAATCTTTGCGTGAACGCGCGGGATGCCATGCCCGAGGGGGGCGACCTGAGCGTCAGCATGGAAAATACCCAAATCAACGAAACCGACTCAGGAATGAATCCGGATGTCCGGCTGGGCGCGTATGTCATGGTGAAATTGACGGACAATGGGGTCGGGATGTTTCCGAAGGTCATGGATCGGATTTTCGAGCCGTTCTTCACCACCAAGGAAATCGGGATGGGCTCTGGCATGGGCCTCTCCACCACCATGGCCATTGTCAAGAGCCACGGCGGATTCATCACCGTTTCCAGCGAAATGGGCCAGGGAAGCACCTTCAAGGTGTACTTGCCCGCCAATACCACCACGAAGGCAGACGACATGACCATTCAAAAACAAGTTCACCTTCCCCGAGGCAATGGAGAGTGGGTGCTGCTCGTGGATGACGAGGAATATATCCGGATCATCGCCCAAAAAACCTTGGAGCGTTTTGGCTATCATGTCCTGTTGGCGTCCAACGGCGCCGAGGCCGTCGCCACTTATGCGGCGCATCGGGAGAAAATCGCCATCGTGGTGACCGACATGTCCATGCCGGTCCTGGACGGCGCCGACACCCTTGTCGCCCTCAGAGTCATGAATCCCGACATCAAGGCCATCGCCTGCAGCGGATTGACCGTGAACGGGGAAAGTCCGCAGGCCACCGGAGCCGGATTCAAACATTTTATTGCGAAACCTTTTACAGTTGAGGCGATACTAACGATTCTTGCCAAGGCGCTTCGGGAGTAGCGGAACCCGGGTTTCCGAGCGTCAAAGAACTGACTTTGTGCCCTTTTTTCATGTCTGTTCCATGGCGTCCCATTTTTGTCAGATTCCGGGGGTGTAGACCCTTTTTGTCTTTTTCCCTTGTGGAACTGGGCTTCAGGTCTAAATTGAAGATATGTTTTTCGTCTGTTCAATTTATCATCTCTTGCTGGATGCACTTGGGAAAGCCGCGATTTTGGGTCGCGTGTGTTTTTTGAACGATGGTTGATGCGACGCCTTGGCAACGGATCCTGCAAACGGCGATTGATCGCCGTCGTTTTCTGCACCAATGTCCAGAGTTGAGATGGGAGGAACGGGAAACCGCGAATACGATTCGGGAGGCACTGACGGAATTGAACATTCCCTGGCGCGCATGTGCGGACACGGGAACGGTGGGCACCATTGCTCCGGATCGCGTCGGCCCTCATCTTGCGTTTCGCGCGGATATGGACGCCTTGCCCATTGAAGAAGCTTCGGGGGTTCCTTATGCTTCGCGGGTACCGGGCGTGATGCATGCCTGCGGTCACGACGGTCACATGGCCACATTGTTGGCGGCGGGGGCTTGGTTTCAACTGCATGCGGAGCTTTTGCCGGGGCCGGTGTCCTTGGTGTTTCAGCCGGCGGAGGAGGGGGGGCACGGGGCCGCCAAAATGATCGAAGCGAGTGCGTTGGAGGGCGTTGATTGTATTTATGGCTGGCACAACTGGCCGTCGCTGCCTTTGGGGCGGGCGCTTTGTCCGGCGGGGACGGTTATGTCGGGCAATGGCACGTTCAGGATTGAACTGAAGGGCAGGGGAGGACATGCCTCCCAGCCCGAGGAGACCCGCGATCCGGTGCTGGCCGCGGCGGCGGTCATTCTGAACCTACAACAAATCGTCAGTCGTCGCTTGCCGCCGCAGGCGGATGTGGTGGTGAGCGTGACTTCGGTGGATGCGCGCAGCGGGCTGACGGTGACCCCGGAAAGGGCGGTGCTGGAAGGAAGCATTCGTTTTTCCCTGCCCCGCTGGCGCGAACCCGTTTTCCAACTCATTGAGGAAATCAGCCGGAACACGGCGGCGAGTTACGGGGTGGAGGCGGAAATTTTCCCGGCGCCGCGATACGACCCGACGATCAATCATCCAGAACCCGCGTTACAATACAGGTCGGCCCTGAAAGAGGATTTCGGTCCGCGGGTGGATGAGACCGATTTGATGTTGCCGATCATGGCCTCGGAGGATTTCGGAGAATATCTGAAAAGGATTCCCGGCGCCTTTGCTCTGGTGGGCATTTCGCAAGACGATCCGGAGTTCGGGACCCTCTATGGGGAATCCTGCCACAGCCCGTATTATGGCTTCAATGACGCGGTCATCGCGCCGGTGGTGCGGGTGTTCTCCCGCCTCGCGGGCGTTCCCCCGCCGGGAGAAGACGATGCCTGAATTTTTCACACAGACGACGATACACGAGAACGAAAGGAAACAAAATGGATTGGTTTGAAGAATACGAGTCCGAAATTCGCGCCTACTCACGGGTCTATCCCGTGGTGTTCGAAACCGCGGAAAATGCAAAACAGACGGACGAAAACGGAAAGACCTATTTGGATTTTTATGCCGGAGCCGGCGTATTGAACCTGGGTCACAATCCTCCGTCCATGAAAGCGGCCATGATCGCGTATCTGGAGAAAAACGGGGTGTTGCACAGTCTGGATATGATGACCGTTGCCAAGCGGGATTTCATTCAGGCCTTCGTGGAAACCATCCTGCGGCCTCGCAACATGGACTACAAGCTGCAGTTCATGGGCCCCACGGGTACCAATGCCGTCGAGGCTTCCTTGAAGCTGGCTCGTCTGGTGACCGGACGGAGTCACATCATCGCGTTCAGCCAAGGTTTTCACGGCATGACCTTGGGTTCCCTGGCCTGCACCGCGAACGAAGTGTTCCGCAACGCCGCCGGGGTGACCTTGGACGATGTTTCGCATTGGCCTTTTGACAACCATACCGGGGGCGGTTTGGAGAGTCTGGACACTTTGCGCGCCCTTTTGGAAAACACTTCCGGGGGGCTGGAAAAACCGGCCGCGTTCTTGGTCGAGGCCATTCAAGCCGAAGGCGGGGTAAACGTGGCCAGCCAGGAATGGCTTTTGGCCCTGCAAAAGTTGGCCCATGATGTGGGGGCGCTTCTGATCGTGGACGACATCCAGGCCGGCTGCGGACGCACCGGGCGGTATTTCAGTTTTGAAGGCATGGGACTGGAACCCGACATCATCACCTTGGCCAAAGGGATTGGCGGCGCCGGCACCCCCATGGCCATGAACCTGGTGAAACCCGAGCACGACCGCCACTGGAAACCGGGGCAGCATACCGGCACTTTCCGGGGACAGAACCTCTCCTTTGTGGCCGGACGGGAAGCGTTGCGGTTTTTCGAGGATGACAAGTTGCTCTCCGAAACCCGGGCCAAAGGCGAAATCATGCGCGAACATTTGCAAAAGTTGGCCGAGGCCCATGCGGACAAAGGTTACGCCGTACGCGGCAAGGGGATGATGCAAGCCCTGGATGTGAAAGACGGCGCTCTGGCCAAGGCCATCGCCCACGACTGTTTTGAACACGGCCTGTTGTTCGGACCCTGCGGGGTAGGCGGACAGGTGTTGAAACTGATTCCCCCCCTCACCATTCCCGAGGACGAACTCCTCGCCGGCCTGGAGATTTTCTCCGACGCCGTTCACCGTCAAACGGAGGCAAACTAATGTTGGAACGCGAAGACATGACCTTTCCGCACGCCGAATACGTGCGGCGCATTGACGAACTCCGGAAACGCATGGACGAACGTCTGATGGACGCGGTCATCATTTCGGACCCCGAAAATCTGATGTATCTCACCGATTATCAGACCACGGGCTACTCCTTTTTCCAAGCTTTGGTGGTGCCGTTGGAAAGCGAACCGTTCATGGTTACCCGGAAATTGGAGGAATCCAACGTGATCGCCCGTACCTGGGTGGAAATCACCCGCCCGTATCCCGACACCGGGGATGCGATTCAAATGTTGATTTCCGCGCTGGTGGAATTTGGACTCGCAGGCAAATCCATTGGCTATGAGCGGAACTCTTATTTTTTCCCCGCCTATCACCGCGACACCTTTCACACCACCTTTTACCGGAGTCGGCTGATGGACTGTTTCGGAATCGTGGAAGAAGGGCGCGTCTGCAAATCCAAGTACGAGTTGGAAGTCATGCAAAAAGCGGCCGACGCCACCATTGCCGGCATGAAAGCCGGCATTGAGATGTGCGATGCCGGGGTCACCGAAAACGAAATCGGGGGCGCCATCAGCCAAGGCATGTTTGCCGCCGGCGGCGAAATTCCCTCGGTGATGCCCTACGTCACCTCGGGTCCGCGCACCATGATCGGCCACGCCTCCTGGGAAGGGCGGGAAGTGCAACCGGGCGAACACGTATTCCTGGAAGTCGGCGGTTGCTTTCGCCGCTACCACACCGCGATGATGCGGACCGTGATTTGCGGAGACATGACCGACAGCATGTACAAAGCCCAGGAAATCATGAAACTGGCTTTGGCGGAAACGCGAAAAGAATTGCGTCCCGGCATTACCGTTTCCGACGTGGACAACATGATCCGCAACATCATTTCCGACAACCAAGTGGGCGCCCGGCTGATTACCCGATCCGGCTATTCCATCGGGATCGCCTTCCCGCCCAGTTGGGACGAGGGCTACATTCTCAGTCTTTTTCAGGGCGACGGTTCCGTGTTGAAGCCCGGCATGACCCTGCATGTGATTCCCTGGCTGTGGGGCGTGGACGGCGACAAAACCTGTGGCATTTCCGATACCTTTTTTATTACCGACAAAGGGTGCGGCTCCTTTTTCGCGGATGTGCCCCAGGATTTCACGATCAAACCCGTGAAAGGATCCAAATCCTCGGCGAAAGCGCCCAAGGAAAAGGAAGACGAAAAAAGCCCCGAGCCACCCAAGGTCGCCGTGGGCAAAGACACCGAAGTCGAACCCAAAAAGAAAAAGTAGGAGCGCACATGTTTCAAGCCACCAATCCCACCACCGGAGAATCCCTGCAACCATATCCGCTCATGGAGGCGGGCGAACTGTCCCGGGCCTTGGCCTCGTCATTCGAAGCCTATGGCCAATGGCGGAAAACCACCTTCGCCGAACGCGCCGCGCTTTTGAGCAAAGTGGCCGATGTCATGGAGGCGAACGAAGAGGCGCTGGCCAAGGTCATGACCCTGGAAATGGGCAAACCCATCCGGGAAGGCCGCGGCGAAGTGAAAAAATCGGTGGGGTGCGCCCGCCATTACGCCGAAAACGCGGAAGCGTATTTGGCACCCGTCCCAATCGCCTCGGACGCGACCCGGAGTTACGTGCAAAACCTTCCACTGGGGCCCATTCTCGGGATTTTGCCGTGGAATGCCCCCTTTTGGCTGGCCTTTCGCTTTTGCGCTCCGGCGTTGATGGCGGGCAATGCCTGCTTGATGAAACACGATCCCCACGTTCCCGCCAGCGCGGAGGCGATTGTGGATTGCTTTGTGCGTGCGGGCGCGCCGGCGGGGCTGATGCAAAACCTGCGGATCGACAAAGATCAAGTCGCGGAATTGCTTTCCGATGACCGGGTCCGGGGTGTGTCCCTGACCGGTTCCAGCGCCGCCGGCAGTCAGGTGGCGTCCCTCGCGGGCAAGGCCATGAAGCCGGGGGTCTTCGAACTGGGCGGCTCCGATCCCAGCCTGGTTTTGGCGGATGCGGACTTGGACAAAGCCGCCGAAGTGCTGACCCTCTCCCGCATCATCAACGCCGGACAATCCTGCATCGCCGCCAAGCGCATCATTGTCGAAGCGTCCGTTTACGATGCCTTCGTGGAGAAATTCAAAGCGCGTTTGGCCGCACTCAAGATGGGCGACCCCGCCGAAGAAGACACCCAAGTGGGGCCCATTGCCCGCGAGGACCTTCGGAAAAGCCTGCATCGGCAGTTGACCGAAACCATTCGACAAGGGGGACGATGCCTCTTGGGCGGCACCTTGCCCGAGGGCAAAGGCTTTTTCTATCCGGTGACCCTGCTCGTGGATGTCACCCAAGACATGACCGCCGCCTGCGAAGAAACCTTCGGGCCCATTGGCGTGGTGATGAAAGCCACCTCGGAGAAGGAGGCCCTGGAAATTGCCAACAACACCCCCTACGGCCTCGCGGCGTCGGTTTGGACGGCGGACGCCGAAAAAGCCGAGCGCATGGCCCGGGATTTGGAAGCCGGGCAGGTCGCCATCAACGGAATCGTCAAAACCGACCCCCGTTTGCCCAGCGGCGGCATCAAACGGTCCGGGCTTGGGCGCGAATTGGGTCCGCACGGCATCCGAGAGTTCGTCAACGCCCAACAAGTGTGGGTGGGGTAAGCCAGAGGCCTTTCATCCCCCTTCGCCCCAGCCGATGCGGAAATCGGCGCTCCTGTCCCCCTTTGCCCCCGCCCACACTTTCTTATTCTTTTCAACCAAGCTTACCTTCACAACATAGCTTTTCGAAAGGACATGGGCCGGCAATCTTGACAGAATCCTAACACAAGCCTAATGAAATAGAAATGACAACAGACCCTAGCATTCCCGCCGCTACCTTTATGGTTTTGGGCGGATTGGCTTTGTTTCTTCAGGGGATGCGGATGATGACCGCGGGCCTTCGGGACGCCGCCGGGACGCGCATCCGCAAAATCCTGTCCAAAGCCACCCACAATCGGCTCACTGGATACGGGCTGGGCGCGGGTTTGGGGCTGGGGATGCACAGCAGCGCCTCCAGCGTGATGACGGTTGGATTTGTCAATGCCGGCATTTTGACCTTCGCGGGAGCCCTGCCAATTCTTTATGGCCTCAACTTGGGCACCACCCTGGCCATGCAGCTCGTCTCCTTTCGGTTCACCGATTTGGCGTATGCGTTTCTGTTTTTGGGCTTCGCGGTGCAGTTGGTGGTGAGCCGGGGCGTGGTGCATCAGGCGGGCAAGGCGTTGATGGGCTTTGGCATGTTGTTTTTGGGCATGTCCATCATGGGCAGTGTGCTGGGGGCGTTCCGCGAAGAGCTTGCCCCACACTTGCTCGCCATTGATGGCGGCACCTTCCGGGGAATGCTGGTCGGTATCCTCATCGCCACCTTGGTGACCGGCATCCTGCAGAGCAGTGGCGCCGTGATCGGCATGGCCTTCGTTATGTTGGAATCGGGCATGATGACCTCGTTGCAACAGGCCTACCCCATCATTCTCGGCGCCCACATCGGAACCAGCGCCACCGCGTTGCTGGGCTGTATTGGCACCGGAATCGAAGCCAAGCGCACCGCCATCGGCAATTTGTTTTTCAATCTTTTCAATGTGTTGCTGGGGGTGCTGTTGGCACCGCTGTTTCTTCGGGCCGTGGAAATGACCAGTTCGGATTTGGTGCATCAGGCCGCCAACGCCCACACGTTGGTCATGGGTGTCGCGGGCTTGGCCCTGCTTCCGTTCATCGCCTACCACGAACGCTTGGTGCGATGGGCCACGCCTTCGCGCGAGGCCATGCCCACGTCCAGCTTTCTGGAACCCGCCCTGCTCACGCAGCCGGAGTCGGCCTTGAATGCCGGGGTCTCCGAACTCAACCGCTGCCTGGAGATTTGTCAGAACAGCTTGCAAACGATCCGCAGATTGCAGATCGAAGACGATCCCAAGGCGTTCAGGCGCATTTTCCTGCAGGAGGAAGTGCTCAACGAAATCAAAGGGGCGACCCGGGACTACCTCGCGGACCTGACCCGAAGATATTTGTCCCGCCGTCAGGCGCTGATGATCCAGTATTTGGTCCGTATCAACACCAACATCGAGCGGATCGGCGACCACATCGAATCCATGGCCACCCTCACGCGCAAACGGTTGAACAAGGATCATGTTAAACTCGACGACGAAGCCGTGGCCTCGCTGCGGACCTTGATCGGACAAGCCGACGAAGTCCTCACCGCCCTGATCGAAGCCATGCAGCCGGGTTGGAAAAATTATGACAACAGCGCCAAAAAAGTGATGGCGATGCGGAACGTCTTTATGGCGGACGCCGAAACGGCCATGAAACGCTTCAACCAGCGCGTGGCCGATCATCTGGAAGAGCCCCTGGCTGGTCTGTATTACACCGAGACCCTGTTGGCCCTCATTCGCATGGTCCGCCACTGCAAAGTCATTTCCCGGGAAATGCAGCAGCCCTACTTCGGCATCAAACCCAAGAAGCTGGGGCGCGAAGAACCGAAAAGCGGAGAAAAGAAACGCGACCGACAAGTCGGCCTCGATGAAGTGAACGTGGATGACGAGGACGGGCAGTGATTTTTGCCGCGGGGTCATGCGCTTTGCACGAAATCCAACGGGCGCCTACAAACCCACCGTAACCTGAGAATCACCAGTCGAAACCCTCAACGGGCGTGGTAACCCTGGCGGGTTTTGTTTTTTCAAAATTCATTCTTTCCATTGCCCTCCGAAATGGGTAGTGAAATCTTCCCGACGTACCTTTACAACGTTGGGATTTTTTTTATGGCCAAATACATTTTCATCACCGGCGGCGTTGTCTCTTCTCTCGGGAAGGGCATTACCGCCGCCGCAATCGGTTCGCTGCTCACCAGCCGCGGACTCCGCATACGCATCATGAAGCTGGACCCCTACTTGAACGTGGACCCCGGCACCATGAGCCCCTATCAACACGGGGAAGTTTACGTGACCGATGACGGCGCGGAAACGGATTTGGACCTCGGGCACTACGAACGCTTCACTGGCGCACCCACCTCCAAAAAATCCAACGTCACCGCCGGACGCATCTATTGGGACGTCCTGGAAAAGGAACGGCGCGGCGATTATCTGGGCGGCACCGTGCAGATGATTCCCCACATCTCCAACGAAATCAAAAGCCGCATCCGGGCCTTGGACGACAAGGACGTGGACATCATCCTCTGTGAAATCGGCGGCACTGTCGGCGATATCGAAGGCTCGATTTTCCTGGAGGCCATCCGAGAAATCGGGCTGGAGGAAGGCCGCGAGAACGTCGTCTACATCCACCTCACCTACGTCCCCTTCATCGCCGCCGCCGGCGAAGTGAAAACCAAGCCCTCCCAGCAGTCCGTGGCCAAACTCCGCGAAATCGGCATCATGCCCGACGTGCTCATCTGCCGCGCCGAAGTCCCCCTCTCCCTGGAAGTCCGCAAAAAACTCTCCCTCTTCTGCAACGTCCCTCTCAGCAGCGTCATCGAAGAAACCGACGTCAAACACTCCATTTACGAAGTCCCCCTGGTGCTCAGCGACCAAGGGCTCGACGAATTGCTCCTGGTGCATTTCCGCATTGCCCGTCCCCAAGCCGACCTCACCCCCTGGCGCAAAGTCATCAACGCCATCCGCAACCCCAAATCCAGCGTCACCATCGGCGTGGTTGGCAAATACCAGGAACTGCAGGACGCCTACAAATCCATCTTCGAAGCCCTCGACCACGGGTGCATCGCCCACAGTGCCAAACTCAAGCTCGTCAAGATCGCCTCCGAGGATCTGGAGCGCGGCGACACCTCCTCCATCGAAAACGTGGACGGCATCCTCGTTCCCGGCGGATTTGGCGGACGCGGCATCGAAGGCAAAATCCTGGCCATTCAACACGCCCGCGAAAAAGGCATTCCCTTCTTCGGCATTTGCATGGGACTTCAGTGCGCGGTCATCGAATACGCCCGCAACGTCTGCGGCATCGAACACGCCAACAGCACCGAAATCGAGAAAAACGCCCCCGACCCCATCGTCTGCCTCATGGAAGAGCAAAAAGACGTGAAGGACATGGGTGCCACCATGCGTCTGGGGGCTTGGGACTGCAAACTCACCCCCGGCACCAAAGTTGCGAAAGCCTACGGCAAAACCGACATCAGCGAACGACACCGCCACCGCTACGAATTCAACAACGCCTACCGCGACGTCGTCACCGAAAACGGCCTCACCATCGCCGGCACCACCCCCGACGGCGGCCTGGTGGAAATCGTGGAAATCGCCGACCACCCCTGGTATGTGGCCGTGCAGTTCCACCCCGAATTCAAATCCCAGCCCTTCAACCCCCATCCCCTCTTCGCCGGATTCATCGGCGCGGCCGTGAAACGGGAAAAAGAGCGAAACACCTGATTCATGTCCGCCAGCAGGAAACCTTGGGCCGCACTGTTTGACTGGGACGGGGTCATTATCGACTCCGCCGCCGCGCACGAACGCTCCTGGGAGCGTCTCGCCGAGGAAAACCGTTTCCCGCTTCCCGAGGACCATTTTCTGCTCGGATTCGGCATGAGAAACGAGGTCATTATCCCCGAAATACTCCGGTGGACCACCGACCCCTACCGTATCCGCGCCCTCTCCCTCCGCAAAGAATCCCTCTACCGAGAAGTCATCCGCGACGAAGGCGTCACCCCCCTCCCCGGGGTCGAGCCCTACCTGCAAAGCCTGCACCTGGCCGGCATCCCCTGCGTGGTCGGCACCTCCCCCCATCTCGCCAACGTCGAAACCATCCTCGATGTCCTCCAATTCCACCGCTATTTTCAAGACATCGTCAGTTCCGAAGACGTCCGCCGCGGCAAACCCGACCCCGAAGTCTTCCTGCTCGCCGCCCGAAAAGCGGGGACAGACCCCGAAAACTGCGTCGTCTTCGAAGACGCCCACCACGGCATCCAAGCCGCCAAATCCGCGGGCATGAAAGCCGTCGGCGTCCTCACCACCCATCCCGGCGGCAAACTCGCCGGCGCCGACCGCCTCGTCACCCGCCTCGACGAACTCCCCCTCGACGGCAGCCCGCCCGTGTAAACCAACACAACTTGACACATCCCCGCTAATCCCGGCGAGGGCTCTACCGTCAACCGACCCTGATATGAGGAAGTTTTAGAAAAGAATACGCTTGTCGATTCAACCGCTGAAAATTACCCTGTGCCGGATGACCCCGGACCTTTTCAAACAACTCTTTGGTTTCCCCGAACGATCCCCCGACGAAGTTCGGCAGGGTTTGCAGGTGGAGGACGAGAGGCTGGTCTCCCGGGTCAATGGCGCGGCCCACGCCTTTGGCCGATTGGAGATTCCGTCGCTGGTCGAACTTCGCTCCAGGGTAAAGGCCTTGAATCCCGACCCCCTGCCCTCCACCTGTCGGGAGATCGTGGCCGACGCCCAATCCCTGCACGCGGATCCGGCCAATGCCGGGGCCCTCTTCCAAGTGGCCTCCCAATTCAACTTGCTGGAGATGTGTGGACCGAACGAAACCCCGGAAATGGGCGTTTATCTTACCCTTCTCGGCGGCGGGGTCTTCGGCAACCGCATGGAGTGGATTGCCGATGCCATCCAGCACGCCGTGGGCCGTACCATCCACCTCGGCCTCGACATCCGCATCGTCAGCTACCGAAGTCCCAATCCCGCGCTCATGCCCCGCCTAAGTGAGTAAGAACTCGTTCGAAAAGCCTTCCAATGGTTATGAAATAAAAATGGTCGGGGCGACAGGATTGCCATTCCGCTTCGCTCCATTGCCGCAGCTTCGTGCGGCCCTACTCCGCTTCGCTCCGTTTGACGGGCTTCGCCCTCCCGCGACTTCGCGCGGGCCTACTCCGCTTCGCTCCGTTTGCCATTCCGCTTCGCTCCATTGCCGCAGCTTCGTGCGGCCCTACTCCAGCCGCTGCGCGGCTTCCGTTTCAAACCCGCTTCGCAGGTTCGAACCCTGTCGGCCGGCCGCAGAGTGGGGTGGAAGATAGATGGTCGGGGCGCCAGGATTAGAACCTGCGACTTCTTGCACCCGAATCGAGGTTGAAACCGCATTAAACACTAACAAATAAGGGTATTTTATGCCAAAAAGGCCAAGGTGTCCCCTATTTTGTCCCCTTTTGGCTTGCGGTTTTTGCCTGGCTGTCGCATAGTGTGTCTTAGTGAGTTAGGAGACGGTATCGACCATGAGTTTACGATTGAAACGAAATCCCAGCGGTGCTTTGAGACCCCATTTTTATGGGCGTTACAGCGTGGACGGAAAACTGAAAGATGTCAATCTGGGAATCAAATGGAAGGGAACGCCACCGGAGGATTTACGAGAACAGGGATGCCCGACATTTGAACGTTCGCGGGAGCAGGCGCAGCGGAAATTGGCGGAAATCCAAGATGAGGCCCAACGCAAGGGCCGCGCGGAACATCTCACGGAAAAACTGATCGAATCCAAGACCGGGCGCAAGCTTGTCTACGCGAAGCTGTCGCAGTTACCGAGCCTCTGGCGAAGCATGCCCAGAAGCCGGCCGGTCTCTGACTCGCATCTCGATGCTTGTGACAGCAAATTCGTCCGCTTTGAGTCTTTTATGAACACGCCGCCCCGGAACGCCATCTATCTGCATGATGTCACGGAATTCGATGTGGCCGAGCACCTGCGGACTTTGCAGGAGACTTACTCGGATGAAACCGTGCGCCAGTCGATCAACCTGCTCCGTGGCGCATTTGCGAGGTTTCTGCCCGTAGGTGTAATCAACCCCTTTCAAAACCTCCGTCTTCGGGGGGACGAAACCTCGGGGACCATTCACCGCAAACCCTTTACCACGCAAGAGCTGACAAAACTACTCGAAGTGGCTCGCAAGGACAAGCTACTGTACCCTTTGGTGGTCTGCGCCGCCTGCACGGGCATGCGGAAAGGCGACGTTTGCCGCCTGCGCTGGGCCGATGTTGATTTGCAGGCGGGTGTGATCAACTGCAAAACAGGCAAAACACGCGAAAAGCTGGAAATTCCAATTTTCGGTCCCCTGTTGGAAGTCCTGGATCAACAGCCAAAAACTTCGAACGATGTCTTTCCCGAAGCGGCGAAAATGGTTGAAACGAAATCCGGAGGCCAGAAACTGACCCGACGTTTCAAATTACTGGTCGCCACCGCCCTTGCCGGTGACGAGGTGCTGCCGGAAGAGCCGGAGCTGACACCAGAGGCGGCCCAGGAACTGGGATTGGATGCCATATCCAAAATAACCCGGGATGGCAGCCCGCGCCATGAACGAATGGTCAATGTCTTGCGTGCCTATACGGGTGGAGCCAGTTACCGGGAAATCGGAGCACGGTTCGGATACAGCAAGGGGCAGATCAGCGGCGACTTGGGCGTTATCGAAGACCAATTGGATCAACGAATCCGGCGAACCAACTGGCAGGGCATCCGCGACCGGGTTCGTCAGGTAACCAATGTGCAGGGAGAAGGCCGAAAAAACGCCGCCTCCGTCAGGGATTGGCACGCCCTCCGGGTTACCTTTGTAACGATTGCCCTGTCGGCGGGCGTTCCCATGGAACTGGTGCGCCGCATTACCGGCCACAGGACGGTCGACATCGTGCTCAAGCACTATTTCCGGCCCGACCGTGAGCATTTCAAAGCGGTGATGGTTGATAAAATGCCTTTCGTGTTGACCGGCATATCGGAACAGCGGAAACCAGAACGGGAACTGCTGGCCTCAGCCACAAAAATCGCCTCGGGGCAGTATATGAGCGAGGACCTAGACCGCCTTATCGAACAAGCAAAGGAAATGAAGAGTCGTTGTAAATAGGTGGGATTAACGCACACAAACGTACCACACAAACCACAACACCCCTCACCCTCTTCCAGACCGTGTCACCCTCCTAAAGAGCCGGGGAGCGAAAATCATGCTTTTTCGTTGTTGCAACAAACAGGCGGAATGTGTAATAGCGGAACCATTGTACGAATAGGTGCATGGTAGAGTCAGTTACAGGACTCGAGCTACGGGGAGCTGAGAACCGGGGGTGGCATGTCCACACGGTTGCGTTGATGGTGACCTCCCTCACACGAGGACGTGTGACGGTGGGATTAGGGCGGAGAATGTCTTTCTCCGGTACGAGCGTAGGGGACGCGTAAACGAGAGACCATGGGCGGTCTCGCTGCTAATCAAGCGGCGCCGAGAGGTTAAGCCGCTACCCCTAAATCCCGAAGGAGGATTTCCCATGACACAAAACTTACTGAATTTCGAATCGAGGCTAGCGCGCATCTTGGAGGCGAACCCCGAGACACTGGAGAGAATTGACAGAATGCTTACGGGCCGGGCCCCGGCAACTGACGAAAGGCGGAGCTTGAAGTTGCTGACGTTTTCAGCGGCAGCGCATCGGCTAAATCTTTCGCGCTCGACCGTACACCGCATGGTCAACGACGGCCAACTTCCGGCCGTGACCATTCGGGGCAACACCCGCCGGATCCTGGAAAGTGACATCGAAGCCTGGATCGCAAGCGTTGCGACACCGAAACACCCGCAGCCGGAGCACGCCGATGCCTCTGAATGAGTTGATACACGTTGGACCCGACACCGTGGAGCTAAGCCTGGTGTCATGCCAGATACGGCGCACGTCCACCCGCAGCCCGGAGGACGGCCCCAGCGACCTTTGGATCGCGCATGACGCTGACCCCGGAAATTGCGAGTGGTTCAGAAACGAGAGACGAGGAGATCCGGGCAACGAGCGCGTGCTCTGGACCCATAAACGGACACGCGTGCAGATGATGGTGAAAAACGACATCGATATCATCTGGGTCAAGGCGAACTTGTCGCGACTTCACTCGGGGCTGTCCCACAACGGCGTGATCGTGAAAAGCGAGAACGCAATGTTCGCGGCGGTGCAAAAGCTGTTCGAGATCATCGATCCGTACCGTGAAACTCCGGATGATATGAGGCTGAAGTTCAAAAAAGTCGAGTTTGGCACCTGCATCAACGTGCCATTCCCGGCGTTTGAGTCTGCGCTGGACGGTCTCAATTACCCGAGACTGAGAAGCGCCCCTTTCCGGACGGACGGGTCGTGCATTAAATACGGGACGTTAAAAGGTTCCGAATTTCGTGTGCGGATATACGACAAGGGCCTTGAGCTACTGGACAGGCACAAAGACATGCCCGGGCATGTCCTGCCCGGCAAGTGGACCCGGATCGAGTTCGAGGTTTCGAAACGAAAGCTCAACAAGAGCTTTGGCGGTGACACCCTCAGATTCGTCACGGTCAAGAAAATGAGGGAGCTGTTCGAAAAGTTCCTGCAAAACATGGAGGTCATGGACCCTCGCGAGATCATGGACTTTCCGGCTGACAAGACCGGGCTTTTCGCGAAAATGATCCACGACCACCAGTATATCGACAGTGACAAAGTCGAAAAACCAGAGCACTGGTGGACGAGAATGACCCTGAGCAAGCGACGTAGCCGGGCCCTTCTGAAATGCGCCAAGAAAATGGCGTCACAGCACCAAGGAAAGAGTTTGCCGACCCTGATCGCAAAGGCGAGGTCGGTGGATCTCCGGTGACAACCCACAGGGGGGGCAATGGCCACTTCAGTGGCCTGCCCCCCCATTTCACACATCCCGTAAAGCCGCCGGGCACCGCCAGTATCAGGGCTTCTTCCTGCCTGGTTTCCACAATCTTCAGGCCCGCCCCCGGACATGGGACGGAACAGCGAGTCGGGCTGCTGCCACCACCCGTGCATGCGCAGGCACTCCAGCTTCAGGAACGGCGGGTCGTCCATCTCCACAGCGGGCCCGCACCACTCCAGCATCGTGTCTGTATAGTTCCTCTCCCGAGGGTAAGGAGCGTACAGCCACGTCAGCGCCACGTGATAGCGCTCAAGGATCAGCTCCATCCTACGGTAGGAGCACATGAGCTCCAGGTCTGATTCCCTACTCATCGGACACCTCCTTGTCAGCGGTCCCGGGACGCTTGCCTTTGACTCCGGATCCTTCGCACATGCCGCACACATGAGGGCCTACGCCGCCGATCCCGCGACAGGCGGGGCATCTGTCACCCGTGCGCCCCTCCGACGAGTCGGGGCATGAGTTGTTGGGTACAGCGAAACCCTTACCGGGGACGAACTCGTTCACTACGACTCTCTTTCCGTTACTCCAGTACTCAACCTCGATGGCGAACTCTGTTTCTGGATCTTTAATCCATGTTCGGGTGATTAGCTTAGATAGTGGATCGGGAGCACAGCCCTCCGACTCAGCGGCCTCTGCGTTCGAAGCGTGGAACACCCCGTCACGTTCAAGGTGTCCGCCTACTCTGACGATGCAACTGTCACAATGTGGACAGCGGCCAAAGTCGCTGTTCAATGTGCTGATCCGCTCTGAACACCACGGGCACTTCATTTTTTTATCTCCCGGACCATATGCTTCACCGAAGTCTCGTTGAGCGGCGGCGTTGACTCGGGGCACAGCTCTCCACTCTTTGTACTCGGAGTACCTTGTAAACCGGATGCCTCTTGCGTCGGTGGCTGGAACCTCTTCCTTCACACGCCACTCTTGCATCAGCTGATCGCCTTCCCACTGTAAGTTTCCCGTGGCTTTTTCTTTTTTCATACCGAGTCCTCGTCCGCGGCATCGACCTCACGGCAGTCCGCTTGGTTCGCGTGCGCCGTGCGATCACACGTGCACCCGGCCTTGCCACACCACCAGGCCGTGGGGGAGTTGTTCAGGTGCATGCACCCGGCGCACGGCTCGCCAGCTTCGTTGCCGTGCTCGGGACGCAATAGCGTCGGCGGCGGCACTGGAGTGTGGTCCGGCGTGTCGATGTGGCCATCGAACGCCTCGTTATCGGGTTCGGGTGGCCCGGGATCCGCGTCGTGTGCCTTGACATACAGCTAGTTCGCGAGGTGACGCAGACGCGGGGTCTGCCGCTCTTCAGCGCCGAAGCGTTCAAAGGAGTCCTTGGCCGCCTCCATCACGTGGTTACCCGCCCTTCTGAGTCCTTCCGCGATCCCGGACTTATGGGTGTGGTTCAGCATGGCCTCCAGCTCCAGATCGTCCGTGCTCATACCGTGCCCCCGATACGGCTCTCGGCTTGAGCCACCACTTGTTCCGCGCGATCAATGGGGTGACCAGTGTCGAGCCATTGCTTCAGGGTCAGGCCGTCGAGCTCCTGGAGCGGCTGGTACAGCAGATACCAGCCCTGGTTGTCGGGCATGCGTGCAAGCCTTGTTCCCAGCTCGTGTGCGCGGTCCTTCAGTTCCTTGGTATCTTCGGGAGCATTGCCGAGCCTGCGTCCTATCTCCAGCAGGAGCTCCAGGTGGTCGGCAGGATCATGCGAGCCCGTCCATTTGCGCAGGACGCTTCGAGACTGTTCCAGCGCTTGGAGATTCAGCGTACGTTCATCCGCTTCCGCTTGTCCCAGTTGCTCGTTTACACGCCGTATGCGGGCCCTCCGCTCCTCGTGATCCGAGGGCAGCAGCGTGGAGCTATAGGGCTCTTGGTCCTCGCGTACGTGACCCTCGGTGTCGTAGACGAGCCGCAGCTTCATCTTGTGTGAGGTCACCGTCGAGGTCCAGTCGGGCCACAGCGTGAGCCATAGCTCGTCTTTGTCTCCTCGGATGTCGCCGAGCACGCAGTTTTCGGGCACTAATTCGGCCAGCTCTTTTATGGCAATCATGTTGGGTCCTTCGGGTAAGGGTCTTGGTTGTTGTCAGTCGCCTGAATCACGCGCCGGAGTTCTTCGGCCTGGGCCGTCAGCTCGGACGCGGTCGGCCCTTGAGCTGCGTTGGCACAAACCGATACGACGTAAGGGGCGCGCACATCGCTCCAGTCGTAGACGCAGGCCAAGCAGGCGTTGTATATCGCTCGGTCGGCCCGCACCCGGTAATTCGAGTCCAGATCGGGCGGCGAAGCCCGTCCGTCCACGAAATCGATCGTGCGGTCGAGTATTTCAATGGTCTCTGTATCCGCTAGGTCCCTGAGTCTGTCAGCGCACCATAGCAGGTAGCGCTTTATCGTCCGGTCGTGCCCTTTCACGGCTCTGAGGCACCAGAGCGTGTCCTGGAACCCGTTGCTCTCCAGTATGGTCAGTAACGACAGCGGCGTGCCATCAGGTTTCGTTTTGCCCAGATGTTTCAACAGATTGACCCAGCTCGAGTAGCAGGGGCTGTGCCGTCGTATCTCATTCAGCGTCGTTTTCATGGTCGCACCACCATCACGACCGCTTCATGTGGTTGTTTTCGGTTTTTGTATAGTGATTCTCGCGGGACCCGACACAGATACAGCGAGCCCCAATTACAGCGAGAAAAGGGGGTCCGCGCAAAACAACTCGCACAAAACCCAAGTTTTACAGTGTTTTTTGAAATTGAAATGTGCAGCGGACCCCCCAGGTCAACCATATCTGTAATCAGCCCTCGGCACCCATTTTCATCAGCGCCAGCACCTTGTTCGGGTCACCCGGGCAGGGTGTCATCCCCGACTTCTCATGGTAACACAGTTCGACCACGAACGTGGGACCCGCCAGCAGCATAAGCTCGGTGCCCGTGCATCTGTCGCGCAGCGCGTCGCCCGCCAGCAAGGAGCGCATGGACTCCTGTCGGTAGGGAATGCCGGTCTCCTGATCCGCGTTGTACGCCTCCCGATACCGGGCGGCTAAATCCGCCCACTCCGCGTACCCGTGTGCGAAGACCACAAGCTCGTGTCCGTCATATAAGGGACGTTGAACAGCTTGGTGTCCGCGACAACGATCACACGGGGCCGTGCATTACGCGCAGGCCCACCATCGTGGCGGGATGCGCGGCTGCAAGGACCGGGAACAGCCGGCTGGCCGCCGCGTAACAGGCAGGGCCTCCCCTTCGTCGGCTTGGCCGGTTTCCTTGCCGTCGCTGTACCTTTTGGCCATGTTCAGTGCCGCAATGGTTTGTGGAGCCTCCAGCGTGTCCTCCACGAGTTCGGCGCACCACAGGAGATAGCGGCGGATCGTGTGTTCCGAGTAACAGGGCGCGAACGCCCATATGCTCTTCAGCGGTGTCTTCACTTCCTCTCCTTTCGTTGATCGAGGCCCCATTGGCACACGCGCCAGCCCTACCCAAACCGCACCGCTTGAATGCGAGCCAGAGACCGGCCATAGTTGCGGGCCTGAGTCCTCGTTCCTTGTGGGGTTTTTATACATACACCTATACACTTTTTATTTAGATATCACGAAAATACCGACAAATTCCAGCGTAAGTGTCCGTGTTATCAAATACTTATAAAAACTATACGTATTTTTGAGTAGTAAACGCATGACGCCCAACGGCTTACATCCGAAGACTAACTCAATTCCGTTAGTCGATTTTGAATAATGCGTGATACCAAGTACTTATGAAAACTATACAGAATTTCGAGTAGTAAACAGATGATACCCAACGCCTTATAGCCCAAGACTAACTCAATTCCGTTAGTCGATTTTTGAGATGTCTCGAATGTACATCAGGGCCACTTACGTAACAGCCGCTGCAGGACCCCAAACAGCCGATCCGTGGAATTCCCTAGAGAAAACAGCGATCCGACTAATTCCATTCCGTTAGTCCATTTGTCGTAACTTTTTAAGTCGACTAACAGGATCCTGTTAGTCCTTAGTAATATACCTACGGTATATTACTCTTAAATCGCCTTGCCTTCGGCGGCGATTAGAAGAGAAGAAAGACCGGCTGAGGCCGGACGTCCTGTTGTTCATGTCGGTTGCTCGTGTCGGCTGTCCCTCGAAAGGATTTGGGTAACTCGGCTTCTCTTCCCAGTGTCTGCATCCCCGGCTGTCCGTGACCAGCAGGAAACACGACCGGCTGAACACCTCCTTCGCTGGCCGTCTCGTTCGAACGGGCTGAAAATGACCGGCACCCACAGAATGATTTCAAGGCATCTCTGGCATGTTTTAAATTTGGGGGTTATCCGGGCATGAGTCGTTCTGTCGGAGCGCCTTCCAGGTATCTTAAAATCGTTTTTAGCCTAACTTCCTTTTAAATTCGACATAAGTCATTGATAGTCAACAAAACTCACTTA